>JAYPYM010000257.1:0-5176 GCA_038135915.1 Gammaproteobacteria bacterium
TGGTGTTTCGCCTTGGTCGCCAATTTTATCTTGTGTTGCCGGATCTCCGGACAGTGCATATATTATGTTTTCTACAGTTTTTTCTTCTGGCCTACAGAATTGCAAAAGCCAACCGTTAGATTTGAGTGCTTCAGGGATCATTGCTGCCCTAAGTGCATCTGGTATCTTATCCAAATTTGTTGGATTGCTTTTAATTTTGTATAGGAGGTTCTGGCGTTCTTCGTTGGTCATGGTCATCCATTTGCTGGGATTAAATGGGGATCCAGAACGAGGCGGAATATCTTCTGTAGTAGTGGTGCCTGATGGTGGGGTATCAGCAGCCACTAACGTCGGTGCATCAGAGGCCGTTTGGATTGGTGGCGGAGACATTTTGTATTTTTTCTTTTTTTAACTTTTATTTATTTGTTGGAATCAAAGCATTATATATCAAAACGATATCTAATTTAAGTGATTATGTTAGAATGGCTACTCAGACCTAAATAGCTGAATAAAGATAGCTGAATAAAGATAGTTAGCTAAATATATGAGCTATTCAGCCATTGTCGTTTGCAGTACGCTTTCTTTACATGAAGTGTACAGAGCATTTACATCCCGTTAACACTGATTAAATACGTGTAAAAGAAGGGTTGATGAGAGGTCATTATGATTCTCATAAGTGACAATTAATATTCCAAAATTGCAATTTGTGTCACTTGATGTGCCATTTTGCGTCAATAATTTGACCGGTCACTAAAATAGCTTATGTTACAAAGCGTAAGTTTTGTGAACCAATTCTCCTTCCAGATCTAACGCCATCACAGTTCGTTTTTTTAAATTTTAAATCTGTGCTCTGGATCACGCCTTATGTGGTGATTAGTGCCTGTTTAACGCAAAATTTCCCAGCGCCAAAAATATGGCACATTGACTGCAAATAAGTTTGGGTGAATTCATGAATCTTAAGTACCGGTATAAACAGTGAACTTTCCGACCTCCCTTAAAAACATTGACATCCTCAGAGCGTTGACCACGCTGGTGATGATCTGTTTTTTCACTGTTTCAGCAAATGCAGCAGACCTACTGGGTGATGAAAACTTCACTGATGAATTTGAAGGTCATGATCCAATGACTAATGTGGTTCAAATCGATCAAGTGGGCGACGAAAACCAAGCGGTTGTGGCTCAAATGGGTGATCGAAATCAAATGTTCCTTCAACAAAATGGTATCGCAAACACTGCTAACATCGAACAAGATGGCTACATGAATGAAATGGCCTTAGCACAAAATGGCAACGGCCATGATATGGCGCTCCAACAAACAGGCTACAACAACGAAATGAATCTTTTACAAGAGGGTACCGGCCACCAAGCAACCATGAATCAGGGTGGTACTCAGAACCAAATTCATATTGAACAGTGGGGTGCAGACAACACTGTTTTTGTGGATCAGGCAGGCTATGGAATGACTGTAGAACTTGTCCAGGATGGTTTTGACCAAACAGCACATATTGAACAAGGTTTTTAATTCTTAACATACTAGAGGTAAAGTCATGAACATTCGTCCTTTTGCAGCCATGGTAGTCATTGGTTTTTCAACAAACTTATTTGCTGACGAGCAAAATGTCATAGAAATTAATCAGCTTAATCACGGTAATGCCGTCACCGGTGAACAGGGGGGTGACTTTAACCTGACGGTCATAGATCAGACGCAGTCTAGTGAATCAAGTGTAGACATCCATCAAGATGGTCAAAACAACCTATTAGAAACCTTGCAAGTGGGTAATGGACATTCTGCAGGAGGGCATCAAGATGGTCTAGATAATACAGTGAATATTTATCAGGAAGGGATAGATAACTCTGCCGATAGTATTCAATTGGGTACTAGGGATAACACCAGATTGAACCAAATTGGTGATGGTAACGCTGCAGAAACCTATCAAAATGGCCAGGAGAATGAACTCAACTTAGAGCAATTAGGCAGTAATAACTCAGCTGACTTAGCGCAAGAAGAAACCACTCAAATGATTAATGTATTGCAAGTAGGTAGTGGTAACCAAGCAGTGAGCTTCCAAGGTGGTGAAAGCAATATTGCCGATATTAATCAAGATGGTGAGAGAAACTTTGCTCATGCATCTCAGTCTGGTATTCAGAATGTTTCTATCACTTTCCAACGAGGTTTGGGTAATTCTTCTTCCGTTTCACAGAATGGTGATCATCAGTTGACTAACGTCAATCAGAACGGTAGTGATAATAGTGTTCAGGTGACTCAAGGCTTCTAACCCTGGATCACCCTTAGTATGAGTTAAGGTAACCATATTTTATGAACCTGTTAAGAAACATGTTGTGTGTTTGTTTGGTGATGATGACTGGCTTAAGCCAGTCATCTGCCCAAGGGTTAGCACCGCAAGTGAGTTCAGATGAAATAGGTGGGTTGGTCATCAACCAAACTCGGTCAGTGCAAGGAAATGAGTTCTATGAAAAATTCTTAGTTGCCTGGCAACAAGCATCAAACTCGCAACAAGCAAAGAATGCTAACTTAGTGATTCGAGAAGAAAGGAAGGGCACATCAACCAGTGCTATTTTTATCTTTCATGAGCATACTCGACTTTATACCTTAAATTTATCCATTCGTAACAAATTAGATGATAAAGCCTTTGAATCGGCTAGTCATTATGTTGCGCAGAAAGTCATGCAAAATCAACATCGAAGATCTCCCGATTTGTATTACACTGAGTTTTAGAAGCGGAAAAATATCTTGTTGCTATTATCTATTTCGGCAGTGAAAAATGAAAGGAAATACTAGGTGCAAATGAATAAATCGCCTACTAAAGCTTTAATGATCCTCGCCATCATGTGCTGTACAAACGCAAGTGTTGCTTCGTCACTAGTATATGTACCTGTGAACCCTTCTTTTGGCGGAAATCCGTTAAACGGTGCTGTCCTGCTGAATTCAGCGCAATCCCAAAATACCATTGAGGATCCTGACTTAGAGGATGAAGAATCAGCTCTGTCAGAGTTTAATGATCGGTTGCAACGGTCTTTGTTAAACCGAATCACCAATACTTTGGCGAGTCAATTAGTAGACTCAGATGGTAAGTTATTGCCAGGCGTGACGGAAACATCAGACTATATCATTGAAGTTATCGATCTAGGCGATGGTACGGTATCTATTTCTACGGTGGACCGATTAACTGGGGAGTCCACTACCTTTACAGTGAGAAATGATTAATCAAATAGGATTCAATCAATTGCGATAGGGTTATGTCAGGGATTGAGGTCGTAGGACAGAAAAACACTTTTTTTATTCGATATTTATTGATATTGATATCTATCTTACTGCTATCTTCTTGTGAAAATTTTCAAAACAAAGTTTACGATCGAGCGAAGAAACACGCCGGCCCTGCCAATTCTGTTGATGCCTTTATTGAAAAAGAAAAAAGTAGTGACATTCATCATGACTTGATCACTCTGCCCATGCCGAGAGGCAAAATTGTCGCTTCTGTTTATAACTTTCGAGATCAATCTGGGCAATATCAACCACAGCCAGCGAACGCTTTTTCTACCGCGATGCCACAAGGCACCCTGCCGATGTTAATGAAAGCACTAAGAGAGTCCGGTTGGTTTAATTTGGTAGAACGAGAAGGGCTGCAAAACCTATTGACGGAACGTAAAATTCTCCGAGCGACAAATGAGAAGATCGTCAAAAATTCCACCATATCCCCGTTGGCGCCTGCCAATATCATTATTGAAGGTGGTATCCTGGCGTACGACTCAAACATAAAAACGGGTGGTTCTGGTGCCAAATATTTTGGTTTAAGTGCGAGTAGCCAATATAGAGAGGATCAAGTAACGGTTGGCTTACGTGCCGTTGATGTGAATACCGGCAGAATTATTAATACAGTGACAGCCCAAAGAAAACTGGTATCGACTCAGGTCATGGGCGGTTTATTTCGATTTGTTCGTTATAAAAGATTATTAGAATTAGAAACAGGGGTTACGCAAAATGATCCTGCGCAGGTGGTGGTGACAGATGCAATAGAAGCCGCAGTGATCAAGTTGATTGTCAGTGGCATCATACAGAGTAACTGGCATTTGAAGTCTCTCAATGCCGCCTATCACCCAGCGTTTGAACACTATGCAGATCCTGCTGCATATCAGATTTTTCTAAATAAAGTATCTAAGATGAAACAGGCCGCAGAACAGAAGCAAGCAACTAAAAAAACAACAAAAGAAACAACAATGACAGCAGTAAATAAAGCACCAAATAAAGCAACCGCCATAAGCCCAGAGATGAAGGCTGTTAACGAGATTCTCGCTAGCTTGCCCAGAGCTCAGTCAGGAAAAACAAAACCAGTGACCAAGGTAAAACAAGGCCTTGGAAAATCTCACCAGGTTAAGAAAAAAGAAGTGTCTAATCAGCAAGCAGTTCATACGCATAAACCTCAAGCGAAAAACAAAAGCCTAGATCTATACCCGGTGACCGAATTATTAGCTGACGATGATCTATTTGGTATTCAACTTTACACTGCAAAAAGCCAAAAAGCAGCCAGTGAGTTTATTGGCCGGTTCGATGCCAATAAAGAGAAATTGTGGATATGGAAATTACCGCATCCAGGTGGTGTTTGGTATATTGTACTTGCTGGTAAGTATGGTGATAAAGAGCAAGCTTTTAAGAAGTTGTTAGATTTGCCTACCGAAATACAAGCGCTTGGCCCCTGGGTAAGACCCCTAACGGGTTTCTAGAAAGGTGTGAAATATGATTCTTCGGTTTTTTATACCAAGCAGGAACATGGCTGCAAACATCAGCACGAAATCGATGCTTCCACCACCGCTACTGCCTTCGTTAACCCCTTGGTCTCCACTGTTGGTGTCATTCGACGCTTCAGTATCGAGTTGGATTGTTGAATCCGGTGACGCACCCACTTCAAAGTTGCCTGTATGTCTCTCGTACATGGATGCCAGTAAAGGCGCTTTTTCCCGAATGAGTTGTTCGTTATCGTGATAGTCTGTGCCGCAATATTCAGGTGTTGAGAATGATGCACTACGCTCAGATGCATAAGACATCAGCGAACCCTGCTTGTTTTCTGTGCCGTCAAGAATACAACCACGCGCATCCTCTTTAATAATATATCGGTTAGAATCGTGTTCTTCATCATGGTGTGCGCCAAATAAGTGACCCATTTCATGGCTTAGCACATCTG
>JAYPYM010000257.1:5186-5950 GCA_038135915.1 Gammaproteobacteria bacterium
GCATTAACACAGGAGTTTTTAATGGTACCCACTAGGAAACGATAATCAAAATGTTCCACTAGGTGGGGGATTTCTGCGCTGCCACAAACACCACCAAGCGTCGGCAATACAAAAAAGATAACATCAGTCTTAGTGTCATCCATAATGCTTACAATTGAGTGAGTAAATGATCTGGCTTGCGAAACAATCTCAGAAGGTTTGAAACCAATACGCTGGATATGCGTATTTTCAAACATTTCAAAAGACACCTGCAGTTCAATGCCAAGTGGGTTGTAGGTGAGCTGGTTAGACTGCTCAATCGCGTTGTTCAGTTGTTCAATTAAGGTATCTCTTTCTGAGTCAGTCATTTCTTCTGACATATCAAAGACAAAACCAACTCGAATTACATCGTTGGCAAGTGCCCAGCTAGGCTGTGTGCATATCAGAATATAAAGAAGGCTTGTAACTAATCGCTGTAAATTTTTTATCATTGTATAAATGTCTAAAATAATTTTTTCGTTTATTAGTAGTTGCGCAGGATAGTATCAATATGATGCTTGCTTGTCTGTTGTGTTTTTGTAAAGTCTAAACCGCTCACAAAGCCTAGTGTTTGAGGCCTTTATTGGAATAAGAAAGAAATGCATTTGTAATTTTATACATTTGATAACATATTGCTACACTGTCGTATTTTTCTAAGTGGTATTATGCATCTATTCGAACTAAAGGTTAACAAAAGGGGTGGTACATGGGGCTTGGTGATTTCGCGAGTAGAGCAGCAAGTAGAG
>JAYPYM010000258.1:0-4095 GCA_038135915.1 Gammaproteobacteria bacterium
AACTCCTATCCTCTCAGTCACTTTAGCGTTCAGCCCCTCATCTACAATGATGCCTAGTGCTGGCCGAATGTATTGGCCTTTATCAATCAGTTGAGGAATGACTCTGTTGACTGTATCGACTGGTACAGCAAAGCCAATGCCTGCATAAGTCCCAGAAGGGCTATATATGGCAGTGTTGATACCGATGAGCCGACCTGCACTGTCTAATAAGGGACCACCTGAGTTGCCTGGGTTAATCGCAGCGTCAGTTTGTATTAAGTGGTCGATTGTCGTGTTATTTTCACCTGGTAGTGATCGATCCAAAGCTGATACTAACCCGCTTGTGAGGGTATAGTCCAAGCCAAAAGGGTTGCCAATTGCGTAAACTTTTTGCCCCACTTTTAAATCGAAACTGGTCCCAATAGGGACTGGGGGCGGCCTGTCAAAGGCGACGTTGATACGCAATACAGCTAAGTCATGCGCTGGACTGGCGCCTACCAATACAGCATTGTAGCTACGACCGTCATTCAAGCGTACACTGGCCCCTGATGCACCTTGAATGACATGATGGTTGGTGACTACATGGCCTAATGCGTCCCATACGAATCCCGAGCCGTTGCCACGAGGTACTCTAAACACGTTACGTGTCCAAAAGTCTCTGACTCTTTTATGGGTAGATATAAAGACCACTGAAGGGCTGGCTTGCTCAAAAATGTTAATCGTTGACGTTTCATCAGCGGCCAGTTCCCCGCGCGCAGTGATGGCTCTAGGAGTTATGCTGGTGTTAAACAAATGTCTTTCCATCCATGAAAAGAGCAGCCATATGATAAAAAAGCATGCCAAGCTCAGTGTTACCCAGCGCATACGTTTTAAAACGATATCATCATCTTTCATCTCATCACACTTTAGGTTAATCAATATTGGAATTTAACATAACACAATTGTGCGTATGATGGCTTTAGCCGTGCCTAAATTTGTTTCCATGGTAGATGGTCCAGTTTGTTTACATTGGTCTAGACTCAATACTTTGAATACGAATATTATGCTTTTTAATGAGTAGAGGCGTTACTGGTTTACCCTAGGTTGAGGTTGAGGTTGAGGTTGAGGTTGAGGTTGAGGTTGAGGTTGAGGTTGAGGTTGAGAAGGTGGCATATCACGTATTTTTGTTAAAGTTAATGCTTGCTATTATGTTCTTTTATACATTGAGCGCTTCTCGGGTTCATGCTGAAATTTATCAGTGGATTGATGAAGATGGTAATACGCAATATGGTGACAGGCCGCAAAATGGGGCCGCTCATGAGAAGGTTGAGCTTGAGGAATCAAACCGTTTTAATAGTTCAGTTAACAAAGAGCATAAGGCTTTGAAAACGCTATTCGAAGAATCTGAAGCAGCTGGAAAACGTTTGGATTCCTTAAAAGATAAAGAAAAAGCGAAAAAAGAGGCGGAGGAACAGTCGCGTTTAGATCGCCTAAACAATTGCTATCATGCTCATAGGCAGATGGTTGTTTTGGAATTAGAAAGGCCCATTAAATTTGACGGTACTCAACATTTTTTTCCTTCTTGGATATTGATCTATGATGATGCAGATTTAGTTTATGTTGATGATAAAGATCGACCCAATATGGTTGATGAATATACTAATCGGATAGATCAATATTGCGTTAGTCAGGACATTTCAGATGACGCGAAAGATCATGCGCTGGTTTATTGGGTAGTACATAAAAAATGTGCAAAGGCTTTTTTGCAAGATCCAAAGATGGAAGAATACATGAATGAACATATTAAATCATGGTTGGTCAATCGTAAGACCAAGAAAACGAATGATCTTAAACTGGAAATAGAAAGCGCAGAAATCATTGATGAGCTTTATGCTGAGGTGGAGGAGTTTTGTGGTAAGGACTACAAACGGTGATCATACTTTCTTTCTCTCTTTCTCTCTTTCTCTCTTTCTCTCTTTCTTTCTTTCGACATCGACATCGACATCTGACGCTTGTTTTCTAATTTTAAGAGCATGATACAAGCGTATCAGCTATTTTAAACAGAGCATGCTTGTTCTCTTCTTATACCCTTTGTTTCGTTTTCTAACCTTTTTGATATCGTATAGTGAGCCAGTTTTCGAGCAGAGTTGGTAATTAATTTGCAGTACCTATGATAAGCGTTAATTTTGAACAATTATTGTAAAATAATCGACTTATTTTTGACGCTGTTGTGATGAAACAATACTAGGTTTGACTGGAAAAACGTATGGCGGCAACAGAAGTAGCGAATAACCCTGGTTTTAGAGTTCAGCTTGGTGCACCTTTCTTTTTAGTCGTCATTTTAGCAATGATGACGTTACCGATTCCTCCATTGTTATTAGATATGCTTTTTTCTTTTAACATTGCGCTCGCGTTGGTTGTGCTAATGGTTTCAATCTATACACTCAGACCATTGGATTTCGCGGTATTTCCAACGGTTTTACTGGTTGCAACTCTCTTGAGGCTAGCGCTGAATGTAGCCTCAACAAGAGTTGTGCTATTGAATGGTCATGCCGGTGGAGGTGCAGCGGGTAAGGTAATAGAAGCTTTTGGTGAAGTGGTAGTAGGTGGAAATTATGCAGTGGGTATTGTTGTATTTGCTATTTTAGTCATTATTAATTTCGCTGTTGTTACCAAGGGTGCTGGTCGAATTTCAGAGGTGAGCGCTCGTTTTACATTAGATGCGATGCCGGGAAAACAAATGGCGATTGATGCAGATTTGAATGCGGGCATCATAGAGCAGGATGAGGCAGGTAAAAGACGAGCAGAAATTAGTAGGGAAGCAGATTTTTATGGTGCAATGGATGGTGCCAGCAAATTTGTTAGGGGTGATGCAGTAGCAGGCATCCTTATTTTGATCATCAATATTATTGGTGGCCTAGCAATTGGCATTGCCCAGCATGATCTTTCTTTTGCAGATGCAATGAAACGATATGCGTTGTTAACAATTGGTGATGGCTTGGTTGCTCAAATACCATCCTTATTACTCTCGACCGCTGCAGCTATCATGGTTACCCGTGTTAATAGTGAGGAGGACATGGGTAAGCAGGTATTCAGTCAAATGTTTAATAACCATCGAGCCCTTGGTGTCGCTGCACTCATTCTGGGTATTATGGGTGTGATACCTGGCATGCCACATATGGCTTTTTTGGGTTTCGCAATTGTTTGTGGTTATTTGTCTGTTGTCATAAAAAATAAAAATGAAAAACAAGCAGTGATGGATACGCTTGCAAGTGCAAAAATGTCTGATCGAAACGATGGCTCAGATAACGCATCAAACCAAAGAGTCGAGGGTGCTCACCCGGATGGTGTTGATTTAGCTGCTACGAAAGAATTGGGATGGGATGATGTGCAACCAGTCGATCTAATAGGGCTGGAAGTAGGTTATAGGATTATTCCGTTGGTAGATAAAGCACAAGGTGGTCAGCTGTTAGCTCGGATCAAGGGTGTGAGGAAGAAGCTGTCTCAGGATTTAGGATTTTTAGTACCAACTGTTCACATTAGAGATAATCTAGAGTTAATGCCAAATATGTACCGCTTGACTTTAATGGGTGTGACGCTGGCTGAAGCAGAAATACACCCTGATCGTGATTTAGCAATTAACCCAGGTCAGGTGTTTGGAAAGCTACAAGGTATTGATGCCAAAGATCCTGCTTTTGGATTAGATGCCATTTGGATTGAAGAAACTCAAAAAGAACAAGCACAAACCCTTGGGTACACTGTTGTAGATGCTAGTACGGTAATTGCGACGCACCTAAACCACCTGATGCAAAAACATGCCCATGAGTTAATTGGTCATGAGGAAGTACAGAAGCTAATGGAACAGTTGGCGAAGACTGCGCCGAAGTTGGTAGAACACTTAACACCGAAACCATTGCCGTTAAGTACAATTCTACGTGTATTACAGAACCTACTACGAGAGCAGGTGCCAATTAGGGATATTAGAAGTATTTCAGAGGCCATGGCAGATGCCTCGCATCGTAGTCAAAATCCAGATGATTTAACAGCCGTAGCGCGTGAATCTTTGGCTAGGCTCATTGTACAAAACTTGTCGAAGGTGGATGAGCAGTTATCTGTTATTACCATACAGCCTAGTTT
>JAYPYM010000258.1:4105-5950 GCA_038135915.1 Gammaproteobacteria bacterium
ACAACATGCTAAACAAGCCGGTGGGAGCAATTCTGACGCAGTGATCGAACCAAGCCTAGCCGATCGAGTTCAGAAAGCAATCTTGGAACAAGCGCAAAAACAAGAGTTGGCAGGTATGCCAGCGATCTTGTTGGTATCTTCGGGAATAAGGCCCATGATGTATCGGTTCATGCATCCTATATTTCCTGACATACACGTATTATCTTACAACGAAATTCCTAGCGATAAAAATATTACAGTGGTTGCGAGTGTAGGTGGTGAATAGTGGCTAGTTATTGCTTGCAACTAATGATGCGATGCAGGGGTAGGGCATAAATCTCAGTGTTAAAAGTGGAGAAGTTAGATGAATACAAATAAGTATATAGCCGACAGTATGAAAGAGGCTTTGCAGAAGGTAAAGGATGACCTTGGTGAGGACGCAATCATTATATCAAATAGACGCCTTAAACAAGGTAAGATTGAAATTATAGCTCAGTCGGACACGCAGCTTAACACACAGTCATATGATAGCTCGAAGAACAGTGTTCAGCCTACCACTTCTAGCCTACATAACAACAACTCCGCCAATGTGAGAGATATGCCGTCTACCGCCAAAAACGGTTTGGATCTCACGGATGAGCAGGCTGAAATGATTATCAAATCCTTTAGCCAATCAGGCATGGCTAGTGGAACGAGCACAACAAACAAAACAGGGCTCACTGTCCAGAAAAAGAAAAATACTATTCCAAGTAAGCCAGAACTACATCAATCTAATCATAAGTTTCAAGACAAGATAGCATTGACAAAGGATTTTGGATCGGCAATACCTTCAGGGCGCGGGGCAATAGAACCATTAAAACTAAAACCAAATGAAAACTTGCTATTCAAGGCTCTGGGTGAGGAAATAAAAGGCATTAAAGAGGAAATGGCTTTGATGAAGTCGAGCTTTGCAAACAAGCGTATCGGCTCCGAAGGTGCTGAACGATCTCAGGCGTCGACTTTAGTTGTACCAGAAGCCCCATTAGAAAATCGCCAATCCTCAGAGGTATCAATCGTGCAGGGTGTATCCAGTCCCGCGCAGGTATCCAGTGATATCAGCGAGTTGAAAAAAATGCTTCAAGAGTTTATGGCTGTCGCAGGTACGAATGCTAGTACTGCTGACAAGTTGAATTTAATTCCGCCGAAAAAGAGCGATGATCTTTCTATGCAGCAACTATTTGGTGAATTCAATAAACTTGGATTTAGTCGTCAGTTTACTGATGAGGCAATTCAATATTTTAATTCAAGTTTCCCAACAGATGCTAGAACTCAGCAATCAATTCATCAGCTAGCTTCACACCAAGTGTGGGAGATTAGTGCGCATTTTCTCAAAAAAGATTCTTATTTACCAGGCCCAAATGTGATTGAAGAGCCAGGTTATTATGTATTTCTTGGTCCAACTGGTGCAGGAAAAACAACTTCGCTTGCGAAGATAGCAGCGAAATACATATTACAAAAAGATGCTCGAAGAATAGCTATCTTAAGTATGGATACGTTTAGGGTTGGAGCTAAAGAGCAGATAAATATGTTAGGTCAAATACTCAAGGTACCAATCGAAGTCATTGAAACAAATCATGACTTACTAAGGTTTATGAGAAAACGAGATCAGTTTGACCTAATATTGATTGATACTTCCGGGTTTACGTTTAGGAATGCAGCTAGAAACAAAAATCTGCGCGATACCATTGCGAATGTATCAGATCTAAAGCCTTTGTTGGTATTACCATCGACACATCAAATGAATGTGCAAACGCAAAGTATTAAGTGCTTTCAAGATTTAAAGATACATTCTGCAATACTGACCAAGTGTGACGAAGCACTGAGTAT
>JAYPYM010000259.1:0-1096 GCA_038135915.1 Gammaproteobacteria bacterium
TATATTTCGAGATGAAAGTTTTATCCGACTATTACAACGCGGCCGATTTCGATACCGTGTCAACGCTGGCAGAGAACCTTATTTCATCATATGTGGGTATGGCTTAACTGGTAGTAATGTAGTTGAGAAGATGGCCAAACGGGGTATAAGGTGTGTGGTCATAGATATCAATGCCCATCGTTTGGAAGCATTAGAGTTAGATAACCTGCCTTTTGATGTGCCAGGTATTTGTGGAGATGCTTCTGATCCCGGTGTTTTGAATGATGCAGGTATTGAGGGCTCAAACTGTATCGGTATGATATGTTTGACGAATGATGACCATGCAAACCTATCAATTGCAATTACAAGTAAATTACTAAAACCGGGGCGTTTGGTCATTAGTCGTGTTGCTTCACAAGCATACGCGAGGAATCTTGCGTCTTTTGGTACAGAGCATATTTTGGACCCCTTTGAAATTTTTTCAGATTACTTAGATAGCGCTATTCATCACCCTTATCAACACCTTATCTATGACTGGCTAGTGAGTCCAGCACATCGAGCGGTACCAGCCATGCCATCAAATAGTCAAGGTACTTGGGTTATCTGTGGTTATGGTAGGTTTGGAAAAGCGCTAAAAAAACGTTTTGATGCACAGGGTATTCAAACTGTTATCATTGAGCCGGAGCCTGAAGAGCGTGGCTTAGCCTATCCAGATGTGTATGTAGACGGGTTGGGTACTGAGGCAGATACATTGTTAGAGGCAAATATAACAGAGGCAGTCGGTATCATTGCTGGTAGTGCGGATGATGCGAATAATCTCTCCATTATCATGACGGCCAGGGAGCTAAACCCCAAACTCTTTATGATTGCAAGGCAAAACCATCACCTAAACCAGAGTGTCTTTGAGGCGGCTTCGGTAGATATGGTGATGGATCCAAAAAGTATTATTACGAATCATATTCTCGCCATACTGAAGACGCCGCTATTGATTGAATTTATCAACCGGTTGTCGTCGATGGAAGAAAGTTGGTGTCGGTCGCTGACTGAGCGTTTAGAGGAAATTGTTGGTAATAAAGAATTGGATAGTTGGTCTTTGCAATTAGATGAATCAAACATG
>JAYPYM010000259.1:1107-5923 GCA_038135915.1 Gammaproteobacteria bacterium
AATTAGAGCAGATCGAAAGCTCACTTTGCGGCATCTTATGTATCATCCTTACAGAAAAGACAAATTTTTACCCTGTGTTCCTCTACTCATTAAGCGAGAAAATAAAATCATTATGCTTCCCTCAGAGGTTGAGGTTTTACATATCGGTGATGAGATTTTATTTGGCGGTTTAAGCTATGCGGCTTCATGGATGCTTTGGCTAGTTAAAAATGACCATGACCTTGAGTATGTATTGACTGGAAAAGATGAGGGAGGGTATCTTTGGGAGCGTTGGACAAGAAGTTATTTTAGGAAGCAGAAGAAAGGCTTTTAAGCTGTCATATAGCAAGGTAGCTTAATCGTAAATATGACCCCGCTGTTATTCTCTCGGTTTTTGGCATAAACGTTGCCACCGTGAAATTCAGCAATGAGCTTGACTATATGTAACCCCAGGCCAAGGTGAGCTTTGTCCTCGGAGGTATCTCGGAATGATACCAGTGAGTCGAATAAATGCTGCTGCATCACGTCTGGTAATAATGGTCCGTCATTGCTAACAGTCAGAAGAGCTTGATCCCCATCCTTTTCAAGAGCGAAATGAATAGTCTTACCCATGGGTGTGAACTCAAGTGCATTCTCAAACAGCTTATCGAGCATTTGCGCTATTAACTCACTATTACCCATGATACTGATACTGCTTTCTGGCAGGCTTACTGTTAAGGTATGGTGCTTGGCATTCTGTTTGTAGCTTTCCACTAGGCTTCGTAAGTTATCGTTTAGCACAATGACTTCAGTTTCGGCATTCGAAATACTTTGTTCCACGCGAGTGGCTGCACTCATTGCAATAACAATATATCTTAAGCGATCTAGGCCTTCGTTTGCGCGTTGTAAATAGATATTTGATTTTTCATCCATATTCTCACATTGTTCTAGATTTTCGAGCGAGCTCCTTACAATCGCCAATGGCGTTCGCAATTCATGTGAAAGCTTAGATGCTAGTGTCTTTAAATAGTGGGTGTACTCGCCTAAGCGGTTTTGTAGCGTAACAAGGCTGCGATTCAAGTCGCCAATTTCATCCTGCATGGAAGAGGTATTAATCGTTGCAGAAAATTTTCCATCAGCACTCAAAACTTGTTTGGCTGCTTTGCTTAGTTGATTGATTCGCATAGACAGGATGCCGGAAAATACCAGTAAGGCTAGTGTTATCATAGCAATTGCTGCAAAGCTTAAACGAAATAGTCTAGAAATAGCTTGGTTTTCTACCGATAAAATGGCTTCACTTTTTTGCTCTAGTATGACCGCACCTATTGTTTTAGATGGGTTAAGCTGGTCGAAAATTGGAAACCCTGCGGTGATAATGGCCTCTGATAGTCTGTGTTGTTGCCAGTGCCCCATTGGTTCACCAGATAATAGGGGATCAATAAATGATTGAGTAAGACGGCCCTTGTTAGGGCCTATGTTGGCAGTTTTGTTAAAGGAGTTGTCGCTAAGGATCAACCGGTAGAATTGGGTGACCAATCCATCGAAGATCTTTTGTAACGAAGAGGCTTCGTCTTCGCCTTGGCTTGAGTAGCTGTCTTGATGATCAGGAAAATGATTGGCATGGTTGGGTGCTATATGCGCAAGGACCCACGCTCCTGTGTTGATAACATAAAGGTCTCTGGTTGGCTGCGAATAAATTTGCAAGGTGTTCTTTATTTGGCTGTTTGGAATGATTACTTTTCCTCGAGGTAATGCATAGTGCGTTTCAACATTCGTTGCATCAGCATCAGTATAAACAAACTGTACTTCACCAGTAAAAATATCAATAGGCATGGTTATTTCAATTGAAAAGCCCGTGGCTGTTTCTTGCCAGCTACCTTCTATGTTAGCGGTTAATTGTTCGTCTCCCCTAACATTGACAGCCCCTGGGGCGCTGGTAGTCAATTGCACGTGCTTGCTGGTTTGATCCGGTCCCCAAAGTTTCAGATAAAGCCGGTCACCATTATCTTTTGCAAGTGTTGGGTTGTAGTAGTTAATGGAACCATCTGGGATGGAAAAAAACAAGTATAAGCGTCGATGAAATATACCGGCGCGTACTAAGATCTCTTTTTTGTGCTTGTTTTTAGACCGTGGCTGTACAGAAAAACTATGAGCATCGACTGCTTGCCATTCATCGGCGTAACCGTCCAGAATCGCAGGGGATTTTAATTCAGTAGCATACACGGAAACCTTGCCCTGAGCAGCTTGATCCATCTGTGTCGATAACTGTTGACTGGCACTATGAGCAATTTCCATTAATGTGTTAATTTGGTTGTCTCGTAAAGTAATTTCAAGCTCACGTGCATACTCACAACCTGCCCAAGGTAGTGTTAGTGTGAGTAGAATAATAAACATGAGTTGACGGCGCAGGGTCATAAGAATTGCCTTTACGTTTCCGAGTGTTAGCTACTTGTTGTGCTTTCATCGATATGCCAACGATATCCCATACCGTAAGCTGTTTGTATCGCGTTGAAGTTTTTGTCTAGTGCTGAGAATTTTTTACGGATGCGTTTTATATGTGAGGTAATGGTGTTATCGTCAAGTACAGTTTGTGCTGCATCCATCAATTGCTGGCGAGATTTAACATGGCCTGGATGTTTGGCTAAGGCGTATACCAAAAAAAACTCGGTGACGGTTAAGTCCGCCGGTTGCTCAGACCAGTATGCCGTCATTCGCTCCATATTCAAAACAAGCAAGCCTCGCTCGATGATGTCTTCAGATTCTTCTGGTGCCTGCATGGCCTCAACTCTGCGAAACAATGCGGCGATACGAGCCAATAACTGGCTGGCGCTAATATCCTTTGTTAGGTAGTCATCGGCGCCTAGGCGTAAGCCAGAAACAATATCTAGCTCGCTATCTCTGGCGGTAAGGAAGATGATTGGTAATTGTGTTGATAAACCACGTAACCCTCGACATAGTTCAAAGCCACCTTCGATATCATCGCCTAGACCAATATCGATCACTGCAAGATCCGGCAATTGTTGACGAAACCCTGTCATAGCACTGCTTCGATCAGCATATGTGACCACGTTAAATCCGTGTCTAGAAAAAACATCGCGGTAATTTTCACGAATGGCGTCTTCATCCTCTACGATGGCAATGGTTTTAGTCACACTTGGTGCTCCCCTGTAGGCCGTTAATTTTTTAACAAGAGTAGTATTACGCAGCTTTAACAACAAGGGCTTTGCCATATTTCGCCATATTTGTTCATCTTATTGCCATTTCACCGGCCTAAAAGTGCTCTTTCATTGAGGTTTAATAAAAGAAATAGTGGGCTAAAGAGGAGTAGATGATGAAGAATATGCTAGAAAATAGAAAATCCAGTTTGTATTTACCAAAGCGCCATAAAAAGAAGCGGCGCATGATGCCGGCCTTAGCCCAAGTTTTGTTGATGCTATGGACTATTATAGGGGCTCACCCTTTGCTTGCACAGGAATCTGAGCAGTCAATGGTTAAATATGAACCCCAAGAAGTGTTAAGCCAGGGTGAGTTGATCTTACAAAATATGTCAGGTGAAGCTTTTTGGGCCCCACTTTTGGAAACAGATCTGGATATCAAAGTCAGTGGATTGACTGCTAGTGTGGTATTGAAACAGTCTTTCAGCAATCCCAGTCAGGAGTGGGTGGAAGGGCGCTATCAATTTCCCCTACCTGAACAGGCGGCTGTTCATCGTATGGTCATGCTTGTGGGAGAGCGCCGTATTATTGGAGAAATTAAAGAAAAGCGTGAGGCCAAAAAAATTTACCAGCAAGCGAAACGTCAGGGCAAGCGAGCCAGCTTGGTGAGTCAACAGCGGCCTAATATGTTCACCAATAAGGTCGCAAATATTGGCCCTGGTGAGACCATTACAGTCGAAATTCACTATGTTGAAACAATAGAGTATGATCATGGCGAATTTAGCTTGCGTTTTCCTACCACGATTACTCCTAGGTATATTCCACCAGTTAAGGCTGATCAGGCTCCTATTTCTACCGGGCAAACCGAAGTGAATGATGAAAAACAAAGCACGCCTCAACAAGTTTCACTAGCAAGCGGTGTCGACCCAAAAACCGGTTGGCTCAGTGTATCAGAAAAAACAGAGGATTATCTTGATGTTTTCCCGGTCATGTCTCCAAGTAACCAAGCACCCCCCTTGAGAATGACGGCAAAGATTGATGCTGGGTTCCCTTTGGCATACATACATAGCCTGTATCACCCGATTGACCGAAAGCAAGAAGGTAGCCTTTACCATATCAGTTTTCAGCAACAAAGTGAGCTGATGAATCGAGATATCGTATTGCGTTGGAAACCAGAGCTAAATAAACGAGTCAATGCCGCGGTGTTCAAGGAAACGCTGGTTGATGACTATCACCTAGTGATGCTGTTACCAAGTTTGGAAGCTAGACATATTCAAAACCTGCCTCGAGAGATGATATTTGTGATTGATACATCAGGTTCTATGAGTGGTGTTTCGATTCGGCAGGCTAAAGCAGCGTTACTCGAGGGTTTACGCCGTTTGAAACCTGGTGACCGCTTTAATGTTGTTTCTTTCTCTGATAGTGCCAAGACTTTATTTCCTGATGCAGTTGAATTTGACACTTCAAGTTTGAATCAAGCAACTGCCTATATACAAAAAATTAGTGCTAATGGTGGGACTAACATAGCTGATGCACTTGAGCTTGCATTGGGTGATCAAACCGCTGGTGTCTATATACGCCAGGTTGTTTTCATCACGGATGGTAGTGTAGGAAATGAAGAAGCTTTATTTAAGCAGATTGTAAGGAATATTGGCGATAGCCGTCTTTTCACGGTTGGTATTGGTTCGGCGCCGAATACGCAC
>JAYPYM010000260.1:0-5908 GCA_038135915.1 Gammaproteobacteria bacterium
TGGAAGGCAAGTTCAATTTTGCTAGTTTAAGGTCGTGGATATATAGTGCCCGTCAAGGGTGTGGCGCCCATCATTGTAAAAGGAACATCTACATTAACGCCATTGCGTGTGCAAGCAATATTGGCATAGCCGCTCCCAAATCCCACTACATGACATTCGGCTCCGTTATAATCCATTGAGGTGACCTGTACATGGCCTTCGGTGCTTGCAGATGGGCCTAGCTTTACTCTGTAATGGCCTAATCTAGTACGGGTAACACTTTGTAGCGAGTTGTCAGACGCCTGGCTAAAACTGTTATCTAAACGTGGTCTACTACCATAGAGGCGTTGGGTAGCCACATCGAATAAAGCACGATTGTGATTGGCGCGTTTGCGCCCTGAAGCAGCGATCAAACGAAAGCCGCTGTCTACCGGGTAGCCAAATCGATGATTGCATTGCACTCGCACGCGACCAGCGTACCACCAAAGAGGGTTACAGTTAATGTTACTACCATGTACATCTGATTGCTGTACTTGGACGCTACTTTCAGTAGTTGCAGCTTCACCTAAGTAGACATCGTAAAGCCCTGTTGCAATCTGGCTAACGCCACCTTCTTGATATGTTCCGAATTGGTATAAAGCAGGTAAACCACCATGCACACCTACTCGGCCATAGCTTAATAGATCTGCCTCATCCTCCTTGGCCGTTGCCCAAAAATATAAAAAGCGCGTATTCTGGCGATTTCCAAAGCGGTTATAGCAAAGCGTCTCATAGACATAGCGTACGTTACATAAAGCGTCACTGCCATAAGGCTTCATTAATACGACTGCACTCAGTGACTCGCCATCGGGAATTGCAACATGATCAAATGCATAATCGCCTGCTCCGAGCCGACCGTAGCGAGCATTAGCTGCAGCGGACATATAGGTCGGGCTGGGTGTCACCCAATCACGGCCGCTAATATCGATGGAGGGTGTGGCGTTGTTACCCCAGAAGAAAACCACTTCAATTGCATGCGACAAAGAAACAGTGTTGAGCGCTAATAAGCCGATGCAAAGTCGGATATATAAATTCATGATCACACCTATCTGTTTTAGTGATGTAAACGCATTTTTCTACCACATTCTCTGCTTCAGCGCTTCGGTTCAGCAGTGCCCATTATTACAAGGCAGCGAATATTAGGTCTGTGTAAAAGTAAGGGTTCAAAAATGGTATTTTTGCTTTAAATGAGTGCGTATTCTTTTACTGTGAGTAGACTTGATAGGGCCCCGCCCTGATAACGCTAAGCTAGAACCAAAATGCAGTGCTAAAGAACGGAAGCCAAGATAAGATGCATTCTGTTTGAAATGGTTTTATCGTCTGTGTTATATTCGCTCGCGTTTTATTAATTATGCTGTTTAAGGTTATAAACTAAATCGTCGGTTAACCTAGTCTATTTTTAGATGGTGTTTGATGGCGAGTTGGTTTTTGATAACCGAATAAGCCTGTTGTTTGTTGTAGGCATCTTATGAATTTTCGTAGTATTAATGAAGACCTTTGGGTTAGGAAGCGTGAAATTGTACTGACCTTATTTGGTTTAGTTCTCGGCATTACCTTTTTAAGTTTCTTTTTGGCTGAACAATTACCTTCAGTGATGCTTCAGGTTAAAGAAGAAGAATGGGGTAGGCTAGTAGCCACAATAGTGTTTAATCTGTTAGTCTTGTCACTCTTTTACGGCAGTCTGCTCTACAAATTAACCCGTCTGGGTTATATTTTTAGACGCAAGCAATATCTGCGCTCTGCGAGCTCGCATGAGCATGATGTAGAAGCGCTAATGGATGATGCGAACCGCCCTTTAGTCACAGTGCTGGTGCCTTCTTATAAAGAAGAGCTGGATATTATAAAAATGACGCTCCTGTCTGCAGCTTTTCAAACGAATGTAGACCGTCGTATCACGTTATTAATCGATGATCCGCCAGACCCAAGCAATGCTAAGGATCTGGCTGACTTGGTTGCTGCACGAAATTTGCCGGGTCAACTCATGCAGTTATTAGATGCGCCCAGGGAAAGCATGGAAAATCATCAAGCAATTTTTCTACAGAACCTGAGCAAAAACAATTCCATCGACCTTGTTGAAGAGTGGTCTTTAGTCAGGGCTTTGTGGCAGGAAGTCGCTCATTGGTTTGAAGAATATCAATACGGATATGCTGCCAACGACCCTCACACAGCTTTGTTCAAAGATCATATTTTACAACGTCATGTAGAGCGGGCGAGAAAATTTGTCAAAGAATGTGAAGGTGAAATATCACATGCCAGCGCATTAGGCAAGGTTCAGCCTCATCATCCGGTCATCCGCACACTAAGGCAGCACTACACGACATTGGTCTCTACTTTCTCCGTAGACATTAGTAGCTTTGAAAGGAAAAGGTATTGCAATTTTTCCCATGAGCCTAACAAGGCGATGAATTTAAATACCTACATTGGCCTCTTGGGAAAAAGCTTGGTTGAAGAACAATCCAAAGCTGGTATTTCTCTCAAGCCTACAGATGAAAAGAATGCGACACTGACCCTGGCCAAACCAGACTATATTATTACACTTGATGCAGATAGTCTGATTTTGCCCCAATATACAGACAAGCTTGTTTCTCTGATGGAAGCTGAGGCGCATACCAAAACAGCCGTGATTCAAACGCCATATAGTGCCTTTCCAGATGCACAAGGGAGTTTAGAGCGAGTTGCAGGCATTACCACAGATATCCAATATATTATCCATCAAGGGTTTACTGGTTTTGGCGCCACTTATTGGGTTGGTGCTAATGCGCTGATTCGAATGAAGTCTTTAGAGGACATTGTTCAAACCAGTATGGAAGACGGCAATGAAATCAATCACTACATCCATGATCGTACAGTCATTGAAGACACTGAGTCTAGTATTGATCTAGTTGAAAAAGGTTGGGGGCTGCACAACCATCCCGAGCGTTTGGCCTACAGCGCAACACCGCCAGACTATGGGTCTTTTCTTATTCAGCGTCGGCGATGGGCAAACGGTGGTCTCATTATCTTGCCTAAGCTGATGCGTTATTTGGCACGTTGGCCCTGGTCACCTAAAAAATTTGTAGAAGGTTTTTTTCGAATCCACTACCTTGCTTCCATCGCTTTTGTAAATGTTGCGTTGCTGATACTGTTAGCAACACCCTTTGCTTCGCTGATCGATACGGTTTGGCTTCCTTTAACCTGCTTGCCTTACTTTTTCCTCTACTGTCGGGACATTCAGCTATGTGGCTATCGAGCAACTGACTTTTTTAAAGTGTACGCTCTAAACCTTTTGTTGATACCCATCAATTTAGGTGGAGTTTTAAAGTCCATCCAGCAGGGGATTACCGGCATGAAAATCCCCTTTGGTCGTACACCCAAGGTGCAGCTTCGAACGGCCGCTGATCCTATATATATTTATTCTACTTATATGCTTGTCCTAATATTGATAGGCTGGTTAGCTAACACCAGTTTAGGCTTTTACGAAGCCTACATCATATTGGGTGATATCAATGTAGAGATTATGACTCATGGGTTGTTCGCCTTATTTAATGCATCCTTCCTGCTTTACGCCTGCATTACTTTTATCGGCCTTAAAGAAAGCTGGGAAGATACTCGAATACCATCGCTAATGAGTGGAAAAGTTAAAGAAGATCAGCTTCACCCTGTTGAATCTGGTGAAGTGGTCTATATAAAACCTGAAGCGCAGACCGTAAGCAGCTTAACAAAGGAATATGAGAAAGAAGTACCTCAGCTTAGCTAAACGAAGTTGAGTCGTATATGTCATGCTGGGGATGAGTACTCGTGAGCGGCCACTAAACTAGAGAGCAGTCGACCCTTAGTATGAAACAAGCAGGCATTAGAAATACATTCCAAATTTTGCTGTTTTTGCTGGCGTGTTTATATGTCTGTCATCCAACCCTGGCTTCGGATCGTTACCATTGGAGCGAGATAAGACTGCCAAATTCCGAGCAGCCCGAAGATAAGCACAACACCTTGATCGAAGGTGCTTTTCAATTTAATTGGCTGTTGAGTCAATTGACCCAACGCTTGAGTGTTCATTTTCAATCAAACTTTGATTACAGTCTTGATACCAAACAATATGCGTATAATAACAAGTTCAAGCCAGAGTTAGAGCTCAGACTAAAATACGAATCCCCATACTTGCGCTTAGAGCCTGGGTTGCGACTACTTAATGAATACCGTAGTGTTACTGACCATGGTGAAACACAGTGGCAAGCTTTCCTCTATTGGTTTAAATACTGGCGTGTATTGGGTAAAAAAGATGAGCGCTTTTCATTTGCCGGTAGTCTGTGGGGGGAGGTGCGCAACCCATCAGGTATTACACCACTAGAGCGAGAGAACGCGTTATTAGAAACCCAATTTGAGCAAGGCGTGAGCCGATATCAATGCTCGGGTGGCGCCTCTCTAGATCACTATGTTCGGGTAAAGTTGGTCACAGACACGGAAGGCCTGCCTTGGAATAATAAAGTAACCACCTCCATTGGTACTCGGTGTAGCTTTCCGATTAAGCAATCACAGCAATTGCAAATAGGCGTTCAGTATAACTTTGATCATCGATGGAAAAGCCTAAACGAAAAAAATCAGCAAGACTTAATCATGCTGATCAATTGGTCTCATTGGTGACCCTCCATTTAAAGCTGTCCAGTGGTTTAGCAAGATGAAGACGGCCATGCTTTAGGGTGTTATGATACGATTTTATCAAACTAAAAAGATTTTCATGTCCAATTGAGAATGGTAGGGAGAAGCCTTATGTTGCGAGGAATGTATATCAAGTGGTCAGTTTTATGTTTTAGTGTGTTTGCCTTGGGTGGCTGTGCTACTGCATCTTTTGATACTGGTTGGTCACATAACTGTACTTTAATTTGTACAAATGTAAGTACTGGCCAACAGGAAGAAATACAGCGTGTTGGAAAAAACGATAATTTTACCGCAGTATGCAAAGAAACTAAGCTGACTTGTAATGCCGGTCGCTCGGCTTCCTGCGTTAATACAGCCAATTGGACCAGCTCGAATGAGCCCTTATATGAGGATTGCACCTCTGTGAGTTTTGGTGACTGTACAGAAGGCTGTGCTCGAAATTAGTCAGTACGCTTGCAAGTATCCTAGCGATACCTGAATGGGAAAAATAGAGATGAAGGGTGGGTAGGAGAGAGGCCGCTGAATTTTGTTGGCCAGGAGTATTTTCATTTTAGTGAACATTGTTTAAACTTAAGTGTTGGAGAGTTTTGGGCATTCGTTTGTCGGGAACCGTAACTTGCTGATTAAGAAATAGGGTATATATGGCTAGGATTACTGTTGAAGATTGTTTGGATCATGTTGAAAATCGGTTTAAGCTGGTACTTGTTGCCTCTCGGCGTGCGCGTCAGCTTAGTAATTCCTCTAGAGAGCCGATGGTGGAATGGGAAAATGATAAGCCCACAGTTGTTGCGTTAAGGGAAATAGCAGCAGGCTATTTCAATGAAAGTATTCTTCATGATATGGAAGACACTGTTTAGGTGCTGGCACCTTACCATATAACTGAGGCTCATGTGTGGTCCCCTATTACGAAACATTAAGGCCAAAGCTTAAGCATCTAGAAGAATCAGAACGTGATGAAATAAAAGCTGCGCTTGAATTTTCTGAAAATGCGCATGAAGGCCAGTATCGACGTAGTGGCGAGCCTTATATTACCCACCCTATATCCGTTGCCAGTATCCTCGCAGAAATGGAGCTTGATAATCAAAGTATTATTGCTGCATTGTTGCATGATGTCATTGAGGATACCCCTGCTACTCGAGAAGACGTAGAAACCCGCTTTGGTACCGTGGTTGCTGACCTTGTAGAAGGTGTGAGCAAGATATCTGCAATTAAGTTTGAATCAAGAGCTGAGGCACAAGCTGAGAATTTTAGAAAG
>JAYPYM010000261.1:0-705 GCA_038135915.1 Gammaproteobacteria bacterium
TGAATCGCTTTTTATCTTGTTTTTGTTTCCAGTCTTGGAGTACTTTGCTGGCAACGACTGGTAAGGTGGTAAAAGTGTGCTCCGACTTAATAATGTACTCAGCTGCACCAGTTTTCATTGCTTCAACTGCTATTTCCTCATCGCCAAATGCAGTCATGAGAATCAGCGGATATTTCTCAGCGTTAATGAGGTCTAGCCCTGTTCCGTCAGGTAGTTTGTAGTCGGAAATCAAGACATCTGGGCTTGCCTCTTCAAGAAAGGTGTTGGCAGCTTTTAAAGTCGAACAAGTGTGTAAAGGTATACCTGAGCCTTCTCTTTCAAAATAGGCTTTAATCAGCTCGGAATGAGCTTTATTATCTTCAATCAGTAGAATCATTTGACTAATTACCAGATAAGCTTCATAACCATTAGTATTTGGTGAATCGCATATCTTCTTATATCCATTTTTAAATGATTAACTCTTCCATAAGTTCTCTAACGGACTTCTTTGACGTGACTGAATTAGATAAACCATGTGTTTCTTCTTGAGCTCGACCTATTCTTGGTCATCCTTTTTCAAGACCAGCGCCAAGCGCTTTTCTATTTTAGTTCAACACACTTATTAATCTATATTAATCTAAAATAACCCTACTGATATACAGTTATTTTATTTTTCTTTAGCTAAGAATAAAGTATGAGTTGTGATTTGGTACCCCTAGCCTAGCC
>JAYPYM010000261.1:715-5885 GCA_038135915.1 Gammaproteobacteria bacterium
AAGCTTGCTACTGGGGGGTTAGAGGGTCTTGCTATCCATTCTTTTCTAGACATCAACAGGTTCGATTGGGGGGAATGGTTTGAGTGCTATAAGTCTTTGAAGCTGATCGTCCCTATGCGCCAAGTGTCGTTAAGTTTCAAAGGCTCAAGGGTTTATTGGCTTTGGAGAATAGGGTCTCAATACCCCATGATTTAGGCGCGTGCTCGCTTCTATGCTGAAATTGATTATTTTTATGCAAAAGCGTAATATACACCCCTCATAAATTAATTGGAATTACGGAATTAGAAATAAAATGATTAAACCTCATGCATCTAACGAGTTAAAGCCTCTATTTGTTTACGATGACGCAAAACGAAGTACATTAATTGATGAAGCAGAAAATCTCCCTTCCATCTTGATTAGCTCAGCAGCGGCAGCAAATGCTGTAATGCTGGGAGCTGGGTATTTTACGCCCTTATCCGGCTATATGAATTTGGCTGATGCACGCAGCGTTGCCAAAGAATTAAAGACCACTGATGGCCTATTTTGGCCTGTCCCGATTGTAAATGTAGTACCCAATGCTGACGGTATTAAACCGGGACAGCGTGTTGCATTGAAAGACCCTAATGTAGAGAACAATCCTGTTATTGCAGTGATGGATGTTGAAGGTGTTGATGTCGCAAGCGATGATGAGATTGCCGAGATGGTCGAGCAGATTTTTGGAACACTCGACAAAGCCCATCCTGGCGTAGCTGCTTTTTATGCATTGGGTAACGTGTTTCTTTCTGGGCCTATTCAAGTCTTAAACTTCTCTTATTTTGAAAAGGATTTTCCTGATACATTCCGTACCGCAGTTGAAATTCGAGAGTCGATTGCTGATAGCGGGTGGGAAAAAGTGGTAGCTTTCCAAACGCGTAACCCGATGCACCGGGCACATGAAGAGTTATGCCGAATGGCGATGAAGGATCTAAATACCGACGGTATTCTCATTCACATGTTGTTGGGTAAGTTAAAGTCAGGTGATATTCCAGCGCATGTGCGTGATGCGTCGATTCGTAAAATGGTAGACACTTACTTCCCACCTAACACGGTGAAAATTACCGGCTATGGCTTTGATATGCTATATGCAGGCCCTCGTGAAGCGGTGCTACATGCAGTGTTCAGGCAAAACTGTGGTTGTACGCATTTGATCGTTGGTCGTGACCATGCAGGTGTTGGTGATTACTATGGTGCTTTTGATGCACAGACTATTTTCGATACGCTTGTTCCTGAAGGTGCGCTTGAGATTCAAATCTACCGAGCAGACCATACCGCTTGGTCTAAAAAGTTGAATCGTGTTGTTATGATGCGAGATGCACCGGATCATACGCCAGAAGATTTCATTTTGTTGTCTGGTACAAAAGTACGCAAGATGCTAGGGAGTGGTATCGCACCACCTCCTGAGTTTTCTCGACCAGAAGTAGCACAAATCTTAATGGATTATTACGAGAAGCTAGACAGCTAGTGAAATTAGCCCTGGGCCTTGATCATCAGGGCCCTTGTGTTCATTTCCTGCTCTGCCCAAAAATTTTAAGCCCTACCTCTCATCTTTGCCTTTTGATAGAGCTATCTGTTGTATGTAATTTTGACATCCCTCGACATTCCTGACCAAAGAAGTTTTATAAAGCGCTAAGTGTTGATAATACGTGCTCTGACAGGCCTCTTGCGATTCTGTAAAGCTATCATGGCGGCCTTGAGGCTTGATTCAGTCAGTATTCACATGCTCATCTTTCCGGCCCCAGTCTATATGAAATAGCATTACGTCAATTTACGTAGTACAGATACTCGGTTACCGAATAGTCTGCCTCTTGTCTTTATTAGACTATTTAAAAGGTATTTTTTTATTGATGAGATTGCTGGTAAGGATTAGGAGATTCTGGATATGAACATATTTTATCGTAGTCGATTAAGGCTAGGTTTTATACATTGGATGCTCGCTTTTACAGTCCTCATGGGATCTTCCCTGGTCGGCTATGCGGCAACCACTACTGGCTTGGCAGTAACCGATGATACCGTAAAGGTAGGTATTTTACATTCTGTAACGGGCACGATGGCTATCAGTGAGACCGGTTCTGTTCAAGCTGAAAAGTTAGCCATAGAGCAAATTAATGAACTTGGCGGTGTGCTTGGAAGAAAGATTGAGTATATTCAGGAAGATGGCGCCAGTGATTGGCCAACTTTTGCGGAAAAAGCCAAGAAGCTATTGGTAAACGATAAAGTAGCTGCAGTTTTTGGGTGCTGGACGTCAGCCTCCAGAAAGGCAGTACTTCCAGTTTTTGAACAATACAATGGTATGCTTTACTACCCGACTTTTTATGAAGGTTTAGAGCAGTCGCCAAATGTTATCTATACGGGTCAAGAAGCGACTCAACAAATTATTGCTGGTATTGACTGGGTCGTTAAAGAAAAAGATGCAAAAAAGTTCTTCTTACTTGGTTCAGATTATATTTGGCCAAGAACGTCAAACAAAATAGCGCGTAAGCATATTGAAAAGCTTGGTTTGAAGGTGGTTGGTGAAGAGTACTATCCACTGGGGCACACTCAATTTAATTCTGTCATTAATAAAATCAAATTGAAAAAGCCAGATGTTATCTATGCAATCGTCGTTGGTGGATCAAATGTTGCCTTTTACAAACAGTTGAAAGCAGCTGGCGTAGACCTGAAAAAAGAAAAGCCCTTGTTGCTCACTATTTCAGTGACAGAAGACGAAATTTTAGGCATCGGCGGTGAAAACATAGAAGGCGCCTATGCGGCGATGAAATACTTTCAGAGTCTAGAAAATCCCAACAATGAAGAGTTTGTGAAAGCCTTCAAGGAAAGGTGGGGTGACGATATTGTGATAGGAGATGTCACTCAAGCAGCCTACTTAGGCCCATGGCTCTGGAAGGCCGCGGTAGAGAAAGCAGGTTCATTTGATATTGACAAAGTAAGGGCTGCATCACCAGGCATTGAATTAGAAACAGCACCTGAGGGGTATGTGCGTATACATCCCAATCATCATCTTTGGTCAAGAACTCGTGTTGGTTTAGCACAGAAAAATGGCCAATACAGGGTAGTCTACAAGAGTGAAGACCTCATAGAGCCTGATCCATTCCCAAAAGGATATCAATAATAGTTTAGAGCTGATTGGTATGCATTAAAGAGAAGAAACGGAAGGGCCAGTTCACAAAGCTATTAATTTTTTATTGGAGAAAGCTTTATGTTTTCGGAATACAGTGCTTCAGAACTTACCGCTATTTTTGCAATGCAAGGGTTTGCTGGGCTAATACTTTTTTCAGTACTGGTATTAATGGCTTTGGGGTTGGCAATTATTTTTGGGCAAATGGGCGTGATTAATATGGCGCATGGAGAGTTTATGATTCTCGGTGCCTATGTCACTTATATGACCTCCGTGTTGTTTGAAACATATATGCCTGGTTTGTTCAGTATGTATTTCTTCTTGGCGATGATGTTGGCCTTTGTTGCCTGTTTCTTACTGGGTATGCTGGTGGAATGGGGAATGATTCGACATCTTTATAAACGACCCTTAGACACCTTACTAGCAACATGGGGTTTAAGCTTAATTTTACAGCAATTATATCGAACCGTTTTCGGTGCGCGTGAAGTGGGTGTTACCTTACCCGATTGGATGATGGGATCTTACGCTTTAACCGACGTCATTGAAGTGCCCATTAACGGTATTATCGTTATGTTGATCACCATGGGCATTTCAGTTGCTGTTTACTTTTTGATGTTTAAAAGTCGGTGGGGGAAGCAGGTTCGTGCAGTGGTCCAGAATCGTCCTATGGCAGGTGCAGTTGGTATCAATACAGAAAGAGTCGACCGGTATACCTTTGGGTTAGGGTGTGGCATTGCAGGTATTGCGGGAAGTGCCTTTACCATGATCGGGTCTACCGGCCCCACGGCAGGCCAGCTTTATATTGTAGATACATTCTTAGTGGTTGTTTTTGGTGGTGCACAAAGTTTATTAGGTACCATCGCTTCAGCTTTTACGATTTCTCAAGCGCAGTCAACAATGGAGTTCTTCTTAAGTGGCTCCATGGCCAAAGTACTTACGCTTTTATTTGTAGTGGGTATTCTGATGATTCGGCCGCAAGGTCTGTTCTCTCTAAACATTAGAAAATAGTGGGGTAGATATGATCGACCGTACCAAAGTTGGCTTATTTTCACGGCAAGACATCATCGGCTATGCAATTATTGCTGTGTTATTACTGCTTGTATTGCCCATGTCGCTGGATGTTTTTAGGTTGAACTTGGTGGGCAAGTACCTCACTTATGCTTTTGTTGCTGTTGGGCTGGTGCTGTGCTGGGGATGTGGGGGGATTCTGAGTCTTGGTCAAGGTATTTTCTTTGGTCTGGGCGGTTACTGTATGGCAATGTTTTTAAAATTAGAATCTTCGGATCCTGAGTCGACAAAGATACAGTCAACACCTGGTATTCCAGATTTCATGGATTGGAACCAGATCACTGAATTACCTTGGTGGTGGGAGCCCTTCTATAGTTTCCCCTTTACCTTGGTGGCGATAGTGCTAGTCCCCGTCATATTTGCACTGATCATTAGCACCGCGATGTTTAAGCGGCGTGTTGGTGGTGTTTATTTTGCGATTATCACACAAGCCATCGCTGCCATTCTTACTATTTTGATTATTGGTCAACAAGGGTATACGGGTGGCGTGAATGGGATAACAGACTTGCGCACTTTGTTGACATGGGATATTAGGACGGATTCTGCGAAAACAATATTATATTTTGTGAATTGTATTCTGTTATTTGGCTGTTTGTTCTTAGCCCATTGGGTTAGGAAAAATAAACTAGGCCGTATTCTGGTTGCAATGAGAGATCAGGAGGATCGTGTACGATTCTCAGGGTACGATGTGTCTAATTTTAAGATCTTCGTTTTTTGTTTAGCGGCATTTATTTCAGCCATAGGTGGCGCCATGTTCACGTTGCAGGTAGGTTTTATGTCTCCATCTTTTGTCGGCATCGTACCTTCAATAGAGATGGTGATATTCTGTGCAGTTGGTGGTCGTTTATCTTTATTGGGTGCAGTGTATGGAAACCAACTAGTGAATTTGGCAAAAACCAGTTTCTCGGAAACCTTCCCTGAGCTCTGGGTATTTTCGATGGGGGGTGTGTTTTTTGGGGTTGTTAT
>JAYPYM010000262.1:0-3127 GCA_038135915.1 Gammaproteobacteria bacterium
GCGCTTTAGCCATTAATGACTCTATTACTAAATCTTTTATTGAAGATCAAATATTTCGTATAGACCATTATCTTGGTAAAGAAACTGTTCAAAATATCATGGCGCTTCGTTTTGCAAATACTGTGCTAGAACCGCTTTGGTGTGCGCAGCATATTGAGTACATGCAGATTACGGTAGCAGAAACTGTAGGTATTGAGTCTCGAGCTGAATACTATGATCACGCTGGTGCGCTACGAGATATGGTCCAAAATCATTTGTTGCAATTGTTGTGTATCATTGCAATGGAGCCTCCTGCTCAAATGAATGCGTATGCAGTTAGGGATGAAAAGCTTAAAGTACTTCATTCACTTCGGCCAATTGAGGCACAAGATGTGTTGCACAAAACTGTTAGAGGCCAGTATGCTGACCTGCATCATCTGGGTGAACCATCTTATAGAAAAGAAATTGGTGTAGCCGATGACTCTGAAACAGAGACATTCGTTTCTTTGAAAGCGGAAGTTGATAATTGGCGATGGGCTGGCATGCCAATATACTTACGTACCGGTAAGTGCATGAAGCAGCGGCATTCGGAAATTGTGATCCAGTTTAAAGAGGTGCCGCATAAGCTATTCCACAACCGTGGTTCAATTATGTCTGCTAATCGTTTGATGATTAGACTTCAGCCTGAAGAAACAATTCGGCTCACGTTAAATGGAAAGTCGCCTGGTAAAGGTATGCACTTAGGACCTTTGGTGTTGAATCTTGATGGTGAAGCGAGAGCTAGCAAGAGACACTGGGACGCATATGAGCGGCTTTTGTTAGATGTCATCCATGCCGATCTCACTTTATTTATGCGTGAAAAGGACATAGAGGCCGCATGGGCTTGGGTAGATCCTATTTTAGCAGGCTGGAAAAAGTATGGGCAGCCTGCTGTTGCCTATGCGCCAGGAACCTGGGGGCCTTTAGAATCAGATCATCTGTTAGCTCGCGATGGCTATATCTGGCATAATCCGGATGCCTACTAAATTTAGGCGAGTAGGGGTTCGTGGAAATGGGAGGCTTTATATTGAAATATTTTTGGCTAGGCTGGGGTTGTGGTCTGATAAGATTTTTGAGCTGGAGGTGATAAAAAAGTGGGGGAGGTAAAGTGGCACAAGTTTGATTCGCCGGAATGGTTGACCCATGAATTAAAGCAACAAATTGTCCAGGTAACAGAAGCATCGATTGAGAAGCATCAGTCAGCGACTTGGTTGTTGTCAGGTGGTAGTAGTCCGAAAAAACTTTATAAGCAGTTATCAAAAATGGAATTGCCTTGGGAAAAAATTACCTGCCTGCTCACAGACGAACGCCGCTTGCCGGATGGGCATAGTAAGACGAATGCTGCAATGGTTTGGAGTTTGTTGCTGAGTCAGCATCCTGAAGTGAATTGGGTGCCTATTTGGGATGCTGCACATGCGAATTTAGCAGCAGCTTTGGAAGCTGGAGAGTCTCGTTTGGCCGCAATTAGAAAACCCTTCACTTTTGCTTTGCTGGGTATGGGCCCTGATGGGCATACCGCATCACTCTTCCCTCAGTGTCAGCACTCTGAGCTAGGGCTTGATCCAAAGTCTTCCAAGAGCTTGATTATGTCTGAGTCGCCCCAGTACCCCAAACAAAGAATTAGTTTGACTTTGCCCCTATTGCTGGATGTGGAGCATCTTTATTTGTTAATTATGGGGGAGCGTAAGCGCGAGGTGCTAGAAGCAGGGCTAAGTATGAGTGACCCTGAACCTAATCTTTTACCAATACATCAATTGATTAACGCTTTTGATAAAACACTGCATGTTTATTGGTCACCAAATGAGAAAATATTAAAGTAAATATTGTTTGAAGCTTCTGTCTATGAATAAATTAGCGCGTCAGAAATCTCTTAAGCTCATTGAGCAAAGAATCCTTGATAGAAGTAGTGCAAGTCGGCGAGCTTACTTGGCATCCATCAAAAAGAGACAAAGCGCCCCTAAGTTAACTGGCTTATCATGTGGAAACCTGGCCCATGGGTTTGCCGCCTGCGATAAAGCGATGAGAGCTAACCTCTTATCTGGAGAGCGAAAAAATTTTGCGATAGTCTCAGCCTATAATGAAATTTTGTCAGCGCATCAACCCTATGTTGATTATCCCAAGGACATTCAAACTATTTTAAATCAACAGGGTGCTACAGCTCAATTTGCTGCAGGTGTGCCTGCTATGTGTGATGGTGTTACCCAAGGTCAGCCTGGTATGCAGATGTCTCTCTTTAGTCGAGATCTGATTGCGCAAAGCACGGCAGTTGCTTTATCCCACGAGCTGTTTGATGGGGTTTTCTGTTTGGGTATCTGCGATAAGATTGTACCTGGTTTGTTAATAGGTGTGTTGAACTTTGGACATTTGCCGGCGGTATTTATTCCCGCCGGACCTATGCCAACAGGCTTGTCAAACGAAGAAAAAAACAGGGTAAGAAAAGCTTATGCAGCAGGCAAAGCTTCTAAAGAAGATTTGTTAGCAGTAGAGGTCAAGAGTTATCACAGCCCTGGTACTTGTACTTTTTATGGTACAGCAAATACTAACCAATTATTGTTAGAAGCGATGGGGTTGCATTTGCCTGGTGCTTCATTTGAACCGCCTCACTCTGAAAAAAGAAAAGCACTTAATGAGGCGGCAGTCAATCAGATGATGCAATTGGTCGCGCAAAAAAAACCTATTGGGGAGTTGGTGTGCGAACAGTCTATCATTAATGCCATGATTGCCCTGGCAGCCAGCGGAGGGTCAACCAATCACACCATTCACTTGGTTGCAATTGCCAGAGCAGCCGGCATTATGATTGACTGGCAAGATTTTAGTGATCTTTCTCGCATAACGCCCTTGTTGGCAAGGGTGTATCCAAATGGATCAGCCGATATTAATCAGTTTCATCAAGCTGGTGGGGTGCCTTTCCTAATGAGTCACTTAGCTGATTTGGGGTTGTTATTAGATACGCCAACTATTCTTGGCGCTGGGTTGGCGGATCATTTTCAAGTGCCTAACTTAGATGAACATGGGCAGTTAACTTGGTCAAAGGTCTCATCTAAGTCAACAGATGAAACTGTGTTGGCCAATCCCGGTGATTGCTTTGATGATGAAGGTGGTATTCGTT
>JAYPYM010000262.1:3137-5862 GCA_038135915.1 Gammaproteobacteria bacterium
TGTAAAATCTTCAGCCATCGATAAAAAGCACTGGCAGATTCAAGGCGCTGCGCATACCTTTAGCTTTGTCGAGGACTTAAAAGTTGCTTTGACATCTGACCAGATTCAAACCGACGCAGTGATTTTGCTTAAGTATCAAGGTCCAAGAGCTTGTGGGATGCCTGAGTTACATGGGTTAATGCCATTGCTCAGTAACCTGCTCGATCGAGGGTTGAAGATCGCGTTGATTACTGATGGGCGTATGTCAGGTGCATCTGGTCGTGTGCCTGTTGCATTGCACCTGACACCAGAAGCTTTAGATAACCCACTATTTTGCTTGGTTAGGGATGGCGATCAAGTTCGATTTGACATAGAATCCGGGAGCTTGGAGCTAATCGGCGATGTGCAGGAAATAATGTCAAATAGAGTGCAGAATCACCCAGATCTCAGCGAATTTGAACAGGGGCATGGTAGAGCGCTGTTTAAATCTTTTAGAGATCAGGTCACCAGTGCTGAAAAAGGTGCCTGTATTTGGTAGTGAACTAACTAACCGTCCCGCCTGTCATATTTATTCTTATTAGCTTACCTGTGTAAATCATTCATATAGAAACAAAAACAGACCGGAAAGGAGACGAAGTTTGCTGAAACTTAAGCTGCACTGGCAAATATTAATTGCAATTGGCTTGGCTATTGTGAGTGGCTTGATTTTTAATGAAGAGTCCAGCATTGCTGCTGTCAGAATCATTGATGTCTTTGACTTTATCGGGGCGCTGTTTCTAAGTGCACTTAAAATGCTGATCGTTCCTCTGGTTTTATCTTCGATTATTTGTGGTGTGTATGGCATGGGTGCTGGAGGTAACCAAACTAATCTAGGTCGCCTTGGGGGTAAAACTCTGGGCTTTTATATGCTCTCCAGCCTCCTAGCGATATTGGTGGGCTTGTTGGTTGTTAACTTGGTTGCACCAGGCATCATTGACGGTGAACCAGCCGGAGAGCGGCTCAATTTAAGTTCTGATGAAGCTGTAGCAGGACAGCTCTCGCGTGTTGAAGGTCGAGGCACAGGCGATATTGCTCAAGTATTCTTGCGAATGGTGCCGACGAATATTGTCAGTGCTGCTGCAGAGGGCGAAATGCTAGGCTTGATCACCTTTGGTATTCTGTTTGGTTATTTTATGATCCATCTGAAGAATAGGCGGCAAGCAGAAACCATGGGTGACTTTTTTCAAGGCGTATTTGAAACCATGATGCATATTACCCTGTTTGTAATGAAGTTTGCGCCTATTGGTGTTTATGGTTTGGTCGCAAAAACTGTGACCATGACTGGTTTTGATGCTTTTGTCCCTTTAATGGCCTTCTTTATCTCGGTGGTGATTGCTTTAGGCTTGCATGTCTTTGTGACTATGCCGGTACTCCTTAGAACCATTGCCAAGGTGAACCCTATGTTACATTTTAGGGCTATGTTCCCAGCACTATTGACTGCATTTTCAACCGCATCTTCGTCAGGTACATTGCCTGTTACCATGGAGTGTGTGGAGAAAAATGCCAAGGTATCTAATCGCACCACTTCTTTTGTGTTGCCACTAGGGGCAACTGTTAATATGGATGGCACTGCATTGTATGAATGTGTGGCCGCAATGTTTATTGCTCAGGCTTACGGCCTAGACTTGACATTCGGCACGCAATTTACGATCGTAGTAGTCGCATTATTGACTTCAATAGGAGTGGCTGGGATACCGGCTGCTAGCCTAGTGGCAATCACTGTGATCTTGGGTGCGATCGGTCTTCCATTAGAAGGTATTGGCTTGTTGTTAGTGACGGACCGGGTGCTCGATATGATGAGGACTTCAGTTAATGTCTTTAGTGATAGCTGTTGTGCGGTGGTCGTTGCAAAAACTGAAGGTGAAACCCAGGTGCTTTCTTCATAGCCAACGCCATAGCAGAACATTGCTATACAGGTTGTAATGCTTGAAAAACGTGTTTGAATGAATTGAACCTCATAGATGGGGTCAACGATAAGGTTGTGATTATGACAGATGAACGTAAAAATGAAGATGGTGCAGAGTCTGCGTTTGATCAGGGTTTTTTGAAAGAGCGGGCTGTTGCTGACCCTAGCGTCTGTTCACCACTTTCAGGCTCGGAAAAAGTATTTGTACAGGGTAGTAAACCTAGCATTAAAGTGCCTTTTCGCAAGGTTACATTGACGCCCACAATGACTCAGAATGGTCAAACCGAAAACCCGCCAGTTTATCTTTACGATACGTCAGGCCCTTATACAGACCCTGAAGCCAGTACTGATGTTCGGCAAGGGTTGGATAAAATAAGGTACGATTGGACATTAGCCCGTGGTGATGTAGAGGTTCTGCCTGAAGTTAGTTCCAATTATGGTAAGCAAAGACAGCGAGATGCAATACTAGAACCATTACGATTTGGTGCGATACATAAACCCTTGAGGGCAAAAGCGGGTAAAGCGGTTACCCAGTTAGCTTACGCACGTCAGGGGATTGTGACTGAAGAAATGGAGTTTATTGCGATTCGCGAGAATCAACGGTTAGCAGCGCATAGAACCAGTGACCCCCAGCTTTCACAGCAGCACCCAGGTCAGTCATTTGGTGCGAGTATTCCAAAGGAAATAACACCAGAATTTGTCAGAGATGAAGTCGCGCGCGGACGAGCTGTCATTCCAGCAAATATCAATCATCCAGAACTTGAGCCGCAAATTATAGGTCGTAACTTTCTGGTTAAAGTC
>JAYPYM010000263.1:0-5697 GCA_038135915.1 Gammaproteobacteria bacterium
GTCTACATCCACACCATCTAGTATGGCAAACAGAATATCAGATCGGTCAATAGCCCGATGATTATTCTCTCCAATTACATCGTTTAACGCTTGCCAGGCTAATTTTCTTTCCATACCAAGCGGCATAGACTGAACTGACTCGATTGAAGCCTCATCTGTCATAGCCCATGGGTCTAATACATTAAAGCCTAAATTTTTGATGGTTGGTATGATCGTCCGCGCGTGAAATGCCCTACCACTGTCTGTAAACCCCAAAGGCCCTGCTAAATAAATATTCATCGACCGTTCTTCCGTTATCTAAAAAATTTTCGGATCTATTATATTTCTTCTGGTTGCGCCTATAGAGGCTGAGATGTATGACCCTGCGCCAACCAATGGTGCAGGGCAGTCTTTTTTCGCTAGGCCTTCTTTTTAGCTGTAGACTTTTTCTTCGCTGAGGTTTTTCCTTTGGCAGACTTTTTTGTTGGCGCCTTTTTCGCGGCCGCCTTCTTAGCTACTTTTTTCTTTGCGGAAGTTTTTTTTGCTGGTGCTTTCTTTGCAGCTTTCTTGAGTTTAGCAGCTGCTTTCTTAGCGGCTTCTTTTGCTTTTTTCAACGCTTCTTTCTTTTTACCTAACATGGTTTTCTTTTTTTCGATCTCTTTTTTAAGGGAATCGATTTCTTTTTTAAGCGCTTTGACTTTTTGCTCTGGCGTTAATGGTTTTTTACGCGTTGTCTTCTTAGCTGGCATACCTTATCTCCAGGGGTTGTTGAAATTCATTAAAATTATAGCCCAATAATGCCACGCAGGCCGTGTACTCTTTCCAGTCTTGATCCTTAATTCGTAGGCTAGATTGACGAATACTTTTTCAAATGCATGTTTCAAAAAACACCTGGACTCAAGGCTACGCTTTAAATGAATAACTGACAAGTTAGCTGTTACAGGCTGAGACTTGCAAGACTAGCAAAATTTACCTTTTAAGAACTTAAGCTTATGCTAATTTAGCTATAAAACCTTATAATATTATATTGACATACTTGTTTACTATTGGCATCATATCAGTCGCTAAAATTAACACTTTTAAACCAAAAAATATTTATTTAAACGAGACTAAACAGTGGTAAACGCATCAAGATCAAGTGGGTATAGTAGCCAACTGAAAGGTTATACAGCATTCAGTACAGGGACAGACAAGATCAGTAGTAGTACAGATAAAAGCAAACACTTTTCCTCACGAAAAATAAACGTCAACCGGCTTTTGGGCCCATTCAAATTTGGACGCTTGGGAAAGGTTAATCCAGAGAAAAATATTATTAAAAAGATAGATCGTGAGCTAAACAAATATGCGAAAAGTGGCTGTCTCAATGCTGAAATTCTAGGCTTATTAGTTACGAAGTTTTATGGACAAGGTGATGCAGAAGCAATTCATGCAATTCTAAAACATGGATCCGATCACCAAAAAGGAGAAGTGTTATTAGAATTAATCGAAGAAAACGGACTAACTGATCCCATGAAAACATTACTGTTGGATCAAAAAGAGTTATTTCAGCATAACCAGACTAATAATAGCCTACTTTACGATATGGCTCGAAGTGGAAATTGCGAATTGGCAGAATTTCTTATGGAGAATGGATTTAGTCTGAACACCCCCGCTCTAACGCCACCCATTGATTGGCAACCCGAAAGCATGTGCTATGCCAGAGAATTAGCTTTCGAACAAGTCAGTACTTGTTTCTCTAGCTCATTCGATCAAACTCACGCAAGCTCACCCAAATCAACTATCAAATTTGAAGCGCTTACATTCGATCAAAAAATAGAAGTCTCTAAGAAAGCCGACCTAATCTATAGAACGACGAAACCTAATTTCTCCGGCCTTAATAGAACATCGCATAGTTGTGAATATCAAACATACGATATTGATGATTCGATTCTCGATACCCTTCAGGATTCCGGCTTTATCGTAACAAAAAGAAAAGATGCCATAAATATTACCTCTCCCAATGGAGGCTTAGTTGCCGCGCTATTTCAGCGAGTAGACCCAGAAGGCAGACCTGAGGTCGCACTCACTTTTCTAGGACTGGGAAATACCATTCACCAAGACTCCCCAGCCCTTTGGAATCAAGACTTTTATCAACAAATTAAAGCAGTAACAGCCAATCTAATAGACCAAGAAGATGAACTATATGAAGAGGCAAAACGGCTTACCGCAGTAATGGGTGAAGCGCTTGATAATCGATCCAAATCATTAAAGTTTACGGTCATAGGCCACTCTTTAGGAGCTAGTTTGGCACAATACGCTTGCAACGATTATGTAGATGAAGTACACGTGTTCCAGGAATACCCTGTCATGTGGTCAAAATTCCGTGCGTTGTCACCCGAGAATCAAGACAAGATCGTCAGTTATGAAGTATCGGGCGATTTTAAAACTGGTTATCTCGCTAAGGATCAGCAAAAAACGGTTTCTATACAAAGCACAAGGCTATTTAAGAGCTCTCACATCTTTTTTGGATTCCTGATTGCAGAATCCATTAAGCAGAGTCACCCCGAACGAACAGATATAGGTTTAGGCAAGTATCACAAGTTTCTTTAGTGTCCGAAAGTTTTAGAAATAATTTTAAATGTAATAATAAATAGAAGAGAATGAAATGGCAAACCCAGCAGCTGCAAGCACATATGTTCAATATAATAAGGGAATTACCAACAACCCGACCTTCCACAAACAACCAAGCATTACAGGTACCGCCGACAAACCTGATCCACGCCATACGAAAAGTGACCATGAACCAAGCTGTAGAACTCAAACTCAAAACGAGCAAAGCTATTTCGTTCTTATCTTAGAGAGTATTGACTTTAGCTGCGGCCCAGCATTGGATAAAGATACAGACACTAATAAAGAACCTGAGCCAAAGGCTAAGCCAGCTAAGAACCCTACTGCTAACACCATACTATGGCAGCTGACTTCTAGCTCTGATGTACCAACACAAGTTAAAGCGCTATCCAGCACCCTGCAACAATCACAACCCGAATCTCTATTTACCAAAGCGAGCTCATATTTCTTAGATCCTTCTGTATCAGGGAAACAATGTGTCGACGTGCTGGTTGAGGCTGCTAATCAAAAAGAATGGGCTGTCGTAGAAGCACTACTGGAACATGAGTTTGTTTCATCTCTGGCTAAATTGGACCCCTCGGCACTCCAATCCACAGTTCAAGAGCTACCAGTTGTGTGTGCTATTGTCGACTCTAAATCAAACACTATTCAAACTCTATTACAATATCAACACCCTCTTCTCGAAGATTTATCAGACTACGCTAAAACGGGCATCCGTGAAGCATGTCAACCACAAGGCCAAGCACCGGACATCGATTTAATCAAGTCCAGCCTATCAGCGCTTTCCCTCACACCTGAAAACCAAGAAAACCTTTTGTTCATCAACGATCTGCTACTGTCCGCCATCAAAAACGACCAGCCAGATGTGGCATTTGCCATCGGTGAAGTACTTGTACTAAGGGACGCCGTGGATGATCTACATCAAACAGTTGAAGGCAAACTTCTCCCAAGCCAACAAGCGCTGGATAAAATAGACCTTAAAGCAAGCAAAGCGGACAGTAAAACACAGCAATGGAAGCAGGTCAGCAGACTACTCAAAATAAAGGTCGATGATAAGAATATTATCAAGCTTCACCGAAGTGATTGTAGGGGTCCGACCACCATCCTAAAAGGTGAAGATGGCTTCACACCAAAATCTCCAACAAAGAATATTGGACTTCTAAAAAAGAAACTCAATATGGTTGCAGAATGGCCATACCATTGCAAAAAAATTGTTTATGCTTCAGATAAAACGGAAATAGCTCTCAGATTTCCTATGAAGAAGGATCGAACCGGGCCCATTAGTTTCCTATACAATATTGAGGTTCCAAAAGAAGAGGCTACCAAATTATGGAATAAGCACTATGGTTTTCCGAGAGGGTTACCAACAGAAAGGATTAAAAGTCATCACCGAGTTGTTCTTACAGATGAAGGTAAGAAGCTTGTCGGAAAACCAATAATGAATCCAAAATACAGACCGGCGATCCCTCGAGGTTTTGAAAGTAAGAGTGATTACATTGACTGGAGAATCACCTGTTTATCAGAGATTGGGAAGACCGCTTACCCTGATACCACAGCATATTTACAGGGTAGTTCGGTGACACTGTATAATTCCGATGCTTATACCGGCTTCGATAAAAACAGTGAGTTCGAAATTGCACTAGTGGATAGGGATTTATTCAAGGCCTGTAAAAAAGATGAATATGTTACGATGAAGCGGAAAAATTTAACACGCCACTCAGATACACTAGACCATTGGGACATTAACCGGCATGGACTGTCAAACCTTAAGTCCAAACTGGAGAAAGAAGCGGGAGGTCGTACTATTAGCTTTAGAGTATTCGAATCTGCAAGTAGTGCCAAAAGTTTTTCTCCATCTGAAAAGCTGGCTTAATATATAGAACGGAATATCCTAATTTAACTGATACCTAACGCAACGAAAGAACGACTTAATCATAAAACATAATTAAACGAGAATAGCATGGTAGGCACAAGTACATATAGTTATTATCCACAACAGGCTAAACTTTTCAGCACAACTACATTCAGCAAACAAACCAGTTCTGAGATAGGAAATCATGAGAAAGCCTACCCGCGCCATACGCCGAGTGGTCATGACCCAAGCTGTAGAAAAAAAAGCCACCAGGACTATTTATCTCTTGTTATTGTGTACTTCACTGACGCACTTAGCTGCCCGCAATTGTTTGATCAACCTGCGCCTGACAGCAAAGACCTGGGCAACGACAATAACGAAGATCTAATTGAGCTGGGTTCAACCTCGTTTGATGAAATGAAGCAAGCGTTCACAAGAACAGATATAATGAGCGGGGGTCAGAAAGTTAGATATACAGGTGGACTAGGAAAGTTAGGCAAATTACTTCGAGTTCAAGCTGGTCAGAAAGCTAGATTGGTAGCAATTGCTCAAAATGGCCAAGCTATGCTTAAGCTTGAAAAAACAGGAGAGACTGTATTTTCACCTTGGTCTAATCTAAAACCGGTAGGAGACATAAAACCGCATTCTCTCTATGATGGGATTGAAGCTAGAAACACCCACCATGTTTCTGGGCGTATGGCGGAGAGAGCTAATGAAGTTCTAAACCGAAAGATAGGAAATAGTGATTTAAGTTATTTGGAATTATGTGAAGAATTTCAGACAAGGGGTTTCACTCTTCATGTTGTTGGAGGTTTTCTCAGAGATATGATGTCAGCAGACAAGGAGACCTCTGACATCAATGACGTAGACTTCGTTTTTAATGGGACCCATCAGCAACTTAAGGATATAATAAAGTCAATCAATCCTCAATGGATGAACAATCCAGTCATAAATAGTCAAATAGGTCTTGTTTCTTTTACTGATGCAGGAGATGTTGTGGATATAACGCCACTTCATAAATACACTACAGAAACCCAAAATAAAGGTAAAGGCTGGAACCTAAGGGATGATGCACACTGCCGTGATCTTACAATTAATAGTCTTCAGATGAATCCACTTACTGGAATTGTTGTTGATGCTACGGGACAGGGAATCTCAGATATAAAGAATAATGTGATTAACTTTTGTGTTAAAGCAAATCCGATCAATGTTCTTAGAGCTTTAAAATTTGAAACGAGAGGATATACACCATCTGATAC
>JAYPYM010000264.1:0-1766 GCA_038135915.1 Gammaproteobacteria bacterium
GCCGTGATCTAGGTCATATCCTTTGTGTTTCTTATACAAGGCCATAAGGGATGCTGAAATTAAGCGCTCACTTGTATGTCCAATTTGAGCAAGTCAGCTATTAAAATTAGATTGCAGATTAGAATAGGCTATCATTGTAGGTGTTGTCTGGGAAATTTTAAGATAGTGTGAGGCCCCCTATGTCTGTAGATATCTCATTGGAAAGTTCTGCACTGAGTCAAAGCCAATGGTTTTCTCAGTGCCAACGCTGGTTAAAGGAAAATTCATCAGAGTTATTTTCGCAAACATGCATGCTATCCAATCGTGAGTTATTTATATCAGGCGAGGGTTCTACACGTGGTTTTTTTATTTCATTTGATGAAAGTAGAATCCAATTAAGCTTACCCTCCATGGCGTCTATTTCAGATTGGCGGCGAGGTTATCTAATGTTGTCAGCGCTTAAACTGGAATTAAACGGATCATTGAGCAGCTCAGATGGATATGCAGATGAATTGACTGTCGATACAGCTGAGTCTGATTACTATAAGCAAATTCAATTTGATACGAGTATGTTGAGAAACATCAGCGAAAAAGATGGTGGTTTGGTGAGGCTTCCAACGCCCTTTTTTGAGATACGAATAGATGAAGATGAGGTTAAGCTTGAAACTAACGAGCTAATGGGTATTATTTTGTCCCAATTTAGCCTGTTTGCTAAATCCTACCACGCAAGGATAGAAACCTATGGTGATGGTTTTCAAGAGAATGAATTAACATTTTCATATTGGGGATTAATCAACTCTCTGCTTCCTAAAACAGACTTTATCGCTTTTTTGAAAACCAAGGGCTTAAATGAATATCACAAACTGCCGTTTGATACCTTTAAAGATATTCTAGGAGCTCAAATGATAGATGCAGGAAAGGATAAATATTTTGTTCCGAATCTTAATCAGTATGGAGAAGATATAGTTTCTGACCTCTTTAATGAAGCTGAAAAGTATGAGCAACAAGCGGTGGCAAAGAATGAGCAAACAAATCATGAAAAACTTCAATATGCAATCGTTTCAGCTCCGTTGCTTTGCTGTATGGCAGTCGCTGCTTCAGATGGTAAGGTTGAAGGAAAAGAGGTCGATGAGATTATTAAATCTATCACAGATTATGCAGAGAAAGCACATGCTGATTCAGTTAAAACCCTTTTGCAGCAAACTTTGTTAAACGCGGCTTCTATTTCTAATTCATTGAATGTTTCTAGGCAGCTTATTCCAAGTGTGCTAAACCTGGTACCTGAAGCTATTGAGAATCAGCTAAATGATCATGACAGAGAGGAGTATATTGACTCTTTAGTGAGTATGATGAATCGTACCGCGAGAGCAAGTAGCGGATTGTTTGGGTTTGGCGCTGTGAGTAAAAAGGAGAAGGTGGTTATTGCTAAGATAGAAGCTTCGCTGCGTGATCCAGGTATAGATAAATCAGTGATTAATTTTATTTAGGCGGTTGGAGAATGTTACTATGAGTCAGGTTATTATCTCTGCAACGGAACTGCAAGCCAATCTAGAAAACCCAAATTGGAAAGTCTTCGAGATACGTGGCAGTTGGGGTGACAGCCCTACTGCCTATTACGATGACTATTGTAATGACCATATTCTAGGTGCTTATTGGTTGGACTGGACTCAGACTCTGATTGAAACAGAAAAACCGCTTGCCGCAGCCCTTGCAACTGATGCAAAGCGTGCGACAGACAGCCTCAGACGACTTGGTGTGAATGATGGGGATACAATTGTGCTCAGTGA
>JAYPYM010000264.1:1776-3745 GCA_038135915.1 Gammaproteobacteria bacterium
TATAACCATATGTTTGCTTGTCGACTTTGGTGGTTGATGCGCTACTTTGGAGTTGATCGTGTGCGTGTGTTGAATGGTGGGTGGCATTATTGGAGGGAAGCGGGTTATCCGACTGAAACTGGTGCAGTTAAACCTCAGCATGGTAATGTTCAAGTATGTGTGCAGCCAAGCTATGTTTCTAGCACGGAAGATGTTGAGCAGCTTGAGGATGAAACGCTCTTAGATGGCCGAGGAGCCGCCAATCATAAAAAAGGCTCGATACCAGGAGCGATCAATATTCCCTATAAGACCTTAATAGATGAGTCTAGTGGGTGCTTCCTTTCATCGGAAAAAATAAAGTCTTGTTTTGCCACCCATGGTGTGGATGACACTACCACTCGCATTATCTCTTCTTGTGGTTCAGGTTATGCTGGTGCTGTATTGGTGGCTGCATTGGCTGAGATTGGTATAGATGCCAGCCTTTATGATGGTTCTATGAATCATTGGAAGCAGTCTGGTAAACGGGAAATAGTGATAAAAGCATAGTCTTTATCTTTATATTGTCTCAATCGTTATCAAACCAATAAAAACTTAAGACACTAAACGACAATCTTCTTCTGTTTTATCCTTTGTCTCTTTCACAGGTTCTTGATGGAAATTCGAAGTTTCGATGCTAACGCTGGACTTGCGCTAACTTTGCTCTAACTCAAGCAGTGGCTTTGATCTTAGGGCTACTGCTTTTTGTAATGCTTCTATTCGGCTTTCGCATACCTGTGTGCCTGGGATGAGCTTAAACACCCCAAGGCGTTCAAGCGTAATTTTTGCTTGGGTTTCAGGCTTCACGATAAATACCTGACGTTTAGAATCTACAGCATCTTTGATGGTATTCTCAATAGCAAGCGAAATAGTGGTGTCCATTAGTGGGATATCACTTAAGTCTAAAACAATCGATTCATAGTTTTGAATCGTACTGTGTTCACGTGCAATGGCTTTTGAAACGCCGAAAATCATCGGGCCACTTAGGTATACTAATAGAACACGCCCTTTAGCGTTATCAAGGTACTTTTTCTCTTCTTCAGTTAAAGAGATGTCATCATCAGCGTCACTGATTGCTTTGACATTTTTCGTTTGCAGCTCACTGAGTCTTGATATTGTTAATATGTTTGCGATAAATACGCCTAGACCGACGGCTACGATGAGATCGATAAAAACAGTTAGAAGCATGACACCATACATAATAAAGGATGCGTGCTTAGAAACTTTGTGTGCTCGTTTGATAAAACTCCAATCCAATATATTAATGCCGACTTTCAAGGCAATGCCTGCCAATACTGCTAAAGGGATGTGTTGTGTTAATTGAGCGGCGCCGAATACAACGAGAAATAAGATCAGCGCGCGGGTGACGCCTGAAATAGCCGAGCGTGCACCTGCCTGTATATTGACTACCGTACCCATTGTAGCCCCTGCGCCGGGTAGGCCTCCAAGTAGACCGGACACAAGGTTGCCAATACCTTGGCCCACTAGTTCCTGATCAGACTTGTGCTCCTGACGTGTCAACCGATCTGAGATGACCGCTGTCAGTAGTGAGTCTATACAACCTAAAGTACCTAGTACCAAGCCGTCTAAGATCATGGTAATGACCTGTTCTTGTGTAAACGTAGGAAAATATAGGTTAGGTAGGCCAAGTGGGATCTCACCGATTCTTCTAAAGTCAGCAACATTAAATAATGTTACGGAAACTAATGTGCCGATAATGAGAGCAACTAGCTGAGGAGGTACGACTCTAGCCCACTTAGCGGGCATGAAAAATAGAATGAGTAGCGTCAAGAGGCCTAACAGGGTTTCTTTAGGCTGAATGTTTTCTAATAACGCTGGGAATTCAAGTAGCGTGTTGGTAACACCGCCTGCCGGTGCTGCCTGCCCCAATAGAGGGGCAATTTGTAAGAGAATCAATATTACACCAATTCCAGACATAAAGCCGGAAATCACA
>JAYPYM010000264.1:3755-5692 GCA_038135915.1 Gammaproteobacteria bacterium
TATGGCATCAGTGTTATATATTTGCCGAGTTTTAATAATCCCAATAAAATTTGAAAAAGGCCCGCAATCATGACCACTGTAAATGCCATGGCTAATCCATTTTCCGGATTGGTTGCCATCATCGATGTGAGAACTGCGGTCATGACTACGGTCATCGGTCCGGTAGGTTCAGAGATGAGCGTGGGAGTACCGCCAAATATTGCTGCAAATAAGCCTACTAGGATTGCGCCGTATAGCCCTGCGACAGGCCCAGCACCAGAAGCGACACCAAAAGCAAGCGCCATAGGTAAGGAAACAACGGCTGCAGTAAAACCGCCGAAAATATCACCCCTAAGGGTTTTTAGGTTGAAGGTATTGAATATGCGGTTGGTATTTTTATCGTCTAGCAAGTTGTCGTCTCTTTGGGATTATCTTCGTTTGACATGGCCTCTATCTGGATCAATGCCTGAGGAAAAAATATTCAAAAAAATGACAGTCTGTAGTACATAGTGGCATAACTGCCTCAAAACTGGCTTGCAAGCTTACCATGCTTTTGGGTGAAAGAGAATGCACTTCAGGTGTTTGTAGCAAGATGCTCAGGGCGTATTAAATGTTTGGTCTAACCAAGGATAGTCTGAGGTCTAATAAGCCTACAGATTTAAATCGAGGCTCTGACTTTAAGTAAGCATATAAGTGAGAGACATTTGTGCTTTGCACATCCCAAGAAAAGATGGGTATCAAACCTTCGAGATCATCTTCAGTGAGTTCAGGCTTTGACTTAGATATGGATGTTAAATCACTTTTGGTCTGACTTAACTTTGTTTGATAGTCTTCGTCTGCTGAGACACTCTCTTGAGAAAGGTCCTTGGCTTTTAAAAAAGAGGTTTCCCTCGCCTTAAGACCTTCGGCCAAGCGAGGTGCAATTTCCAATTCGCCACTTTCGATACCCGTTTTAATGATTGCAGCCTGAAATATTAATGTTAAAAATTGAGAGCATGAAAGCCCCTTGTTTTTTGAAAGAGCGACTGATTTTATCTCGTCAATTTCTTTTTCCGGTACGGTTTCACCTAGTACATTGGTGAAACTTGGTTGCTTGTAAGGTCTCATAGGGTGAAATTCTGCTCTGAAATAAGCTCTGATGGCTCGGAACAGTGATGCGTTGGTGAGTGGCTGTAACGGCGAGTCCTTTGCAAAGTCTAAACGTGTTTTACCAAAAGGCATTTGTAGTTCTATAGGGTGTTGTCGAGGAGTGGTTGCATTATGAAATTTAAACTGTGCGCTGCTTGTTTTAACACTTACTCTTTTTGCAATAAAGTCGACTGCAGGCAAAATCTTCTTTAAAGATTCATCATCTAATCTGAAGACTTCATATGTGGTATTTCGACTATTTTCTTTGGCTAAGCCTTTCATAGACTGTTGAACAGCGCCGCGTACTCGATTGGATGCACTGCTATGAACCAGTGGGCTGGTCTCATCGTCTACAATCAGCATTGAGTGAGTGGGCTTATTGTCTCTCATCATGCAGACGATATCGCCAGGTAGAAGGGGCTCTAGATTGTCCCCCAAAGATGCTTCTTCAGGTGCTGGTACTGGTGGTCGATCTGCTTCTAACCTGTGATTGTCCCGCGAAAAGAGATGTCTAATGGACGAAAACATATTACTCCTGATGGATTGATCAAAAAAATGATCATGTACTAATTATTAGCATGTCAAATTCTACCATCTTGGACCAAAGAGCACTACTGAGAATAGGCTGATATTTGAATACCTTTAAGCTATATCTATACTAAGAGCATTTGTTCTATCCCTAAATGGTTTTAATGTCTTGATCATGATTGATAAGAAAAATTGCCTTCCAGCGATGGTAATGATAAAAAAAATCTTCATAAAGTATTTAAGCAGTTGGTGGCTGCCTCTTTCGATCCATCTTTTAATTTTGGTGGCGTTCTCTATCACCA
>JAYPYM010000265.1:0-1021 GCA_038135915.1 Gammaproteobacteria bacterium
GAATAAGTCATCTCCATATATAAACAGAAAAGAAAAACCAGCTATCCAAGTGAGTACAAATGTGGTAATAAGCTTAACCAGGCGTACAAATCCATTTTGATTAACAGCAATCATACCCAATTCCATACAACCGACCAACTAGCATATCATTATCATAGCACACCTCCTAAGAGTCTGTTTTAACCCAATTAGCTTAACGTTTGTCAAAAATAGCACTTGATTCCTCATTTTCCATAGCTAATTATGAAACACAGATAAGATCACCATCACTACTCCCAGTGTGGCAAACACTGGTGACACGGATGCACCGCTATCGACTACTAATGACAACAGTGGTGGCGGCGGAAGTATCACCTTCCCAATCTACCTCTTGATCCTAGGGTACTCAGTGTTACGTCGAAAAGACTATGCGCCCACTCCAGTCAAAACTGTACCTAGCACCGATTTATCCCCTAACAGCTCGGACGCAAGAGATAAATCTTTTCGCTGAGTGACGCCATCCTTAAGCACCAACAAGGCCGCATCAAAATATCTTCGACAAGCAATAGCATCGTCTGCATCTAGCAAAGGCGGGAAATCAAAAATAACAATTCTGTTTGGATACCGATTTCTAATCTCCTCAATGAGCATAGACATCTTTGTAGAAAGAAGAAACTCTGAAGAGTGCTCAACGCGGTCCTCGCTGGCAAGCACCACTAACCTTTGAATGCCTGGATTGAATAGGAGCTGTGGAAAATCAACCAAATCCAAAAAATAATCTTGAAAACCAACACTCGGCATGTAATCAAAAAACTCGTGAATAGCAGGGCTACGTAGATTCAAATCCACTAATAATACTGAAACCCTCCTATCCATAGCTAGACCAATTGCTAGATTAACCGCTGTTAAAGAAGCGCCTTGCCCCTCTCTCAAGCCTAACACAGCAAGGGAGTTCCAGTCATTGTCCATTAGCTTTTGCAACACCTGAGTTCGAAGTTGCTTGTAGCACTGCTTTACTTTTTCAGGCTGCTTAGAACAAAGC
>JAYPYM010000265.1:1031-5662 GCA_038135915.1 Gammaproteobacteria bacterium
ACGCACTCTGTTTTCAAACACACAGGGCTCACTGGCTGGTTGCACAAGCGTTTCTGTATAGTTAATTTTTGGCAGGGACCTGGTCCAATGTGCCCTAATATTGTCTGGCACTATGCGGCTGTAATTAGATGCTATGTCTTCGACTCTAGGTTGCTCACTAACCGTTTCCATTAAATACGCCTCTTAACTTGTTGAATAACCTACTAAATGGTTAACCCTTCACTCATTTGTTTCTAGCACTTAAAAGCCTAATTTTCTTACCAGTGCATGCATCAACACATCGATAGGAAAATAGAAAAAATGTAACAATGAAATCAAACCAACCACTATCACTAAAAACAAAACGATTAAAGGCCAAATCCTTCTTCTAATTCGATCTCGATCCTCAGCATTTTGAATAAGTGGAATCGTTGCTAATGGAAAAGCACCTATCGCAGCGTAAACACCTTTTCGTCCACGTACACTGGGATCAATTCGTTGCAAAACAACAAACGAAGATGCAGACACGATAAACGCTAGGATTACACCGAACAGAAATACCAACAAGCGATTGGGCTTAACTGGCTTCTCAGGAAACAAAGGTGACTCTATCAGCGTGAAGCGTTCCGCCTTTCTTTCCAGCTCAAGGCTTTTAGCAAGCTCCGTTTCTGTTAACTTTAATTTAAGCTCAGCGTACTTTGCAGTAGCCACTTCAAAATCTCTTAATATCGCACGATATTCCCTTTCAACCGAAGGGGCACCAATCAAAGCCTGTTCTAACTCTTCTCGCTTTGTTTTTAGTTCCGCCTTAGAAGCAAGCAAATTTTTTAAATCTATTTGACTGGCTTCGAGATCTGTTTTTACTTGCAAATAAGCCAAGTTATCAGCATTTACTGCACTCATTAGGTCTTTCTGTTTATCCTGAAAGCTATCCTGCTGGCGCTCCAACAAGTTTAACCGTTTAAACAACCTCACGACATCTGGATGATCTGAAGAGTATTGTTTGGATTTTTCAGCCAGCTCTGCTTCCGTAATACGTATTTGACTTTCAATAAAGTGTCGATCGATGGGGCGAACGCCCTCAGCAATCAACTCATCTAACTCTCGCTTTACCCTTATCACATCAGGATGCCGGGCAGAGTAGCTAGCTAAGAGAACTGTATATTGGTTTTGCAAATATTTCGCCCTGCCCTCTGGGGTCAGCACTTCATTCGCGCTCACATCTAACACGCTTGCATTCGGCTCAAGCCTGGCCAACTGCGCTTTTAAATAAACAATCCTTTCTTCAACCGAATTAATATTTCGAGATAGTTCAAAATATTCACGCTCAGTTCTATCCAGCAAATTTAAGTTAAGCGTGGTCATCTCAGGCAGGAACCGCATGTTCTGCTGCTTAAACTCTGAAAGCTTTTCTTCAATAAGTTTAATTTCAGTCTCTAGCCTCGCTGCTTCTTCTGCAAAGAAAAGCTGGGCTTGCTCAGCCATCTCAGTTCGATTTTTAATATTTTCGCTGAGAAATAAGGAGGTTAACTCATTCGCTACTTTCTGCGCTAATGCTGGGTTATCGTTTTGATAAGAAACACTAAAAGCAATGGTTGCCTCCACAGGCCGCCCACTTCTAGGGTCTACCACTTCCGCACTAATCATTCTATGATCAATGTCTTCTCTCATCTGCTGCACAACAACTTCAAGCGGCTCTTTTTTCCTTAATTTTGGGTACAGCTCATACTTTTTAATCGTCTCGCTCAAGTTTGAAAATGTCATTGCTCGTTGCGCAATCACCTGAATACGCTGATCAGCATAGCTCGTCACCGTTGATCGCACCAAGTCTTTCGGTATCTCTTGCTGCTCTATCAATATGGTTGCAGAAGACCGATAGGTGGGAGGCCATAGTAGCGCTGTGACAAGTGACAAGAATATCAAAGTCACCATGATAGCGCTTGCGGGCTTGATCCGTTGTTTGATCATCATTAAAAATTCATCGAGATCAAAGATATCTGGCGACTGTATATCGGTTTGAGCCATGCTTACATTTCCTATTTGACTAATTTGATCATCCATCGGTAAATCTAGCCATACCCTTAAATTTCACACTTTCAACGATGCTCATAACGCCATTTTAAAGTGAAAAAGGCCAAATTTCTTAAAGCTTTACTACTTGTGACTGAATCATTTTCTATATCTAAATCTTCCCTATAGATATGCCGATAGCCTGTTCCAAGCTGCCAACCATATTGAAAATCCCAATTCCATTGATATCGAAAAATGCCCACCCGTATATTGTCTGAAGCAGAATTGTCTAAGTCACCACCCTGCCTTCTACCCTCTAACTTAAACTCACTTGAAAAACGACTCGAATGCTGTCTACGATAAGTTAAGATGATTGAACGGCGATCAACAGTTTCAGAAAACCCATCTGGTATCAAGGCTCGACTTCCGGTAATCTTCCAGCGATCTTTTTCACCCTGCCAGCCTGCATTCAAGTTAGAAACAACGCCGCCTTTTTCAACAGTAAATACATCAGTCACAAATTCCGAGCCATTAAAAGCTTCAAATACTGAGGAGAATTCGGTATCCCTGTAACCAAGATCGAAACTAACATTTAATTTCTCCGTAGGCTGAATACCGTAGCCAAGCGATACTCCAACGGTGACATGTTCATTGAGATTGGAAACATTATCCAGCTCAGAGGCAAACAGAGTTGCCGTTAAATAAGACACTGAGCTTAAGTTTTTTTGTACGTAGGTAGAAACATTGTAATACTTATAGTCATAAATACTCGCTGAACGTTCATTTTCATATTGATTGCTTTGAGCACTGAGCCGAAAGCCGGTTAATAGCGTTTCAGAGCTCATCCAGGTAGCATCCAGATTCATTTCATTAATATCACGACCACGATCCAACTCTTCATTTCCATCAATCAAATCATCTAACGTATTACGATTGATTTCATTAAAAGAAAATCCAAGCTCGACAGTCCAGATTTCACTGTTTAAATTGATGATTGAATCAAGGGAAAAACTTTGGTCTTCAGTTTGACTACTAACATCGTCTTCCCGGTGATAAACATTTAAAATGTTTCGCCACTGATACCTTGGTGCGCTTAGAGCAGCAGAAAGCTTAACACGCTCTTCTAGGCTCGTAGTTTGGGTTCGAGCAGTACGTGATAGATTCCTGTTTGAATCATAAGATAGGGTGCTGCTAACAGATGAGCCAAAGCTCCACTGATGCCCACCAATAAACTGACCGAACTCAGGCTCAAAAGACAAAGCACAGTTAGGCAGAGCATATACCAGTAGCAACACAGAAAAAATAATGTATTTCATTTAGAGATCCAGAGGGTCTTCAAAAAGATCAAGGAACTAGGAGAACATCACCACTTTGTAATTGAACATTCTGTTCTAACCCTTTACCTTTGACGATCTCATCATAATCAAAACGGATAGATTGCTCACCATGATTTGTCTTACGTATAATCCGTATTTTGTCTGTGTCTGCATAAGTACTCATGCCACCGGCCATACTCAAAGCTTGCAATACGCTAATAGGATAGGACATAGCAAATTCACCAGGCCGATTTACTTTACCCAATACGTAGAACTTGTTCCCTAACACGCCCATGAGAACAACTGTGACACTAGGCTCCGGGATATAATCTGATAAGCGCTTAGTTAATTCCGCCTGAAACTCGGCTACACTGGCTCCCTTTGCAGACACTTGCCCGATGAGTGGAAAAGAAACATAACCGTCTGGCGCTACCAGCAACTCTTTACTCAGTTCAGGCTCCTTCCAGACGAGAACCTCTAATGCATCACCGGGCTGGATTCGATATCTACTGGCTTTTTGCGAAATACTGGCTTTAGCATCCCTAAGAGCACTTTGAACCTTTTGACGTTGCTGATTCAAAACGCCTTCATCATCCGAAAAGCTAATACTAGGTAGGAAAACAATATTAAACAAGGCCGTTACTAGTACAAAAATCGACCCTTTCATCTTAATACTAATTGATTTTGAGCGATTAAATGCCTTCATCATGTGAAACCTCTTGATATCACTTAAACCACAGGACCTGCAAATAATCTGCAGATACAAAACAAGTGAAGATATAGCAAATGTAAAAGCATATCAGCCTACATAAACCATGTGTCGGCAATATTACCAGAATCAAAAAGAATTACGAGTATTAGTCCCTACGATTTCAAACCAGTTCGCATCACGAGGTTAGACTAATAAATCAACTGACTGATGAGCAGAGTTAAACTCAATAGAAAACCAAGTATTGGGCAAATATAGGGCGCTTGATAGACATTAGGCTTAACTTCATTCGAAACCAATTTCCTAGACTTAAACTTAATCACCAGCAAAGCAAGGTTGATCAAAGAAAAAATAAGCAGCGTAATAAAACTCGTAAGTTGAGCAAGCTTTACAAGCGGTAACCACAGCGCAAAAATCAAAATCGTTACCGCAGCAAATAAGGTTGCATTGATTGGTGTCTGAGTGAGGCCGTGTAAGTGGCCAAACCAACTGGGCGCCATACCTTTTCTACTCAAACCATAGAGCATCCGAGATGCCATGATAATTTGCACCAAAGCTCCGTTAAGGTAACTCAAGAAAAATAACCTACCCACTCTGTCTTGGCTGAATTATTACAC
>JAYPYM010000266.1:0-1392 GCA_038135915.1 Gammaproteobacteria bacterium
TAGCGTTACAGAGAGGCCAAACAGTAACAGTAAGCAATATCGCATCTCATCTCATCTCACGCTCAGTATATGAGTGATTAAACCTAAAGATTAAGGATAGAGACTTTATTCAAAGTCATTCAAACCACTTAGGGTGATACCCCTCTAGCTCTGGCTATCTAGCTCTGGCTGTTCCGATAGTTCTTTTTTATACCTACTTTTATTACCCATCCGCACCGCAACTTCCATCAGAAAATCAAATACACCTTTTTTATCTTCAATTCGGTCTTTGAAAAAGTTAGAGTGATAGAGGCCAACCGCCCCGTGAACCATAGCCCAAGCAGCGCAAATATGATAATGTGGAGGCACATCTAAAAGTATATCTTCATCGATTCTCGCCTTCACCACTTGCTCCAGCAAATCAGAATTAGAGGCTCTGATTCGATGCAACTTTTCGGTTAACTCGGGCAAGGCATTTTCGCTAATACACTTTGCTTCTAAACGGTCAAAAAGTGCGTATCGGTCTGGGTCAGTCATCCTAAATCTAAAGTATTCTCGAACGAGCTTATCTTTATCATCATCTACCTGAATACTGTGTAACAGGTCTGCTAGCTCTTCTTCATATCTGATCATCAGCAGTAAATATATTTCGAACTTAGTAGTAAAGTGTTTATAAATGGTACCCTTACCGATACCCACTTCGTCTGCTATCATTTCAACAGTAACCTTGTCTTCACCCAAGCTAAGAAATAGCTTAAGCGCACACTGTAGAATATCTTCTTCACGTTGGCGGAACTCTTTAACTCTTCTTGTAGCTTTTTCTAAGTCCACGATCGAACTCTCCCATAGATAGGTAAACTCTTGGACAATATACAGTATTGACCCCATGATTTCACATATTCTGTCACTAAATCGTCAATATTACTCAAGTATTTCACTGGCTTAGATACTACAGCTGATAGGTTTATAGTCAGGTGCTATTCTAAGAGTTGGTGGCGGAGGAAAATGCTTAGTGACATTGAATATCTTTGACTCAATTATTAACTGGTTGAACCACGAGTCTGACCCAGCTAACACACCTATTTGCGATTTTGAAAGAATTCGATATGAGCTGAAGCCGTGCGATGTCATTTTGGTTGAGGGGCGATCTCGCGTCAGTAGCGTCATTCGAATGGTGACCTCAAGCCCATGGACTCATGCTGCACTCTATATCGGCCGACTGCATGATATTCAAGACGAGGAAACGCGTGAAGCGATTAAGCGCCAATTACCAGTAGAACCTAGCTCACAGATATTAATAGAAAGCATGTTAGGTCAAGGCACAATCGCTAACCGGCTAGATTTTTATAAAAATGACCACCTTAGAATTTGCAGACCCAAAGGCATCAATTACAAAGACGCCCAAGAGGTTAT
>JAYPYM010000266.1:1402-4327 GCA_038135915.1 Gammaproteobacteria bacterium
ACTCGGCACTGACTATGATGTGAGACAAATTTTTGACTTAGCACGCTTTCTATTTCCTTGGATTATTTTACCCAGAAAATGGCGGTCGAGCCTATTTCGCCATAACCCAGGGAAAAGCACGCGCACAGTCTGTTCTACAATGATTGCAGAAGCATTTGGCTTCATCCAATTCCCTATTCTGCCATTAATCAAGAAAACAGGTGAAAAAGGCGTACATTTATTTAGAAGAAACCCAAAGCTCTGCGTGCCATCGCATTTCGACTATTCACCCTACTTTGAAATTATAAAATACCCCTACATTGATTTTTCACAACATTCCTCCTATCGCTTACTGCCCTGGCGAGGTAGCGGGAAACTTTCTATAGAAGAATCTTCAATGTATTTTCCACATTCAGAAGACACGGAAACTGACCAACCCCCTAAAAGTGGATCAAAACAGCTAGAGCAGAATAAACATCTTGAAAATGGAAATTTGAAAGGTTTTGAAGGCATCCAGCCTAAAGATAAAGACTAGTTTAGTCGCTAGTAAAAAGTGGCGTCCCCTAGGGGGTTCGAACCCCTGTTACCGCCGTGAAAGGGCGGTGTCCTAGGCCACTAGACGAAGGGGACTAGCATCTTCACACAATTTATTTGTGCTCGATTAACCAATCCAAATAGTCAACCAAGAAATGACTCATGGTATGGCTAAATTGGTCGGCAGATTCTAATGTTAGCTGAGCGTCACGTCAACTTAATCATTAGAAAAATTGAGAATTTTTCATATATAGCCTTATTCAGGCAAAAAAAATATTATTTAGCTATTAAAAGCAGTCCAAAAGCACAATTTTTAACCTAAACTATCTGTATAAACCCATAGAATATCAAAATACAGTGATTTTTTTATGTCAGCTCAAATGATCATTATATGTGCAGTAGGTGGCGGTCTATTACTTGCCACTATTTTTTACTTGAGTTTTGTACATGAAAACCAAACCAATAAACTCGCTAAGCAAATCGCCAAAATATCGGAAAAAATACGCCGCTACCAAACATTTTTGGAGTGTTTTCCAGACGGCTATCTACCCAAAGATGTAAGGGCCATTCTCGCAGAAGAAATTATTTCCAACCTCCATAGTCAATCAAAGCTGGAACCTTCAAACCCAAGATTCGCGAGATTAATTGAAGAAACAAAGGTCATTAAAGAAAACATACTGAAAGAAAAACCCAGGGCACCCAATATCGGTGCAATCAACGACATCAAGATGGCTAAGGAACTGCAAGTTCGGCTCAAAAACCTCTTTGCAATGCTGACTCATATTGGAAAGACAAGAAAACACCACACAAATGCCATCAACAAAAACCTGAAGATTTTGAAAGGTATATATGTAGAAACAGCCGTGTCAGTACATAAAACTACCGCAGCTAGAGCTAGAGAACAAGGAAAAACCAAACTTGCTATACATCACTACAACCAAGTCATTGGAGAATACGCGAGAAATGATGCCAAGCAATTTGCTGGGAAAATAAGCGAGTTGAGAGCGACTGTTCAGCAGTTAAACGAACAGCTGAAAAAAGAGCAAGACAATAAGAACAAAGAAGCGGTAGCTAAAAAGCAAGCTCAGCAAGCGCAAAACAAAAACACACATGGCCTGGATAAAATGAACACCTCAGGAATGAAAAAGCGTAGCTATTGATTGATCACTTTCCTTTGGTGAACATCTAGATTAGGGATAAACTTTGATAGATATTGTCACACTTGCACTCTGCATATTTCTAATTATATATATCACCACCATCAGTATAATAAACGGAATTGGCCCAACGCCAAGCAATGCAAGGGTCAGATCTGCACTCTTGGAATATTTGATTAAAAACTTCCCTAGTGATAAACCGCACAAATTCGTTGACCTTGGATCGGGCTGGGGTGGACTGGTAAGCCAACTTGAACAAAGGTACCCTTTGAGTCAAATTAATGGTTACGAAAACAATTTAGTACCTTACCTATGGTCTTCCATGCAAACAAGGCTAGGTAAACGCAAATCAACAAAGATATATTTTGAAAATTTTTTAGACAAAGATTGGAAAAGGGACGAAATACTCATCGCCTACCTGGCTCCACCGATTATGGAAAAAATTGCTACTCAGTTGAAGACTAAAGGAAGACCGAAATGTCTCATCAGCCTTTGCTTCTCTTTGCCTAACTGGCCCGAAAGCCATTCTTTTAAAGCAACGGACTTCCACCAAACGCCCATTTACATCTACGATTTTTACACATGACAAATTGATGCAAGGCACAGACATCGACGAATTAATAACCGTATCGTTTATCTTGTTGATTTGTATAGCATAATTTAGTTCATACAAAAGTTTAACCACATATTTATCCACAGCATTTGTGAATTAAAGCATGAAAAAATGACAAGAAATAAATATTAGTTACTCAGAATCTCAAGCTTGTCACCGATTATTTCTTTGGGGTAATATAGCCGGTCTTGGTAAGAGATGGTTAAGATCTAGGCGGAAAAGCGCAACCCTAATAATCACCTACTAAAAAATGGATGCAACCCTATATGCTACCAAGGATCCATAACAATATATTTTTCTAGGATGCTTCACTAGGCTTGGGAAATGTCATGGAAACGAAATAATGACAGACAATGTTAAGTTAAGTACTATTTTCTCTTCTCGTACGACTAATGCCCTAAGCACACTCAAGTTTATTCTGCTATTCAGCCTTTACAATTTATATCTGTTTGGCTCATTCGCATATAGCGCCACCACACTTCCAGAGCCGATAGAGCTGAGCTCAAAAAATGATTCAAGCAGCCCCTTTCCGAAGATATTAATATTAAACTCATACAATATAGATTTTCCATGGACAGAGAATATTATACGAGGTATCCGCGAAGCATTTAGCAATAGGCTACAGCAAGCACAGCTTAGCTT
>JAYPYM010000266.1:4337-5550 GCA_038135915.1 Gammaproteobacteria bacterium
GAGTTTATGGATGCACGAAATTTTTCTTCCGATCTCCTAGAATACAATCTGAAAGAATTAGTTAAAAAGAAATATTTTGAGCAAATCAATGCCGTTATTGTAACAGATAACGATGCACTGAACTTCGCAATCAAATATCGAAACACACTCTTTGAAAACATACCGATATTTTTCTGCGGAATAAACAACTTAGACTTTATGGCACTAAAGGAAATCAATGGCATCAGTGGTTTTATTGAAAGTGTAAATGTCGGTCAGACACTTGACCTAATCGAAAGGCTTCACCCGAACATCAGCAGACTAACAGTTCTTGGCGACAGCAGCAAAGCAGGCTCAGGCATACTATTAGAGACAGAATTGACGCTCAATGAAAGATCTAAGTCATACGAAACCGCCTCTATTTATAAATGGTCATTTAATGAGCTTGCAAACCATGTACGTAACGCGCCCAAAGATAACGTTTTTTTAGCACTGTCTGTATTTCAAGATAAATTTGGCAATACTTATTCACCCAGTGAAATTATAAAGTTACTTAAATCGAATACGGACGCACCCATCTATACATTGTGGGAAAATTACGTCTCACAAGGCTTACTAGGTGGCTGGGTGATTAGCGGCTTTAATCAAGGTCAAGCGATTGCAAATATGGTGATAGATCACCTTAAGAACCCGAGCAAACAGAATAACTTGATATTAAATGGACCAACCGTACCTATTTTTAACTATCAAATGATGGAAAAACAGCATATTTCAGAAATACAGTTGCCAGCACAAACTAAATTTTTATTCAAACCACCCACTTTTTATGCAAAATATCAATTACTGATCTGGTTTGGAATCATCTTTATCTTAACACAGACTGGTATCATTATTTTTCTTGCAATCAATATTCGAATACGCAAACTCTATCAAGAGAGGCTGACTATTTTTAAGCAAGCACTTAAACATATACCTGTTGGTGTCATCGTCGCTAATAGGGATTTTGTGGTTGAATTTGTGAACCGCCAGTACTGCCAAGACTCGAGAACAAGCCAAGCCAAGCTAGTGAAGAAAAACCTTTTTACACTGAATTACTTCCCATTCTCACAATCTGAAGACCTAGCCGCTTTTGAACAGCTACAACCTGATTCGGTTTGGCAAGTTGAGGCTAGCTTTCCAAAAAGCCAACCTCAACTTACTAAAGGGAAAACTGCTACATCATCGAAAGAAAAAG
>JAYPYM010000267.1:0-4763 GCA_038135915.1 Gammaproteobacteria bacterium
GTGCACGACCTAGTACCCACCTACCATGCCTTGGCCGTGTACTTTACGGACAACATTGAAAACAGCCAAATCATCGCCAACACAATTGAAAAACATATCCAAACCCTTGCAACGCATATTCAAACCCTTGCAACACCAGACAATGAACCAATCAATTCATTCACTCAACAGCACATACTACCAGTGGATTATGTTGGCTCAGACATTGAGCGGGTAGCTAAACAAAATAACCTAACCCCAGCAAAGATCATCAACTTACATACCTCTGTAGCATACCAGGTTGCGATGATCGGGTTTTTACCTCATTTCCCTTACCTGCTTGGCCTGCCAACACCTCTGGAAACACCCAGGCTTTCGACACCGCGCGCTAAAGTACCCGCAGGCTCAGTAGCCATTGCTGGAAAACAGACGGGTATCTACCCTGCTCTATCACCTGGGGGTTGGAATATTCTCGGTTACACTGACCCGGCACTACTCGAAACAATCAAACCAGGCGATCTCGTGAGGTTTAAATGCCAATAACCATCAATGCGGATTTAGGTGAGCAAGGCATACATCATGCTACCGACCTAACGCTAATGCAGTATATAGATGTTGCAAACATTGCATGCGGTGGGCATGCTGGAGATACAGAAACGGTCGCTCATTTTGAAACACTCGCTAATGCAAGGGGCGTTCAAATATCTGCACACATCAGTTATCCCGATAAAGAAAATTTCGGTCGAACCTCCTTGAAGAACACAATTGCCATATCTGATTTGCTAAAAAGCCTAGATCTTCAACGCACCTTATTGCCAACGGTGGAGCGATTAAAATTTCATGGCGCACTATATAATGACTGCTGGCATGACACATCTTTAGTGGAACACCTAACACCCTGGATTAAATCAGCAGGGTTCACAGAAGTGCTTGCACCACCGAACAGCGAAATTGCCAAGGCATTATCTAAAGAAGGCATCACGGTTATCAATGAGGGCTTTATAGAACGCCGATACTTGTTAGCAGATGGTCGACCAGTTCTAATGCCGAGACAATACGACTTAGCTTGTATTAAAAGTTTAGAAGAAGCCATCACTCAAGCAAAAAGTATCATTGCTGAGCAAAAACTGCCTGTGCATACAGATCAGGATCACCCCAAGGTACAAAAGATTGATTTTATATGCGATACCATCTGTATTCATTCTGATTCAAGCATTGCGGAACAGCTAGCTAAACATACACGCGCATTACTCAATCAAACCCAGCCCACATTAACATGATGATTCATTACTCAGATGCCTACCAGTAAACCAAAACAACCGCTAAATATTCACTTAAAGGAGCCTGTGAAGGGAAAGCAATCGATAGGCATAAGCCCTGGTGGTGCAATGGATGAGTTTTCTTATCGAACAGCACTAGCGCTGCTCAATGGTTTAAACAATTATGGACTTTCACAGAAAAATAGTGACATCAATAGTTTTGAAATTGTTCTACCAGACGCCATCACCTGTAAAGAAGACTTACTACTTGTGATGACAGGCGCGCCACGCCCTCTGTTTCTGGACAACAAGCAGGTGGAACACGCGACAGTTCATTTGGTAAAAAAAGGACAGTACATTCATTGGGGCCAGGCTTCTTCAGGATTTCGTAGTTACCTGCTAGTGAGACCCACACGAAGAGAACATACTGATTTAGTCGGCCGAAACAGAGGACCTTTCAAGCACTTGAGTGCAGGCTGGCAAACCCCTGGTGAGATCCGAACAGTCTATGGACCGGAAGCCTATTTGAATCGAGAGATTCAAACACAAGCAGATAAATTATTATCTACCCCCTATAAAATCTCGTCAAAATCAAACCGTATGGGTATACGCCTAACACCCATCGTAAATATAAATATTGGAACCAATGATTTTAGTATGATCAGCCAACCAACTCATGATGGGACCATTCAGGTGACTAATGAGGAGCTCATCGTATTAACCAGAGACAGACAGACGATCGGTGGTTACCCAAGGTATCTGACCTTGATCCAAGCTGACCTTGATTTAATCGCACAATACAAGCCGAATGAAATTGTACGTATCAAGCTAGTCTCTTTGGATCAGGCCATCGAAATAGGCAATTCGAAAAACCGAAGCTTCCTAGAATGGCTTAATCGCCTAAATTCATAGTAGGCTATAATATTTCGTTACAATCCCCGCATATTTCTTTACATGGTCGAACTGTTTTTTTACAAGACACCCATAGTTTTAACGCCCCTATTTTCATATTCTATTCCTGCAGCAAATAAAGAGCTTAATTCCAACTAAAGCGTCGGGCCAGCTCAACGAATTGAAAGTTAGTTAAACTATAATATCTTAAGTCACACAAACAAAAAAATGAGGTTACCACTATGAGTTTTGCAATATTTGAACACGTCATGAACGCCAGTGCTTCAGCACTTTTACAACTCGAGTCTCGAATCAAAGAATTGTCTAACGAAATCATGGAAAATGCAGACAACGAAAGAATCGCTAGGGAAGAGTATCAAGCAGGTATCGACGCAGCCGTTGGTACAGAAGGCAATGTTAAAGATGCTGGTGACTTCACAGAATCTTATGTAGTTAAGGTTAAAGACGAAGCCGCATCTACCAGTACAACCACAGCATACAAAGACGAAACAAGGTATAAAACAGTATCCTTCGCCGACTGGCTTGAGAATTCAACCTCTGCAGCGGCTAAAAACTTCAATGAATCAGAAGGTGCAAGCTCTATTCAGATGCTTGAACTTCAAAAAGAAGTCGCTAACTGGACCATCATCCTAGGTGTCGCTACTGGATTGTTAAAATCACTATCCGACGGCTTGGAAGGTGTGGGTCGAAATATCTAATCAGATATTTCTTCCAGGAACATATTTCAAAGCAAGGATGCTGTTCAAAAAAGAGAGGCGGTTATCGCCTCTCTTTTTTTGTATGCTAGCTTTTATTGCCTTCTGCTAAGAAAAACCAGGTTTCCATCACAGAGTCAGGATTAAGAGACACACTATCGATACCCAGTTCCATCAGCCATTTGGCAAGATCAGGGTGATCAGAAGGTCCCTGACCACAAATCCCTATATATTTTCCTTGTTTATTACAGGTTTCAATGGCTCTCTTGAGCAAAAACTTGACTGCAGGATCTCGCTCATCAAACAAGTGAGATATAATTCCAGAGTCCCTATCCAGTCCCAGCGTCAATTGCGTTAAATCATTGGAGCCAATGGAAAACCCATCAAAGTGCTCAAGAAAATCCTCAGCAAGCAAGGCATTTGTTGGCAGCTCACACATCATGATAATACGAAGACCATTCTCTCCACGCTTCAGCTGGTTTTCTTCTAGCAAATCAACGACCTTCTTCGCTTCATTCACGGTACGCACGAAAGGCACCATAATTTCTACGTTATTCAAACCCATTTCTTCACGCACGTACTTTAACGCCTTACATTCAAGCTCAAAGCAATCCCTAAAGTTTTCAGAAATATAACGAGATGCACCTCTGAACCCTAGCATTGGGTTTTCTTCTTCTGGTTCATAAAGCCGCCCACCAATTAGGTTTGCATACTCGTTCGATTTGAAATCAGATAAACGTACAATCACTGGCTTCGGGTAAAAGGCCGCAGCAAGTGTGGATATGCCTTCAATTAATTTCTCAATATAGAATGAGACGGGATCAGAATAACCAGCAATTCTACGATCCACCGACTGTTTAATTTCCTTCGGTAAGGCGTCGTAGTTCATGAGCGCTTTAGGGTGAACGCCTATCATTCTGTTAATAATAAATTCCAGGCGTGCCAAACCGATACCCTCGTTTGGCAACATACGAAAATCAAATGCCCTGTCAGGATTACCGACATTCATCATCACTTTAAATTCAAGCGCTGGCATGGAATCAACGGTATTTGTTTTCACATCAAAATCTAACGCTCCGCGGTAAATTTTACCCATATCCCCTTCTGCACAGGAAACGGTCACTGCTTCTCCATCTTTTAGCACATCAGTAGCATTACCACAGCCGACAACAGCGGGAATACCCAGCTCTCTGGCAATAATCGCAGCATGGCACGTTCGACCTCCCCTGTTAGTAACAATCGCTGAGGCGCGTTTCATGATAGGCTCCCAATCTGGGTCAGTCATATCTGTGACCAATATATCGCCGGGCTGCACTTTATCCATTTCAGCTAAATTGAAAATTGTTTTAACTGTACCTTTGCCGATGCGCTGCCCGATGGAACGACCTTCTAGAATGAGTTCACCTCGCTCTTTCAATAAGTATCTTTCTATGACCGCATTGGAGCCTCTGCTTTTTACCGTTTCAGGTCGTGCTTGCACGATAAAAATCTCTCCAGTATTGCCATCTTTTGCCCACTCAATATCCATCGGCCGCTGATAATGAGATTCAATAATCATCGCCTGTTTAGCTAGGCTTTGCACTTCTTCATCGGTGATGGAAAAGCTCATACGCTCTTCTTTGTCTACATCGACAGTAGAAACGGACTTGCCTGTTTCCACCGATTCGCTGTATACCATTTTAATCGCTTTGCTGCCCAAATTTCGTCGCAAAACAGCGGGTTTGTTCTCACTCAGTGTGGGCTTATAAACGTAAAATTCATCGGGATTCACAGAACCTTGCACCACACACTCACCTAGCCCGTAAGAAGAAGTGATAAAGACAACATCTTTAAACCCAGATTCTGTATCTAAGGTAAACATCACACCGGAAGAGCCGGTATCACTTCTAACCATACGTTGGATGCCAGCTGACAGTGC
>JAYPYM010000267.1:4773-5535 GCA_038135915.1 Gammaproteobacteria bacterium
TGCTATGCCAGAATGATCGAACCCCTGATGAACGCGGTAAGCAATGGCACGATCGTTGTACAGAGAAGCAAATACATGCCGTATTGCATTCAACACGTTCTCGATACCAGCAATATTAAGAAATGTTTCTTGTTGGCCCGCAAAAGAGGCATCAGGCAGGTCTTCAGCAGTAGCAGAAGACCGAACAGCTACTGAAATGCCGCCTTCGTAATTACCTTCGAGCTTGGCATAGGCTGTTCTTATTTCAGTTTCTAATTCTTTGGGTAATGGGGCATTGAGTACCATTTCCCTGATTTCTGCACCCGTTTCAGCAAGCGACACGACGTCATCCACATCTAGCCCTTTAAGACGGTCATTAATGGCTTGCTCTAGCTTATTATGACTTAGAAAATCTCTGAATGCTTGAGCAGTTGTCGCAAAACCATTTGGCACCTTCACTCCAGCTTCTGATAGATGGCTGATCAACTCTCCCAAAGATGCGTTCTTCCCACCAACTAATTCTATGTCATTTTTACCTAGCTCATTTAACCATAGTAAAGACTTATTCAAGGTGCTTCTCCCCTATAATATGCGGACACATGCTGTTAAATATATGTTGGACTTACCCATGGCGGCTTATTCTAATGTAATTCTTATAAAATTGCTTGTTTTTCCTATCGTGAGCCCCTACCCTGAAGGAGGTTTAAATGCGGACACTATCTAAACAGTATTAATGTAACATATTTACGTTCTTAACCCCATCTAGAATGGTAGCCATTAGAC
>JAYPYM010000268.1:0-5532 GCA_038135915.1 Gammaproteobacteria bacterium
ACCAGCGCGCGCCTGGAACAAAAACAAAGGCATAAAATGAATATGCTTCATATTAATGTCGTTAAAAAACTTGAATCACTTAGGGATGAGCTATCACAGGAAACAAGTGAAGCGGCAAAAACACGCCTAGAGCTTCAGGAATCTATAGACGAACTAGATAAAATGAAGCAAGATCACCAAATTAACGAACAAAGACTTAAAAAGAAATTTAATCAGCACCTAACCAAGCACACTGATTTACAACAATCTGAAATGCTGGTAGGCGAGCTATCAAAGGAAGCTTCCCAAGAAATCGACACTTCACTGAAAGAAACCCAACGAGCACTTGACCAGATGTCTGATGACAGACACCTAATTCAAAAATCGATTCAAGAGGCTCAAACATACCTACAAAACATTGGTAAAGAAAAGTCACAGATTAAAGCGCTAGAAAAAGAAGTCAAATCAATACTAGAACAAGCAAAATCAACACAGTCTGTCGCCGCCTCTCAATTATCTGAGAGCCAATCAGCTCTTTACATAACCCAAAATATTGCAAAAACCACCATAGACAAAGAAACAGTCATTAAACGCCTATCTCAAAGTATTGAAAACCAAGTCAACCTAACCCAACAAACCAGAGATGAAATCATAGCTATTGCAAAAAAAGTAGAAGCGAATGAAAAAAGAGTTGTCTCAACCACATCAAAAACTGATGAACAACAAATCAATATCTCTCAGCTCTCTGAAGAGGCATCTAATCTATTAGAGAAAAGCAATGGCCTTCAACAACAATATAGTACGCTCAAAAATGAGCTTGATATACAAAACAATAAAATCATAGACCTTCATTCTGAATGCAAAGAGCAGTTAGAAAATAACAAGGCGCAACAGGCATCCAATCAACAACACTTGGAAAAAATTGATATATTAACCAGTCTGGCTGCTGAGAAAGAGGAAAGTTTGCTTGACCTATTTCAGAAAGTAAAAGCTTTGATGAATAAAGATGAACAATTTCGAAATCAGATTGTTTCCTCTGTACGATTTACCCGACGACAAAATGCAGAAACTAGGACTATGATGACTATCAATCAAAACCTAGTAGAGGAAATAAAGACAATCAAAGAAGATTCAATACGACACCAAAGAACAGTAGAAGAAGTCATATCAACGAATGAGCAGACTAAAATAAAAATCACTGATGAACAAAAAAACCTGGCTGAACAAATCAACAAAAATGAATCGTTACTTTTATCTGCTGAAGCACTTAAGAAAGAAACAGAGGACGCTTTCGCAGAGCAACAAGCATCAATTGCATATAACGCAGAGCAGCATGAATATCTAAACAATAAACTAAATCAAAAAATTAAGACACTAGAAAGCCTAGAAAATGAGGTGGTTTCACTCATTCAACAGGAGTATGACCTAAAGGCAAGAATAGAATCTGAAGCTGAAATCAACCAATCCAGCCTTGAAAAATTTGACTTAATCAATCTAACCCTAGAAGAAAGAGTAAAGCAGTTTGAATCTGCTCAGCAAGTTTTTAAACACCTTATGGGTGAAACAAAAAAACAAATCACTCAAATGAACAATACTGAAAATAAAAACAACGCCACATTGGCAGAAATACATGTTCAAATGAAGCAACTAGACTATATCAAACAGGAATTTTCTAATATTTTCGAGCAAAATAAACGCAACAAAAAAGAACACCTAGAGCATATGCGTTTATTTGATGAAAAATCAATTGAGTTAAAAGAAATAAGAGACTTTACACTCAATGAATTAGACCACATAAAGCACTTCAAAGATAAAACACGTGTACTTTTGTCTACCATATCAAATCAGGTGAGCAAACAAAATGATAACAAAGAACGCCTCAAAGAACTAGAACATAAAATTAACCAGTCAGTCGAAACAGTAGAAAAGACACACCAAAAGGTAGAACATTCTCTTTCTTCTAATCAAAACCTATTAGAACAAATTAATCAACAAAACCTAAAGAACCGAGAGCTAAAAACAAAGATAGAAACAGATTTCAACGAAATCAATAAGGTTAACACAACCTGCAGGGAAAATTTAGATGCTGCTCTCTTGATAAACAATCAGATAGACCAGAAAAGTACCAACCTGGAGGATAAAATAAAGCTTCAAGAGAACTTACTAACACAACAAACAAACTTGTACGAAAAGTCGATGAATGCTCAGCAAGCACAACAGGATCTCAATACTGAGCATGAAAAGCTAAAAACTCAAATAGACAACAAGCTAACAAAACTAAACGAAACACTAGAAGAATTTCGACGAGAACGGGAAGTACAGAATACAGAACTCACTCAGCATAGAGACCTAGTCAGAAGCTACGACAAAAAACTTGAATCAGCGCAGCTATTAGGTGACCGCCTTCAATCTCTAGTAAATACTGCCGGCGAGCAAAACGAAAAGCAGGAAGCAATTAAAGCATCTTTAGAAAAGCAATTTGAAGAGGTAGATAATTACCAAAAAATTGCCTTTACAGAACAACAAAAGCAGAGACAACATCAAGAAAAATTACTTGAAGCATTGAGCACGGCAGAGTCAAACAACCATGCACTCATGAAGACGTTTGAAGAAATGAAAAGGTTGCGCGAGTTAGATAAAGAACAGATCGCAAAACAACAAAAAGTAATATCTGAAACACAACAAAAACAAGTAACACTTGAAGCGAAAATAAAAGCTGTCAATGAACAAAACCAGAAGTTAAACACACTCATCAAAGAGGCTAACTTACATAAACGGGAATCTAAATTAGCAAGCAACGAATCACTTCACGCCAATAAAGAAACAAAGATTATCCTAAAAGAGCTTAAGCAGGAAATAGCCGAACTTAAAACAAGCCTTCCAACGTCTTTTCGCCAGGAATTAAAAAGCGAGACTAGAATAAATCAACTTGAAGAACGCCTAACTAATAACCCAGAAGCACCTTACTCCCCACCAATCCTAAACAACCAAGAAATAGAAAAACCATCAGAGACCAAACAGGACGGAGCAGATATTTCAACAACCGACTACTCCGGAAGTAATGATTCAGAGCCAGTGTTTAAAAAATTCATGATTTAAATCAAGGGGCAAACGATAAAATATACTGCTAGCACTTTGTCTTTTAAGGGTTCAAATTATAATGCCTAACAGTACATCTTCACTGACACCATATTCATATTTAGACAAAAAGTCATTTTGGAAAACTGGTGTAGCTCAAGCAGATGTAGGATCAGAGGTAATCGAAAATATACATAGCCTAAAGGCTATGGATAGAAATACCAGAATATGTTCCGCAGGCTCCTGTTTTGCTCAGAATGTTGGAAATTGGCTAATCAATAACGGTTTTAATTTTAAGGCCAGCAACCTGGGTATGGACCAAAACTCAAGTTTTGGTTTCGGAAATATCTATACACCAAAGAGTTTCCTACAATGGCTCACTTACTCAGAAGATAAGAGCATGGAACACACAATCTTCCGCTCAGACACCGGAAGATATTTTGATTTGCTACGACCGAGCGTTTTTCCAAAGGGTTTTGGCTCAGCCAATAGCCTTAAAGAATCTCGACAAGCAGCTAAAGAAGAGATGAATATTACTTTAAGTGAATCAGATGTTTTGATCTTTACCTTAGGTCTAACTGAAGCTTGGAAAGATGTTAACGGAATTTACTATCCCACATGCCCAGGAGTAATTTCAGGAAAATTTGACAAAACAAAATTTTCATTTCACCAGTTCAACTACTGTGAAATCACATCTGATCTAGAAGCCATAAAGAATCAAATTCTAAAATTAAATTCAAAGTTAAAAGTAATTTTAACTGTTTCCCCTGTGCCACTCACTGCAACAGCCTCTCAAAATCATGTTTTAGTAGCGTCTCAGTACTCAAAAGCAGTTTTAAGAGCAGTTGCCGGCTACTTGTCAAATAACGAAAAATTTTTTAGCTATTTCCCATCTTATGAAATCGTAACAGTTAATAAGAAAGGAGACTTTAGATTCGAGAAAAACCGTAGGACTATTTCTCAGGAAGCAATTGACTATGTGATGGAACATTTTAACACTGCGTTCCAATGCTCTGAACAGGCACCCAGTCAACCAGTCATAAAAGTCTCAGAAGCTATTTGCGATGAAGAGCGCATAGAATCACTTAGAAAACTTAAAATCGAAGCGAGTAAAAATTCTGAACCAAAAAAACTAACCTTGGTTGGGGATAGTCATATGGGCCAACTTTCAACTGCCTTTAACTCAATTGGTGTAGACCACGCTGGCGGTATGATTATGAACGGCTCCGGTTTTTCTGATAAAAAATTTGCACTTTGCCCAACAGAATATCTTGTTCCGCTAGAAAGCCCAGATAGCAGAAAACTTTGGTCTTCCGCCTTATTTAATATTCAAAAGCACGAAGAGTATAAGACCACCAGTCTTTCAAAGATCATTACAAACATCGGCGTTCAAACTCACCGTACAATTTCTCGATTTTTAGTCTACATGTTAAGCGAAGGCAAACCAAAACCAAAACCAGACGCAATTAGGCAAGAGGACTTATTGGGCTACTTTAAAAAAGATCAGCAGAGCCTGATTTCAATATTAATTCAACTGAGAAAGAGCGGACACGAAGTGATCGTTATATCTGATCCCCCACTCCATTCACTGTTTGACCAAACTAAAAATATGGCACCAGCAGTCAAAGCATACCATGAAGCCCTTTCTGTTCTCCTGTCTGACTTTGATATTCAATTTTTAAATGTATTGAATGCACTTCAGGATGAGGGCAAACCCATCGAAAGCTTAGCGCTATCAAACGACTGTATCCACGGAAACAAAGACTATTATAATTGGTTAGCAAAAAAGATTATCGAGATAAAAAGGGAGGGGAAAGATTGACCATGAGCATAAAGGCGAAAATTTAACTAGAAACTAACAACGCCTGGCTTAACTAAGGCCTGACTAACTCACCTTCTTGATACTCACATTCGATTGCTTTCCTACCCTTTGCATAACAGCTGCCTACACCATCCATTTTACCATCTCTAAAAGTGCCTTCGTAACGGCTACCATCTTTCCAGTAGAAAATACCCTTGCCGTCCATTTTATCACCGATAAAACTTCCATGATATCTTCTCCCGTCAGCCCAAAAGTATTCACCTACCCCTTCTTTTACGCCTGCTTTAAACTGACCAATGTATCGATGACCCTCCAACCAGGTTAATACACCCTGACCTTCAGGCTTATCTTTTACATAACCACCTTCATAAACCTCTCCAGTAGGCCACTTTTCCTTCCCATCCCCCCAACGCAAGCCAGACAGGAAATCCCCTTGATAATACCTGCCATCTGGCCAGCTATATAAGCCCTCCCCTTCAGGTAAGCTTCTTGCAAACTCACCTTCATAAACCTCTCCATTAGACCAGTCTATCTTCCCGAGACCAGTTAAATAACCATCTATAAAATGACCCGTTAACTTGCTACCATCCTCCAGTGCAAGTGTTCCCTGCCCATTAGGCTTGTCATTTCTGAATTCACCATCATAAACTTTT
>JAYPYM010000269.1:0-1545 GCA_038135915.1 Gammaproteobacteria bacterium
GTATACGAATGAGTGCTTCAGCTAAGCACATAATTGCAGTGCCTTCGTTGGTATCCAGGCGATACTCTTTTAAAAACCCTTCTATGGTTAAGGTATGTTGCGTTTCTCTTGCTATTTCAATCAGCTCTAGTGTGACGCTCAGGATTCTTCTGCGTTGATCAGTAGATGGAGTTGCTAATGGTGTTAATTCATTAATGATGGCTGATTCTGAGGCAAAAAACTGTTCTGATATAGTGTTGAAATCGGCATCTAACTGCCACCAGTCGATATCAATCTCTTGGGGTTGGCTGGCGATGTCTGTGTGTGATTTCATAAGAAGTCCTGTTTCTTTATCTCGCTTTACATTGTGGTTTTTATTTTTTGGCTAGTAAAGTGATGATTGATGATTTTTGCTGAAGTGGCAAGCGATTTGATTCTAGTCTTGACTGGCTGTGATAATGATGTGTATTAATCTTTAGGTCCAAACATTTGAGATGTTAACATGAGTTATATTTTTAAATTGATTTCAGAGGCTAAGTATAAATGAGAGTAGCGGCAATACAAATGGTATCCGGCGAGGAATTAGATACTAATTTAATTGAATTACGTAAGCTGGTTTGTTCGGCTGTTGAACAGAGGCCGGATGTTATAGTGTTACCAGAAAACTTTGCACTTTTTAGTGCAGACTGTTTATCTTCGCTTGCAGAAAAAGAGCGAAAAGACGGGTTTGTTTTAAAACAATTGATAAGCCTTGCTACGGAGTTTCAAGTCTCTATTATTGCGAATATACCGATCATGCAACGACCAGATGGTTCGGTTTGCCCTAAAGGACGTGTTAGATCTGCAATGTTATTCATAAATTCGACTGGAGACTTAATTGGTAGGTATGATAAAGCCCATCTTTTTGATGTGCAGATTGATGACGCTCAAGGACAGTATCAAGAATCAATGTACATTGAGCCTGGAGAGGCGCTGGCGGTGATTGAATATTGTGGTGTAAAGTTTGGCTTGAGTATATGTTACGACCTGCGCTTTCCGTATTTGTACCAAGCCTTGGCTCATCATGGCGCTCATGTGATGTGTGTATCTTCAGCCTTTACTAAGGTAACGGGGGAGGCTCACTGGCGTGTTTTGTTACAGGCTAGGGCGATAGAGAACCAATGCTATGTGATTGGCGCTAATCAAGGTGGCCAGCATGATAGTAAGCGCCATACTTATGGTCACAGTATGATTGTCGATCCTTGGGGTAAGGTAATCGATGAGATGGAAGAGGGCGCTGGTTTTGTCTCTGCCGAGTTAGACATGGATTATTTGAAACAGATTAGAGCGCAGATACCAGTCTATAAGCACCAAAGGCCTGAGTTAATGAATAAGTTTTAATTATTTGTTTATGTTGCTGGCGTTTATTGCTGAAACGATCTAGTTAAAAAAATAACGGCACGTAGTTTAGGTTTTTACGTGCCGTAAGATATTTTTATTATTGTCCCTTTGTTTTTTTCCTTGTTATTTTTTCATATATCTACCTTTATCAAACATACTGCTGAAATTACTGGTTTTTAATTCCTG
>JAYPYM010000269.1:1555-5442 GCA_038135915.1 Gammaproteobacteria bacterium
ATCAAGCATCGTGAATCTTATATCGATTCGACGATTTACCCGTTGTTTTGCTGGCGTGTCATCCTTCTGAATTCTGCGGCGGGTGTCTGCATAACCTGCGACAGAAAAAAGGTGTTGACCGTGAATATTGGTCAAGGACGAGAGTACGTGACCATAGTCTTTGTTGTTTCTTAATTCTTGCCAAAAGCTAATGGCGCGGTAAGTTGATAGCCCCCAGTTCCCCATAGGCAGTTTTCTTGCCGGAACACTATCCGTATGGCCTTCAATAGCAATGGATTTAAATTGTGAGATATGACCATCTACAAGCAGCATTTGGTGAAGTTGGCGAGCAACTGTATTTAGCACCTTCTTTGATTTTTTATTGAACTTGTACTCGCCTTGCTTAAAGTTCAGTTGATCTGTTGGGATGTGGAGCACAAAGTCATGTTGGTTTACAGAGGCTTCAACACCGGCATCCTTCAACTCATTTTGCAGACCATTCAGTGTTTGGTCTTTAAAATCTTCAAGCGTGGGTTCTAAGCTTGAGAGTTGCATGTCTTCTGCAGAGTTTAAATCATCTGTGCTTCTGCGTTGTGCATCATCGTGTAAGTTGAGTTTAGTATCCATTTGAACACTTTGAATAGACTTTTCTAGGAAATCAATCAGTGTATCTTTATGCTCTGGCGATTCTATAATTGCGTGAGATAGCAGCGCAAAGTATACAGTTGTTAATAGAAAGATTAACATAATGGAAGCCATTAAGTCGGTAAAAGAGGCCCAATATGGATTGTCTTTTGGCCTATTTATTGTATCGCCGTAGCCGTAGGCTGCACTTCTAGAAATACGCATCTTTTACATGGCCTCTTTTTTCTGACTAAGTCTTTTGGACGTTTTTGTAGGTTGGTGATCCTCTTCATGGTCCATCGCTAGGTTGTCACTCATTCTGGAATTTCTAGATCTTAGTTTGGGTCGTTTAGGAGACGCTGCTGGTTCGGTACCACTACGCATTTCAGAGCCTAAAGTTTCTGCAATATTGACTGCAAAGTTGTTCATCATACCTTGCATGAGATCCATATTCTTCAATTGAGAATCATTAATGGCTGAAGCTAGGTGGTCTGTATCCAATTGGTTTGAGTGTGTTGCATTCAGTAGTTTAACTAGGAACTGTTCAGGTGTTGATAAGGTAAACTTCTTCTCTACCTGAATAGAGAGGTGGTCTAGCTCTTTCAGAATTTTACTGGTGATCACTTTATCCATTAGGTTGTATAAAAGGCTAAAGAGTGTACCCCAAACGGAGGTCAAGAAGGCTAAAGAAGCACCGCTGATTAAATGACCAATTTGAGAAAGAATTGCTGATGTATCAGATAACTCTATTGAGCCTAAAGCAATTTGTAAGCCTGTGAAGGTGCCCACTAATCCAAAACCAACTAATAGACCAGGTGTGGCATCGATGACACGATTTTGAAAATAGCTGGAAGCAATGGTATCTACGCCGAAAAAGTATTTTGCTGGCGCGGGAGAATAGTAAACTTGGTCGTATGCGTTTAACGCTCTGCGAAACTCTCTTAGCTGATTACGGGCAGCGAAATTTGAATGTGGCGTTATATATCGGTCATAGCAGTCTTTCCAGTTGCTCAAGTCAGCATCCAAGTTTTTAAAGAAATTGGTTAAAAAGCCTATGTTTTTGTTGATCATAAAATAGTTACTAATAGCCATCCCTATTGAGATAATGAACCCTGCATAGAGCAGAATCCAAAAGAAGGCACTTAAACCTTCAGAAGAAGATTCGAATGTTTCTGAAAAAGCTGGAAATAAGACTGAGTAATTCATTAATTTAAAAACCCGTTTCAAAGTTGAACTGAATATAACGGGGGATTTTACGGGTATAAGGCGTTAGATAGTATGAGAGATTGAAGGCTTTATGGTTTGATTCTGTAATCTTAGGTACCAATTAAATTAATCAGTAACATTATGTAAAGAAAGTAAGTTAAAGATGAAGGTAAGCGCCAATAAAAGGGCCCTGTGCAGAGGTGTTTAAAAGAAATGCCTGCTTTTCTTTTAGCGATAGATTAAAATGTCTATAACCGACAATAATATTTAAACGGTTTTGGTGTTGATAGCTTATATTGGCTTTAATATCGCTAGATTTGTCTCTGTCCATACTGATGCCGGTAAAGTGAAACTGAAACTGCAAATTTGGGCGAATCAAATCTACTGAAGAAGCAATAGTAATTAAAGGCAAGGTTTTGTCTATTACTTTGTATACCTCATGATCTTTTGATTTTAATAAGAGCTCGCCGTTAATTGTCTTTGCTGATACACCAAGGTAAATGCTAGAAGTGTTTTGCTGATATGTGTAGTAACTACTGATTTCTACATGTGACAAGTCGACTTCGGTTACTAAACTTTCGTTAGCTGAAAACAGAAGGTTTTGGAAGGTGAGATTTTTTTCCAGTTGCGTTTCGTTGGTATATTCGAAATTGTAAACACTCATTCTAAATTGAGGTATGTAATCTAAAGGGTGTTCTATCTTTAATTCGGCAGAAGTTTGGCCCTCTGCGTTAATGCCAATATCAGATAATGAGACAGAATGGTTAATATCGGCAAATGAGCCGTAAGGTTTAGCATGCCAAAATTCAGATTGAACTGTGACAGCGTATGGGTCTTCGGCTAGGCAGAATTGGGTAAATATAAGCAAAATAGCTATTAGTATTGAAGACTTCATCATGCAAGGCGCTTAAAAAAACTAATGTTCCATGAAACCAGTTTAGATGATATCAAAATAATTCAAAGGATAAGTTGCTCCCATTTTCAATATAAAGGCTAATTGGTATTTTTTGCACTGGCATCAGTTTAAAGTTTTAAAACAGATTTTTTACAATTTTTACGCCCTTGCTGGAGGCAGTGATAGAAGTTATAGTCTGACCCAAGTATTTTATGGGCTAATTTAAAGGCCATCACTGTTAAAGGGTCAAAAGCAATGTCTGATGATAAACAAGACAAACGAGCTAGCGGTTCGGATGAATACCAGGCTTGGGTAGCAGCAGTAGAGAAACAGTTAAAAGATAAGCCTCTTTCTTCTATTACTTGGCATTCTGCTGAAGGGATTGACGTAAAGCCACTCTATACGCAAGCAGATGTCGATGATTTGTCACATAAAAATACATTTCCCGGTTTTGAGCCCTTTGTGCGAGGGCCGCAGGCAAGCATGTATGCTGGTCGGCCTTGGACAGTTAGGCAGTATGCTGGATTTTCGACAGCAGAAGAGTCAAATGCATTCTATAGAAAGAACTTGGCAGCTGGCCAACAAGGGGTTTCAGTAGCTTTCGATCTAGCTACTCATAGAGGATATGACTCGGATCACCCACGTGTTGCAGGCGATGTTGGGAAGGCTGGTGTTGCTATCGACAGTGTAGAAGACATGAAGTTACTGTTTAATGAAATTCCGATGGATAAAATATCGACGTCCATGACAATGAATGGAGCAGTGTTACCCACTTTAGCCAATTTTATTGTAGCAGCTGAAGAACAGGGTGTTGAGCAAGCGTTACTTAAGGGCACAGTCCAAAACGATATTCTCAAAGAGTTTATGGTACGAAATACCTATATTTATCCGCCGCAGCCTTCAATGAAAATCATTAGTGATATTATTGCGCATTGCTCTGTTAACATGCCTAAATTTAATACCATTTCTATTTCTGGATATCATATGCAGGAAGCAGGTGCAGACGCAGCGCTTGAGTTGGCTTATACATTAGCGGATGGATTAGAATATGTGAGATGTGCGCTTGATGCGGGATTAGATATTGACTTATTTGCGCCTAGGCTTTCGTTCTTTTTTGGTATTGGCATGAACTTTTATATGGAAATTGCTAAGCTGAGAGCAGCACGATTGCTATGGTCTGAGC
>JAYPYM010000270.1:0-5367 GCA_038135915.1 Gammaproteobacteria bacterium
GATATAGCTGGTGTAAACATTAACTTGTCAGGTAGTTCTTTAAATGATTATGCATTTATGAACTTTTTGTTTAACGTTTTAAAAGATTTTCGTGGTTCTCGCAGCATGCTTAATTTTGAGATCACTGAAACTGCAGCTGTAAACAATATCAAGAATACTCGAGATTTTATGAATGAAATGAGGCAGATGGGATGTCACTTTTGGCTTGATGATTTTGGGGCGGGGATGAGTTCCTATGTTTATCTTAAACAGTTGCCTATCGAGTTTCTAAAAATAGATGGTTCATTTGTTCGCCAGATCTCCGACGATGATCGAGATTTGGCAATTGTACGGTCTATCGTAGATATTAGCCGTGCTATGGATGTTCGGGTCGTGGCTGAGTCAGTTGAAAATGAGGCAGCACTTCAGTTGGTGAAAGATTTGGGTGTGGATTTTGTACAAGGGTACTACGTGGGTAAGGAAATTATTTTAAAAACCGATAATAAGTCAGGCGATCAGCCGAATGACACCTAGCAGTAACTAAAACTAGACATCTACAATGTGTATACCCGTTATAAAAATATGCCATCTTGATAATGTAAGGCGTTTGGCTATCTTTTGTTTTCAGTCTAGCCCTTTTGCTTCAAGGGTCGCTTTAAAAGCTTTTTTTGTGTAAACTCCCGCGCCATATCTATCAACTTATTCAGTGAGGCCATACTATGACTGATAGTGCTCAGGTCGGTGATTTAGTCATTCATCCTGCTATTTTTAATTTGGTTAACGATAACATTATTCCTGGCACAGGCGTAGATGCCAACAAATTTTGGTCGGGATTAGAAGATCTACTAAAAGTATTGATGCCTAAAAATAAGGCGTTGATTGAAAAAAGGGAGGTGCTGCAGAAAAAGATCGATGAGTGGTACAAAACAAATACGGAGCGCCCTATTGATTTATCTGCTTATAAAGCCTTTTTACAAGAAATCGGGTATTTAGTGCCAGAAGTTGAGCATTTTTCTGTTACGACTGAAAACGTTGACGCTGAAATTTCAAATATTGCTGGCCCTCAACTTGTGGTTCCCGTAATGAATGCTCGGTATGCCTTGAATGCGGCTAACGCTCGTTGGGGAAGCCTTTATGACGCACTCTATGGCACAGATGTTATTTCAGCCTCAGAGGGAGCGGAAAAAGGGACGAGTTATAATCCCAAGCGCGGAGCGAAAGTAGTTGCTTATGCTGCGGATTTTCTAGACCAAGCATGCCCGCTAGCTGAGGGTAGCCATAAAGATGTTACGGAATATGCATTGGAGGAGTCGGCTGCTGGTACAGTGCTTCAAATTAGTCTATCTAGTGGGGCTAAAACTGGGCTATCAAAACCCGAACAGTTTGTAGGGTATAAGAAAGGTGACTCCCTTGAAGGTGTCTTATTGCAGAATAATCGGCTTCATATAGAGATCCAAATCGATCCAAATTCTCCCATTGGTAAGGATCATGCGGCTGGCGTTAAGGATGTATTGTTAGAGTCTGCGATTACAACTATTCAAGACTGTGAAGACTCTGTAGCTGCGGTTGATGCAGAAGATAAAGCGCTGGTTTATTCGAACTGGTTGGGTTTAATGAAGCGGGACCTAACTGAAGAAGTTAAAAAAGGCGAAAAGGTCTTTACTCGAAAGTTGAATAAAGATCGAGTTTATCAGACTACAAGTAATGACACGCTTGTATTGCCTGGGCGCAGTTTGCTTTTGGTTCGAAATGTAGGTCATCTGATGACAACTGAAGCGATTACTTATCAGGGTGAAGAGATCCCTGAGGGTATTATGGATGCTGCTATAACCTCTCTAATTGCTCTTCATGATCTTAAGTCTGATGCGTCTGGTGAGAGAAACAGTCGAACTGGCAGCGTTTATATCGTTAAACCTAAGATGCATGGCCCAGAAGAAGTTGCCTTTGCGATAGAGCTGTTTTCAAAAGTCGAAGCCCTGCTTGGGATGGCGCCGAATACTTTGAAAATTGGTATTATGGACGAAGAGCGAAGAACCACGGTTAACTTAAAAGCTTGTATTCGTGAGGCGAAGGATAGGGTTATATTTATTAATACCGGCTTCCTAGATCGTACCGGAGATGAAATTCATACAAGCATGGAAGCAGGGCCAGTGGTTAGGAAGGAAGCCATGAAAGCGCAAGCCTGGATCAATGCGTATGAGGATTGGAATGTTGATGTTGGTTTAAATGCTGGTTTAAAAGGGAAAGCGCAAATTGGTAAAGGTATGTGGCCTAAGCCTGATGAGATGGAACAAATGATGGAAGCTAAAGTTGGTCATCCAAAGGCGGGAGCAAACTGTGCGTGGGTTCCATCGCCGACTGCAGCAACCTTGCATGTAATGCATTACCACCAGGTCAGCGTTGATGCACAGCAAGACCTTATTGCAAAGCGTGAACATGCCTCACTGGATAAAATACTTACATTGCCATTGCTAGGCGACACGAAACTGACTGAAGAGGACATTCAGCAGGAGCTAGATAACAACGCTCAAGGTATTCTTGGTTATGTTGTTCGATGGATTGACCAAGGGGTTGGTTGTTCAAAAGTGCCAGATATTAATGACGTGGGCTTAATGGAAGACAGAGCGACGTTGCGTATATCCAGCCAGCACATGGCTAATTGGCTATATCATGGTGTTTGTAGCGAAGAGCAAGTAGTCTCCACTATGAAAAGAATGGCTGCTGTTGTGGATCGTCAAAATGAGTCTGACCCAGTTTATAAGCCAATGGCGCCTGACTTTGAGTCTAGCGTTGCTTTTCAGGCGGCACTAGACCTGGTACTAAAAGGCCGGTTTCAACCAAGCGGCTATACCGAGCCTTTATTGCACGCGAAAAGAAAGGAGTTTAAGGCTACCAATTAAAAGCCTTGAAAAAGCTTGTGGCTGCATTTAACCCTACCGTTGGGTTAAATGCTAGCTTCACTGTTAAACGCAGAGTAGTGGTTTTTTGATAATATTTTTATGTTTCGCTGGCCCTAGGCTTTTTGTAGAGATCGCGAATCCTATCTCCAAGTGCTATCATTAAGTCTTTTTTGTTCTCACCATGATAACGAGATTGAGCGAGTTTGTTTTGGGCAATTCTAAAATGGTTAGCAGCGCCAGCCTTATCGCTATTGTTAAGCGCTTCTTCCGCATAAGCAAGGTGAGCATCAATATCAATCTGTACATACATCATTTTTAGGTGTTCTTCCCATGTTTTGACTTCAGCATAGGTACATTTACCAATGGCTGGTAACTTTTTTATTTGCGCGATAGCAGCTAATACAAGCTTTTGTTGGGTGGCTATCTCGTGATCTGTTTCACAAGCTTTAACGGGCCCTACAATGCGCTCTGGTGCCACGGAGGAAAGCTGGTTAGCAGCTGCAATAACAATATCGATGCCTGGGTATGAGGGAGAAATATCTTTTATTTCTCCAAGGGTTTCGATCAGCACTTTTTGCAAGGCAATACGGATCTCCGGCATGCAAGCAGTTTTTGATAGCCCTTCAATGATTTCTTGAAGCTGTTTGACCTTGATTTTTTTCTTTTGGATAGCAAGGTTGGTGTTTTTATGATATTCGTAGCGGCTTTTGGCAAAGGCGCTTACGCCCAATGATAATAATGTGATTGCGGCGAGCGAAAGCAATATGTTTTTGAGATTAAGCAATAAGTAATTAGATAGCATAAAGGTTTAGTCTAAGTCCTGAGTACTTAAAATGACACAAATTTTGCTCAAAATTACCAAATAATCATAGTCGAATTCATTTCTACCGTATTATAAACTTGATTTGAGTTTTGCCTTGTTTTAGATTTTCTGCTTTTATAATTTACAAAAGTGTGTGTTTGATTAAAGTGAACAAGGCGCACCTGATTGAGAGGTGTGCTATAGGCCTTTTTTTGATATTGCGTGATGGCTTAATGATTATTTCATTGTGCAATTCAATTTGAATAAGCGATAAAACATAAATGGGTAAATCATTAGTCATTGTAGAGTCTCCTGCCAAGGCGAAGACGATCAATAAATATCTAGGAAACTCCTATGTTGTAAAATCCAGTGTCGGGCATATTCGGGATTTACCGGTGAGTGGTAATTCGAAAAAGAAATCTGACCCGAAAGAGCGGGCTAAAGAGGCTGCTAAAACACGCAAGATGGCGCCAGAAGAAAAGGCTATCTACAAAAAGAAGAAAGCCTATCAATCGCTCATTTCCAGAATGGGGCTGGACCCGGAAAATAACTGGGAAGCGCATTACGAGATATTGCCAAACAAAGAGAAAGTATTAAACGAACTAAAGAAGATTGCTGAGAAGTCAGACCGCGTTTATCTGGCGACGGATTTGGATAGGGAAGGAGAAGCCATCGCTTGGCACTTGATGGAGTCGATTGGTGGGGATGCTGATCGATATCAGAGAGTAGTGTTTAATGAGATCACTAAGAGTGCTATTGAATCTGCATTTGAAAGCCCAGGCAAGATAAAGATTAACAGAGTGCAAGCACAACAAACTCGTCGCTTCTTGGATCGGGTAGTGGGTTATATGTTGTCCCCTTTACTTTGGGCGAAAGTTTCCCGAGGTTTATCAGCTGGCCGTGTACAGTCTGTGGCGGTCAGGCTTGTGGTTGAAAAAGAAAGAGAAATCAGAGCTTTTGTGCCTGAGGAATATTGGCAAGTCCATGTTGATTTGTTAACTGACCAGAAAGAGCTGATCACGCTTGAAGTGGTCAAGGCGGACGGAGAAGCCTTCAAGCCTAAATCTAAAACGGAAGCTGACCAAGCTGTTTCTATTTTAAACAAAGCCAATTATCAAGTCAGCAAGCGGGAAGATAAGCCGACTAAGTCTAAACCTTCTGCACCATTCATTACTTCAACTTTACAACAAAATGCAAGCACGCGTTTAGGATACAGCGTTAAGAGAACGATGGCGTTAGCACAGCGATTATATGAAGCAGGTCATATTACCTACATGCGAACTGACTCCACAAATTTGAGCCAAGATGCGGTACTGACTTGTCGAGAATTTATCAATAAGGAATTTGGCGATAAATATTTGCCCAAAGAGCCGCTCTCCTATGCGAGTAAAGCCGGTGCGCAAGAGGCGCATGAGGCTATCAGACCCACGGTTGCGCATTTAAAAGGCAGTCAACTAACTGATATGGAAAGTGATGCCCAGCGTCTCTACGAGCTGATTTGGCAACGCTTTGTAGCGTGCCAAATGGTACCTGCTGAATATCTATCTTCCAGTATTTCAGTCGGGGCAGATATCTATGAGCTTAAAGCTAAAGGCCGTATTTTAAAGTTTGATGGTTATTTACGTGTAATGCCTCAAGTGAAAGATGATGACAGCCTGCTTCCTGAAGTAAAAGTTGGTTCAGAGC
>JAYPYM010000271.1:0-5354 GCA_038135915.1 Gammaproteobacteria bacterium
GCCATGCATAAAGTACAAGCTAACTTTGGAGTCAGTGAGCCTTTTCAGTATTGTGATTATCTCGTCAAGCCAGTGTGCTTGAAAATCATCGCCAACCCAGGCTTCAAAAAAGTCACCTAGGATGTATAGCGCTGAAGCTTTCTCAGTAATGATCTGGTCAATCAGTGTGCCGAGCGATTTAACCAGGGGTGTGGTCTTATCGTCCAACTGGAGGTCACTGATAAAAAAAACACTCATATTACATTCTACTGAAATACAGGCAGGCTCATCCAAAGCGGCGGTCCTCTTTGGATGAGTAGATATGATTATTCGCTTTCTATTAGTGTTGCTTCATTGATAATAACTGGATCGCTGGGTACATCTTGATGTACGCCATGAGTACCTGTTTTTACTTTTGCAATTTTGTTCACTACATCCATGCCGTCTGTCACTTCTCCAAATACAGCATATCCCCAGCCCTGATCTGTTTTCGCGGTATGATCTAGAAATGAGTTGTCGGCTACGTTAATAAAAAACTGTGCTGAAGCGGAGTGCGGCTCGCTGGTGCGTGCCATGGCAATTGAGCCGACCTTATTTTGCAACCCATTATCTGCTTCATTTTCAACGGTTTCTTTTGTTGGCTTTTGGCTCATGTTTTCATCAAAGCCGCCGCCCTGTACCATAAAGCCATCTATTACCCTGTGAAAGATCGATTTGTTGTAATGGTCTGCTTTGACGTAATTAATAAAGTTTGCTGTCGTTTTAGGCGCCTTTTCTTCGTTAAGTGAAAGCTTAATGTCGCCGTGATTTGTTTTTAATAGTACTTGTGTGTTAGCCGCCATGTGAGCTCCTGCAAGGTTAAATTTATTATTCCGATTCATCTAATGTGGCCAAATTCATATTGCACCACTATTCTGTTCGAGAATCATATGGTAATTTGATCGCTGTTGTCTGGCAAGGGGACAAACTAATATAAATTTAAGCAGTGTGGATAAAGAGGTGAAGGGCTGAATGAGTGATTCGTTGAAGATGAGTGGCGAAGGGCAGGAGGATGTAACTAAAGTGAATGAAGGTGAAACAAATGAGCGGCCGAAACATTTCATTGAGCAGATCATTGATGAAGACCTAGCGTCGGGTAAACATAAAACGATTGCAACACGTTTCCCGCCGGAGCCTAATGGATACTTGCATATTGGTCATGCGAAAGCAATTTGCCTTAATTTTGGCTTGTCAATTGAGTATTCTGGGACCTGCAATTTGAGAATGGATGACACGAACCCTGAAAAAGAAGAGCAGGAGTACGTTCATGCAATTAAGGAAGATGTAGCCTGGTTAGGTTACTCATGGAATAAGGAAGTTAGGCATGCTTCAAATTATTTTCAGCAACTCTATGATTTCGCGATCCAATTAATTAAAAGTGGTAAAGCCTACGTCTGTGAGCTGAACGCGGATCAAACCCGAGCGTATCGCGGTACCTTAACGGAGCCGGGCAAGGATAGCCCTTACCGTGAGCGTACCTTGGAAGAAAACTTAGCGTTATTTGAAAAAATGCGAGCGGGTGAGGTGAAAGAAGGTCAGATGGCCTTGCGGGCGAAAATTGACATGAGCTCGGGCAATATGAATATGCGAGACCCAGTCTTGTATCGAGTGAAGTATGCTGATCATCCGATCACGGGTGATCAGTGGTGTATTTACCCCACTTATGACTACGCGCATTGTGTTTCAGACGCCATTGAAGGTATCACTCACTCTTTATGCACCCTAGAGTTCGAAGATCATCGTCCACTGTATGACTGGATCCTTGAACAGTTAAATTTTGATCCTAGGCCGCGGCAAATAGAGTTTTCTCGGTTAAATTTAAATTACACTTTAACAAGCAAGCGAAAGCTTAAAAAACTGGTGGATGAAGGCTATGTGGATGGGTGGGATGACCCAAGAATGCCAACTATTTCTGGGTTACGTCGACGGGGTTATACACCTGGTGCGCTTCGAAAGTTTTGTGAGATGGTTGGTATTACCAAATCGGATGGGGTGGTTGACGTGGGTATGCTGGAGTTTGCCATTCGAGATGATTTGGATCACAGTGCCCCGCGTGCACTCTGTGTGTTGAGACCTTTAAAGGTGACGATTACGAATTATGGGGACCAAGTTGAGCAATTGGAAGGCCAAAGGCACCCAAAAATGCCAGAGTTGGGTCATCGAGTGTTACCTTTTTCTAAGGAAATTTGGATTGATCGAGATGACTTTATGGAAGACCCACCGAAAAAGTACTTCCGTTTGGCACCAGGTAAAGAAGTGCGTTTAAGGCACGCGTATGTGATCAAATGTGAAGAAGTCGTTAGAGATGAAACTGGTGCAGTGATTGAATTGAAATGCACCTATGATGCGAACACATTGGGCAAAAAACCAGAAGGCAGAAAAGTTAAAGGTGTCATTCATTGGGTTTCTGCTTCAGATGCATTACCTGTGGAGGTGAGGCAGTATGATAGGCTCTTTGATCAGCCCAACCCAGAGTCTGAGGGCGATGAGGCGGGTGATTTTACGCAGAACCTGAACAAACATTCTTTGACTATATTTCAAGAAGCGTTGGCGGAACCCTCGCTTGCGAATGCTAAGGCAGATGATCGATTCCAATTTGAGCGCGAAGGCTATTATTGCTTAGATGTACCCCGTTTGAAAAATAATGTTCAAGTTACGGTTGAGGGTTCCGGAGCTCAGAAATCGAAGTTGGTATTCAACCAAATTGTTTCCTTAAAAGACAGCTGGCAAAAATAAATTGGGCAGAACATATTGAAGAATATGTTCTGCCTTCTAGCCCAAATGTTTAAATTGGCCTTGAAGGTTTAAGCTTTATTCTGGAGCTCCCCTCCTAATTCGATCTTTCTACCCATGTACTACTATTATTATTAAAGGATAGTTAGAAAAGTTACATGGAGGGCAGGCCTATGGTAGTCCCCAAGCCTAAATCACCTAAAATGGATCAGGGTATCCCAAACAGTCGACTCAGAGCAATGTTTGATACCGTTACCAACGGTGTCATTGTTATTGATTGCAATGGTCTTGTAGAAAGTTATAACCCCGCAGCGGCTGAATTGTTCGGTTACAGTGAAGATGAAGTTGTGGGTAAAAATATTTCCATCTTGATGGGTGAGCCTCACCGTCATAAACACGACAATTATATCAAGCGTTATTTTCAAACTGGCCAAAAGAAGGTTATTGGGCAGGGCCGAGAGCTTCATGGGCTGCGAAAGAATGGCAGTGTTTTTCCCTTCGAATTAACTGTAACCGAAATGGTTGTCGATGAAGTCACCTTGTTTTTAGGTGAAGTAAGAGACCTATCTATCCAAGAAAACTATCGGAAGCTTTTGCATGCTATTACCACGGCGCAGCAGGAAATTTCTAGGAACCTTCAACCTAAATTGATTTTTGAAAAACTCTTAGGAGAACTTCTGGCATTGACCCAAAGTGAATATGGTTTTATTGGTGAAATTAGTTATGAAAATAACGAGCCAGTACTGACCACGCATGCTATCACAAACATTGCTTGGAATGATGAGACGAGGCAGTTTTACGCAGAGAATGCGCCGGTCGGATTAAAATTTACTAATACCAAAACCCTATTTGGGAGAGTGATGACAACCGGTAAACCAGTCTTATCTAATGATCCAATCAATCACCCTCACAGTGGAGGGTTGCCTGATGGTCACCCTGACCTGAATTCATTTTTAGGACTACCTTTTTTTTCACAACAAGAATTTGTGGGCATGATGGGTATTGCCAATCGCCCAGGTGGTTATGAAGAAGATTTGGTTGATTTTCTACAACCGTTTTTGGTGACCTGTTCAAATTTGATTATGACGCTCAGGCATGTTCTAAAACGAGAGGAGGCTGAAAATACACTTCGAGAAAGTGAGGCGCGTGGACGAGCGATATTGACTGGTGCCACTGAATCGATTGTTACGATTAATGAGGCAGGCGTGATCGAAGATGCCAACCCTGCGACAGAAATAGTTTTTGGGTACCAGGTTGAAGAGGTGTTGGGCAAAAATATAAAGACGTTAATGCCCGAACCCTTCCGGTCTGGCCATGATGGCTATCTTTCTGCTTATATTAACACGGGGATTAAGAAGATCATTGGTAAGGGCCGCGAGGTTATTGGTAAGCGCAAGGATGGTGAAGAATTTCCAATGTTCTTGTCAGTCAATCACATCACAGTTGGTGGTCGCAATATGTTCACTGGAGTGATTCGTGATATTACTAAAGAGAAAAAAGACGCGGAAGAGTTGCAGCATTTGAATGAAGACCTGTCACTACGAATAGGCGCTTTAGATGCTTTAGTGAAGAAAAATGTGTTACTCAACCAAATGAATAGATATTTTCAAACAGCTGAGACTCAAAATGAACTGTACGATATCCTAGCCAAGTTTTGCAGTGAGTTGTTCCCTTTTGAGCAGGGCGCATACTTTAGTCTAGATCGGGGTGAAATTCTAGAAATGCAGTCGAGCTGGAATGGTGAGTTTAATGGTGAACCTTGCTTTAAAAACCTGGACTGTTGGGCAATGCGTCAGGGTGAAACTAAAGTTGTTCAAGATACCAATGACCGTTTAATTTGTAACCATACTAAGAAAGTGAAACATCTCCAATCTATTTGCCAGCCTGTGTCCACACAGGAAGGCGTCATAGGTCTGCTGCATATTTATATTCCCGTTGAAGCTGATATCGATGAGGAACAATTATCAAAAAGATTGGCTTTTAATAAAGAGGCAGTCAATGAAATCAGTGATCGTCTTGGTGTTGCCATGTTTAACCTACATCTGCGAGAAAAACTGAAATCTGAATCTGTTCGAGATCCGTTAACGAAATTATTTAATAGGCGGTTTTTTTCAGAAAGTCTTGAGCTGGAGGTGCGTCGATCCAAGCGAACTTCATTGCCTGTATCTATTGCTTTAATGGATGTGGATCACTTTAAGAGCTTTAATGATAACTATGGACATGAAGCTGGAGACATGGTGTTGGAGTCTATTGCGAACGTATTACAGCAAAATTGTCGCAAAGAAGATCTGCCTTGTCGGTATGGAGGCGAAGAATTTGCGATTGTTTTTGTTGGCGTCCCTAAAGAACAGGCATTACCCAGAGTCGAGCTGATTCGTGAGATAATACAGTCACTCGAGCTATTTTATGACGGTAAATCCTTGCCAAAAATAACCATTTCTGCGGGCATTGCCTCTATTCCTGATGATTCAGATGACCAGGCGGGTTGTTTAAGAGCAGCAGATAAGGCCCTGTATGCCGCGAAGTCAAATGGTAGGAATCGAGTGATGAGTTATGAACGAAAGTTGTGTATGAGGGTTTAGAAAAGGAAATTAGAAGGTGTA
>JAYPYM010000272.1:0-5348 GCA_038135915.1 Gammaproteobacteria bacterium
ACCTGGTACAGCAAAAGGGACTTTATTCTTAACGTTAGAAGATGAAACAGGCAGCACCAATATCATCATTTGGAAAAACACACTGATGAGGTACCGAACCGAATTATTAACAGGTCAATTACTACTAATTAAAGGGACACTGGAGCGAGCGGACAACCCTAAGCAAAAAAGAACCGTCACACACATCATTGCTGGCCATATTGAAGATAACACCCACCTGCTCGCTTCACTGGATCCATCGCAAAGATCAGATAACGCCAAAACAAAACTAAGCATAGAATCTAGAGACTTCCATTGATCATCACGAAATGCCATTTATCCATTAGCCTATTGATATTTAACGCTTTTCAAGCTTAAATATCAACATCTATTACAAATCATTCAGATACCAAATGAGCAAAACAATCAGCCAACTTAAAGCTTACCGCAGCGCAATATTGCACTTCACCGATAGCCCGAAGTCAAATAATGACAAGCACTGTTATCAATACTGGGAAGACGGTATACTCATTACTGAGAACGGACTCATTCAATCAGTGGGACCTGCTAAAGACCTCTTGCAATCCACCACTCACATGCCTCTTCAAACATTCACCAACACACTTATCATGCCAGGCTTCATCGACACACACACACATTATCCACAAATGGGAAAAATAGCGGCATACGGCGAGAACCTATTAAATTGGTTAAACAAGCATATTTTTCTAGAAGAAGCCAAATTTGAAAATGCCACATACGCTGACACAGTCGCTCATCGTTTTCTAGACACACTATTAGAATATGGTACAACCACTGCAATGATATTTTGCACCATACACACAACATCCGTCGATGCTATTTTCCAAGCAGCTGCTCAACGAAATATGCGCATCATCGCCGGCAAAGTCATGATGGACCACCAACCCTACGCACCAGCATGCTTATCCGACACTGCAGAATCTAGTTATCAACAAAGCCAGGCACTGATCGATAAATGGCACAATCAAGGCCGTGCAAGTTATGCTGTAACACCAAGATTCGCACCCACGTCGACTAAACATCAGCTCAATCTTGCTGGACAACTACTAAAGCAAAACCCAAGCGTTTACTTACAAACCCACATATCCGAAAGCATTGAAGAAATAGAATTGGTCAAAAAGCTCTTCCCTGATTCAAAAGACTATCTAGACGTATACGAATCAGCAGGCCTGGTCTCAGATCACTCCATGTTTGCACATGCTATTCACCTCAGTGATCAAGAATGGCAACGATTGGGACAAGCCAATGCTGCTGTATCATCCTGCCCATCTTCAAACTTCTATTTGGGTAGCGGCATACCAAATATGAAAAAAGCCGAGGACAATCAAGTGAAGGTCAGCCTAGGTACAGACATAGGTGCGGGCACCAACTTCTCCATGCTGTCTACACTCAACTCAGCCTACCAAGCAGACCACTTGCATGGTCACGCTACTTGCCCACTCAAATCTTTCTATCTCGCCACACTAGGTGGCGCCAAAGCGCTTAACCTCGAGCACGAAATCGGCAGCTTTCGCAAAGGCAACGCTGCAGATTTCGTGGTATTAGACTGCACACAGCCGAAATTATTAGGTCAACTTTACAAAACCTCAAGCAGCCTCCTAGAAAAACTATCGATACTCCGCACGCTAGGTGACGACAGAACAATCAAGCAAACCTATGTGATGGGAGAAATGGTTAACAACAACCAGTTCAGCGCCAAATAGGCAGTTCGACTAAAACACATCAATATGAAAGTTGATTAATTAATACTTTTTTGAATAACTCATGAGATTTCAATAGAGCGTTTATTCAGGAAGGACTCACAGGTGATGAAAACATCAGTAAAAGGATTTTTATTAACTCTATTGCTTTGCTCTGCACAAATACAGGCTGACACAGTCGACCTTTCAGAGAATGAAAGCCAACCTTTTGGTGCTGTAGCTGACCAGCATGTACTGGCCAGACCCTGGTTTCAAAACATTGATTTATCTGGTTTTGGTGCTTTTTGGTATGCTGATTCGGGTAATGATGGTAGCAAACCGGACCCAGCATTTGTGGTCAAAGAAACAACCTTATTTGTGAATGCAGAATCCTGGGAGAATATTGGATTCTTTGCAGAACTACAACTCACACAATTGTACGGTTCTGCTAGAGACAACGAGTCTCAGGTCAAAGCCGTTGAATTATATGCAGATTTTAGAAATGTACTTAAGCATGTTGGAGATGATTTACTGAACCTAAAGGTCGGCCGTTTTGATATTCCATTTGGCGAAGAATACCTATGGCAAGATGCAAAAGATAATCCCATGATATCTCCCACTGCTGCCTACCCATGGTTTTGGGACGAAGGTGTAATGGCATATGGAACGTACAAGCGTCTGGGCTGGATCACTGCGGTTATGAATGGAGAAAACAGATCAAGCTCTGACAAATCGCCTTCAAAAAGTTATAGCATTAAACTTTATGGCAAGCCTACACTAAACACCTATTTTAGTTTTAGCTATCTAAATTCAGGAGAGACAGGTCTGAGCGCAATTTGGTTAGCCAATAGCACGATTCAAGCTGTAGGTACTGGTTTTGCACGACCTACTTCTTCACTTGGTGTTTCCCCCTCTTCTACTGTTGATTCCACACTATATCAATTAGATTCGAAAATAGACTTAACTTCAGCATTTGGTTTAGAGCTTTCTTACGGTATGGCGAAGATAGACGACATCGAACCATTCGATCGAGATCTGTCCTGGTACAGTGTACAACCTAAATACCAATTTAGCCCAAACCTATGGTTAGTTGCTCGGTATAGTACGATCAAAACCGATGATAATAACGAAGGCTATAATTTTTCAGCTGGATTTTTAAGTGATGGTAGCTTCGCTAATGGACCCTATGGATTTGACGCTAATCGTTTCACACGTGAGGCAATTGCACTAGGGTGGAGAGCCAATACAAATTTAATTCTCAAAGTAGAAGTAGGGTCAGATGAGTATGAAGTCATCAACGTATCTGGATTCGATCCTTCTGCAGATGATAGAAATTACACTGTGGCTGAATTAGTGCTCAGTTTCTAATAGTTAGTCAGTGTAGACAATAGTAGGGGTAGAGATTAAGTCACAATGAAGCTGAATCGAGCATATCTTAACTTCATTTTTTTATTTCTTATGATGCATGTGCTACCTGCAAATGCATCAAATGTATCAGGGAAAGTGATCATTCTAGATCAGAATGGAAAGGAGATAAATGATTCATCTAATGTAGTTGTTTTTGTAGATGGTGTTGAAGTCCCACCTAGAAATAGTTCCCCAATCAAAATCTCTCAAAAAAATCAAACTTTTACGCCATCTGTATTACCCATCGTGAAGAATCAAGAAGTTGAGTTTGTGAACGATGATATTCTGTTTCACAATGTCTTTTCATTATCTAAAGCAAAACGGTTTGACCTGGGAGTGTACAAAAAAGGGCTATCAAAATTCGTAAGATTTGACAAAACCGGGTTAGTTAAAGTTTATTGTAATATTCACCCAAATATGGTCAGTAATATTTTAGTTCTTAATAATCCTCATTTCACGGTAACAGATTCATCCGGACATTTCCAACTAAACAAGCTACCCGAGCCACCATTTCAAATAAGGACCTGGTATGCCTATTCAGATAGCATAGCCTTGAATATTCAGGATACTTCCAGTTTAGAAGGATTGGGGGAGTTAACACTCACCATCACGAAAAAAATAAAGCAACACAGTAATAAATTTGGTAAGCCTTACAAAGAAAAGTATTAATTGCACGTGATGATAGACTAGTACGTATGAAGTACAACAGATCGTTGAAAAATAAAATATTCTCTGGATTAGTACTGGTCAACCTTGGTTTTATTTTCATTGTAAACTTTATTTTGCAAGCCTACACAAAAGATATAGCAGAAGCTGAATCTAATGGGCGCATGAATACATCTATACTAGCCTATCAAAGATTCTTAGAACAAAAACGCCTGTTACTCACCAACATGGCTTCTTCAGTCGCACACATTCCTTTTTTAAAGGCAACCCTATCTATACCAGAATACGACCAGGAAACCTTGGATTTTGCTGTGAAGCAAGTTAAAGAGGCTTCAACTATACCCACGCTGATCTTGTTAGATAGTAATGGTCAGGTAATTGCCTCGTCAGACAATCTGGACAAAAACCTATCTATGGAATTGAATATAGAAAATTCAGATAATCTAATCTCAGAGGGAACAAGTTTCCGCAATATTATTTTCAATGGTCAACCCTATCACGCAGGCTTTTCATCTGTAATGGCTGGACCTGAACTACTTGGCATGGTCGTGATAGCCCAAGTAATGAATAGCAAAGAAGAACAGGCATTAGCACACGATGTGACAGGTAGCTCTTTCATCACAACCTATGGCGAAACTATTACAGATACACATTTCACAGACGAAGAAATCACACTTCTGAGTCGAATTTACGAAACCAAAACTGATACACTTTCCACAATCTTACAGGATCAAAAAACGAAAGGTGAGACGCATCAATTAATGATCAATCACTTCAATTACATTGTTTATATTTCTCCTCATATCGGAATATCTGGACATTCCATTTTATACAAAAGAGTGGACCTATTACCTACCAAGGTGCAACCTTTAATCTTAGTCATCGCGATCACCAGCGCCTTTACTTTGATAGTGAGTCTCATAGCTGGCTTCTGGTTTGCCCGAAAAATAACCAACCCTGTGATAGAATTGATGAACGCTACAAAAAGCTACGCTGACGGTCAATTTGATACAAGAGTAGATGTGCAGTCAAACGATGAGATTGCGCAGTTGGGGCTATCCTTTAATGAAATGGCAGAAGAACTCAATCACCGCAGAAGTCAACTTATTTCGAAAGAAGCAGCGGAAGCAGAAATGCGTCAGCTAGCATATTTCGACGCTCTAACTGGCCTGCCCAATCGCCGTTATTTTTTAGAACATTTAAAATTCTTGATGAAGCTACAAGAAATAGGCGCAATTCAAATGGGCGTCTTTTTTATTGATGTCGATAATTTCAAACAAATCAATGATACCCTAGGGCATGACATTGGTGACGAACTATTAAAGCATGTAGCTGAAGGTTTGAATAAGTGTGTTGAAAACACCGGTATTATTTCACGTGCTGGCCATCAGAGTGACCTTTTAACAGAGCAGTATGTATCACGTTTAGGCGGTGACGAATTTACTATCGTTATCGCTCATTCAGTTTGCACCATAGAATCTGCATGTAAGGAGATAGCTAATCGAATCCTTAACCATTTCCAACATCCATTTATGCTCAGTGGCCATGAAGTATCAATTGGAACCATTATCGGCA
>JAYPYM010000273.1:0-484 GCA_038135915.1 Gammaproteobacteria bacterium
GATGAAGGCATTCAGCATGTCATTCGTTATTTTACTAAAGAAGCTGGTGTTAGAGGCTTAGAGCGGGAAATTGCAAAAATTTGTAGAAAAGTCGTGAAAGAACAAGTTGTCGATAAAACCACTGAGGCAAAAGTGCTTGATACTGATCAAATAGAGCACTATTCCGGCGTACGCAAATACAGCTATGGCCGAGCTGGAAAGGAAAACAGAGTAGGTCAGGTGACGGGTTTAGCTTGGACTTCTGTTGGTGGGGAGCTTCTTGTCATTGAGGCAGCTGCTGTCTCAGGTAAAGGAAAGCATACAAAGACAGGCTCTCTGGGTGATGTGATGCAGGAGTCTATTCAAGCAGCAATCACTGTAGTGAGAAGCCGAGCAAAGGTTCTTGGGATTGATGAAGATTTCTATGAGGAATATGACCTGCATATACACGTACCAGAAGGCGCAACGCCGAAAGACGGCCCAAGTGCGGGTATCGGAATGTGTA
>JAYPYM010000273.1:494-1471 GCA_038135915.1 Gammaproteobacteria bacterium
CACCCGCACCAGCGCGCCACGACGCCCCCGCTGAGCAATCGCCCCAGCAGAGACCCGCCCCCGCAGGCGCAACGCCAACCGACGGACCAAGTGCGGGTAGCGGAATGTGTACAGCATTGGTGTCAGTGCTCACTGGTATTCCCGTCCTAGCAGATGTGGCTATGACAGGTGAAATTACTTTACGTGGAGAAGTTCTGCCTATCGGGGGGTTGAAAGAAAAGCTACTAGCAGCACACCGAGGTGGTATTAAACGTGTTATCATTCCAAAAGAAAATGAGAGGGATTTGAAGGAAATTCCTGATAATGTCAAGGAAGAGATCGATATTAGAATTGTTGAATGGATTGATGAAGTCTTAGCAATAGCACTGGAGCGCCCACCAATCGGCGCCGAGGGTATCCAGCCCGAGCAGGAAGTTAAGGTTGACGATTTAGTGGCGCAGAGCGCAGATGCTCCTCGAAAAGAGGATAAATCTGGCAAGATCAGCCGACACTAAGAAACCTTGCCATTCCTTTTTGACATCTTTATATGATTACCTTGACAGACTTTAGGCGTGGTTGGTATAAATGCACCTCCTGAAGTTATGTAGTAAACACATAATCAGCGGGCGTATAACCAATATTTAAATTTGATGATTAATTGTTTAAGAGGGGAACCGCGAGTGAATAAGTCGGAGCTGGTGAACATCATTTCTGGTGAAGCAGATATCAGTAAAGTTGATGCGAGCAAGGCGTTGGAAGCTGTCTTAGGGTCTGTTTCAAAAGCGCTACAGTCTGGGGAGTCTGTCGTACTTGTCGGTTTTGGAACATTTAGTGTCAAAGATAGGGCACCAAGAACAGTTAGAAACCCTCAGTCTGGTGAAACAATGGATTTGCCTGCCTCAAGAGTACCTAGCTTTAAGCCAGGAAAGCTCTTGAAAGAAGCAGTCAATGATTAAAAAAAATAGATATAATATCTAGATTTTTGGAGCGGTAGTTCA
>JAYPYM010000273.1:1481-4978 GCA_038135915.1 Gammaproteobacteria bacterium
CGGGTTCGAGTCCCGTCCGCTCCGCCACGCATTTAGATGCAGATGTTACTTTTGTTATCGAAAAGTTGATTCCGAACCTAACATTGGACGTTGTATAGTTTAGCTTTAACCAATTTTCTTATCCTATGTTGTTATGGAAAGGTATGCTAAAGCACGTCGAGCAGAATATATTGTGCCTAGCAGCAGCTAGGTTGTGGAATAATATTAATTTTTTTAGGAAGAGGCTTTCCCATGCAAGCTTTTAGAAACATTGTTAAAGGTTGGTTTGGTAAGTTTATTTTGGCAATTGTTTGCCTTCTGTTCGTGTTGTTGGGCTCTGAAGCCTTGCTTAGTTTGACTACTAAGCAGCCTCCAATGGTCATTGTCGAAGGGGAAGAGATCAGTAAAGAAGCTGTGCTGGCTCGTGTAGAGCAGCAAAAGCAATTCATATTACAGCAGTATCGTGGGCAGATTCAACCAGATTTGATAGATGAGGAATTGTTAAAAACTTCCGTTGTAGAGGGCATGATTAAGCGGGTTTTGATGCAGAAATTCGTTGATGATAATAGTATGGGTATTCCTCAGGCATACGTGAATAAAGAGATTCTCGCAAATCCAGACTTTCAAGAGAATGGTGAGTTTTCGCAAGAGCTATTTAATCGTCTGGTAAAAAGAGTTGGGCTTACACCCAGTGGATATATAGCAGAAATAAAGTTTACCAATATTATCCGGCAGCTTGAGTCTGTGGTGCGACTAACTGCATTTTCGACCCCTTCAGAGTTGTCTCAAGTTAAGGCCTTGGAAAACCAAGAGAGAACTTTTAGGTATGCTCGAATATCGCATAAGGGATTCGAAGATGAAGTTAATATTACCTCTGAAGATATTAAGGCATATTATGATCAGCACCAAGATAACTACATGGCACCTGAGGCAGTGAAAGTAGAATATGTGTTATTTAGTCAGTCAGATGTTGCTAAAGAAATGAGTGTAGACGAGGAGCAGCTTCAAGAGGCCTACACCCAATATGTAGAGCAAATTAAGTCAGAGGAAAAACGTGAATCCGCTCACATACTTATCGAAGTCAATGAAGATCGTTCTGAGGATAGTGCAAAAAGCCTGGCTGAAAGCCTGCTGAAGCGCCTTCAGGGTGGAGAAGAATTCAGTGCTCTAGCAAAAGAGTATTCAGACGATATTGGCAGTAAGGATCAAGGTGGAGAATTAGGCGCATCGAAGCGAGGAGAGTTCTTACCTGAATTTGAAGAAGTGCTGTTTGCTTTGAAAGAAGGTGATACCAGTGAGGTCATTCAAACTGAGTATGGCTTCCATATTATTAAGCTAATGAAGATACAACCGCTAGACATTAAAGCCTTTGATGACAAAAAAGATGAATTAAAGAAAGAGTTGCAACAAAGTTTAGCTGTGGAAGCGTTTCTTAACTATGAAACAGAGGTTGGAGAGCTTGCATTCGAGCATGAGGACTTGAGCGTATTCGAGGAAAACTATGACAAAGAGATTCAGCGTACAGATTGGATCACACGAAGAACCGGATCTGGTATTTTTCAAACTCCAAATCAAATAAAAGCTTTATTTGCTACTGAAGTGATAGAAGATGGTAGGAACTCTGTATGGATTAGCTTAGGTGAGGATCAAGGAGCTATCGCACGACTGGTAACCCATAGACCTCGAGCTGTTAGACCTATCAATGAGGTGAAAGAGCAAATAGAGAAGTTGCTACTGACTCAGGAGGCTGCAAAACTAGCAGCCAAGAAAGGCCAAAAGTTGATTGCAAAGCTGAAATCCATGGAAGATTTCGAAGCTGTTTCACAGGAGTTCAATGTTGAATGGGCAGAACCGGTTACCGTGGATAGGCGTTCTACTAAAGCCCCGTATAAAGTGATCTCAAAAGCTTTCAGCATGCCTAAACCGAAAGATGCTAATCCTGTAGTTGCTGGAACTAAAGATGCCAGTGACTTTCTTGTCATAAGCTTAGACGGTATTTCAGTTAGTAAAGGTGCAGACGAATTAATAGAAAGTTCTAAAGACGACGAAAAGATTGATAGTGCGGCAACATTAGCAGAAGAGAACGAAGGTTCTAGTGAAAATGCACTGGCAGAAGCAGTTACAGAGGAAGTTGAAGATAAAGACCAAGCACGAGTGAAGGCAATTTCAGATCAATATGGTAACAGAGAGTTTTCATCGTTACTGGATTGGCTTGAGTCAGTTGCCGATATCACAAAATCTGTGAGTGACAGCTAAATAGAAATAAGGTATCTCGGTTGTAAGCGTATTCTTTAGATTAGCTATGGTAGTATGAATCAGTTATTTGAGATAGCGCGGCTATGTTTAGGGAAGGGTGGTTTAAGGAAAAAAGTTTGGCTTATCTTACCCAATGAATCGGAAGAACTGAGTGCTCACTCGAAGGATGGTGTAGTCGCTTGGGCCAGCTCAGTGCTCAAGTCATCCGGCTTAGATATTTCAATACTCTCTTCAGTTGCATTCTCATCCCTATTATCCAAGAATATATTGCCTGATGAAGAGCCTGCTTTAATATTGTATGACCCAAAAGATGATACTTCTGCTCTATTGTTATCAGGATTGTACACGCTAGAGAGACCTAAATTGAGGGAGGTTTGTGACAGGTCTTTCGGCTTACATATGTCACAACCAGGTACGATTTCTGGTTACACCAACCTAAGGCATTCCGGTCATCAACTACAAGTCATTGACTGTTATGAGCATGATCCTTTGGCTTTGCTAAAGTATGTTTATAGCCAGTTACTTTATTTTCATTATATTCACGATGATGTGACTCATTCTAAAGCGGAAAGCAATGCGGTTCAGATTCATTTGTATCTTAGAGATGACTTTGCTTATGACTCTAAATTAAATATTATCAAACATATTAAGAAAGTTGATCATCTTGGTCCACTGAGTCAGTTTTCATTAAAAGACTTTAGTCCTGATCAGCAGCATCTAGTGATTATTGGTGCTAAGCGACTGGATGCAAGCCTCTTAAATACATTAAAAGTCTTTGGGTTGCTTTCCGGTCAGCAGCGTTTCTATACACGTTTGGTTATCCTTGAACCGCTTCAAGAAGTAGAGTTACAGCTGCTTAATCTGTTGCAAGGTGTAAGCAGAGTCGACGTACATTGCATTGCAACAGGTTTAGAGCTTGGTGATATTAAGCTACTCAACAAAGAACAGGAAGTTCATAAAAAACTGATTGCTTCACTGAATGTACCCACTGACTACTGGTTATCGCAGGCAAATTCATTTGTTTCCGTATGCTTCAATGAGCCGGCAGTTGATTTGAGCCGTGTGGGTTTTGAATGGCGACTCAGTGCAGAACGGGCCACAGGAGAAAGCAGTCATAGGTTGTTTTTGGGCATTAAATTTAGCTTTTATGATGATGAGTCGAAAGAAGTCAATAAGTCAGATTTGCATTCTCTCATCGTTCGAGCACTGGTACAGCACCTCGAGCCCTCAAATGAGTGTTAGGGTAGTTTTTCTGAAATGGA
>JAYPYM010000273.1:5012-5286 GCA_038135915.1 Gammaproteobacteria bacterium
TATTGATTTTACGATTTTGCTTCATCGAAGTTATTACGAAATGTTAAAGGTAGCGGTTGAGACAATTGCTAGCGTTTGCAGACAGGTGAGTGAAGAAAACAAACTATTGTTTAGCTTCAATACCTGTCAAGATGATCAACAACCGGTCAACGTATTGTTGAAGGCGCTTGCAGGTAACTCCGCTTTAGAACCCAAGAAGCGAGAGGCTTCAGTGAATAGCACCTTGAGCCAAGTTGAAAAGGGTTGTAAAACTCAATTAAGTGTTGAGGAGGTG
>JAYPYM010000274.1:0-5268 GCA_038135915.1 Gammaproteobacteria bacterium
GATATTACAAAATGGCATTCAGTGGGTAGGATAATTTGCTTGAGTTACCTAACCATTGTCGAGCAATATAGAGCGCACTAATTGCACGATTGTATCTGAATCATCAACAATCAAAATATCTGACGTATTTGATAACATGTTTGTTCCTTACAAAAAAGCTGTAATAATTCGCCGAGCTCATCAATACAAGATTATAACAGGCTGTTAGTAATCAGCAGGGTAAAAATAAACAAACCTGGAATATCATTATAAAACTATAGGCGGGCGCTCTTATTTAAGCTATCGTTTAGCCGGGTTTTGTAGTTAAAACCTCCTAATGGGTGGCTATGTTTCACTGGTCTCTATTTACACGCATAGGATATTGTTGCGATTCCATGGTTAACTAATTGGGGTTCAAAATAGCGAATATTGCAGAAGAAAATTTCATCAGAATGGGTTATGGATTAAACTACCATATTTTCCTTTAAACCCGGTATAGACAAGCTATAAAAATAGGGGTCTTACCCAGAAATCCTCTAAGTAAAACCTACAGAAACCCTCCTCAGTTCGGGTCTGCGAAAACTTCATCAAATGATGCAAGTAAACCTTCATCAACGTCAAGCACGGGTTTCGGTAACCACTCACCATCTTGCGCAACATCGAAGTCTGAAATTGATGCGACAGTTAGCCCCCAATATGAAACTATTACTGCTTCTAATTGCTCCATTGTGCACCTTTCCTTAGGGTCTTTTTTTAAGCACATACGGATAAGTGGCTTAAAAGCATCGGAATATTCTTTTTTGTCCATTTCAGTCAGTGCTCTCTCACTCACAGCTGAATAGGTTGAGACTCGATTGCGTAAACTCACAGCATTCTTATCTGAACCCTTCTCATCCATGACCGACTTGACTGCCGCACCATATGCGCTTGGAAAATACAGCTCTAGTAGAAAAAATCCGAATGCCCAAACATCAATCTTGGTAGGGTCATCAATCATACCCAGCGCTTGGCTCCAGCTATTCTGTAGAATCGCCTCACTGAGTTCAGGAGGTGGATAAGTGCCTCCAAGCAAGTCGGGAAAATTGACTTCTGAATTCGGTTGTCCAGGCCTAAAACTATTACCAAAGTCGATAATCTCTAACACGAGTTCTTCATCTAACTCTTCACGCTGCTCACCATGATGCAGCACGTTATAAAACTTAAAGTCATTGTGTATAACTCCTTTACTGTGCATCTCTTTGAGGGCACGCACCAGGTCTAAAACTTGAAATGGATGGTATTTAAATTGGCGCTCCAACTTTCCGATTTTCTTGGAAACAAACGCGAGATTTAAACGATCACTTTTTGATGCTTTACTAGTTGAGCTGCCCTGGTAAGCGAATGCATGTTGAATCGGCCAAATGCCAGGGACGCCCGCTAAGCTACTGCTGATACGAGGCTCTTTATATGCTACAAGAACGCCTTGGATGTCTTTTACTTTTATCTTTTTGACTGCTAACTCCGTCGACTGGCCTCCTTCGACAATAACACCAGGTTTGACGACATGAGTACTACGACCAATCAGGCGCGTCTCATCTTTGCCTGTATTGACAAGATACAGCTCCGCATTATTTGCAAGGCTAATAACAGTACAGGCTTGTTTGTCAGGATGAATCTGATCACGGATGGGTTGTGGTAAATCCTGAGCAAAAACTCTCCTCTGTTGAGGTTTGTCGAAGAGAATCTCCATAATACCATTCACGAGATCTGGGTCAGACACAGAAAGTGATAGTTTATCGGTGACAATTTTTTCCACCAGCGCATCCCTGATTGAAGACATTTCTTCTGAGCTTCCCGCTTTATTTAAATCCGCTTTAGCTTGCTGAATCCACTCAGTTAGCTGCGACCTCTTGCATATATTAATATCTTTGCATAGCTGAAGCCTCAAAGTAGTCGCCTTTTTTTCTGCCTCCTCAACCCTAGGTTTTGAGGCATCATCCAATGGTCCCTTGGAGAGAGCAGATAGATCATTAACGACATGAACTACACTAGCAAGCGGTAAATACATTGCTAGAGCTTGAGAAGGATCTATTGATGACAGTTGCTCCCTAAAAGTGCTTGAGTCACCAAATGGTCTTATATGAGATAGGTAATTCTGATGCAGAGAATCGACTTGTGATTCAAGCGCTTTAATTATTTCAGGTGTGCTTCTCTTATGATTAAAGATTGACGTTCTTGCTTGACTGACTGGACTCATGGGAAATGTATAACACTCACCTTTAAAAGGATCATTGCAGAAAAACGTTTGATCTCTGAAAATCAATGTAAATGATGACTCAATGGTATTGTAGGGAACACCGAATGTCTAGTCGGTTGAGCACCATTTATTCATTATTTGGATTGCATGACTTCCAGTCGCTTACTGATAAGCTGCTCATGGCAACGAATGATAGAAGGAACAACCAAAACCTGCTGATGAATCCATCTATATATTGCCAACCACTCTTGCGCAGGGTCGCAAAATACCCCTCTTAGGGACTGATCTCCAACACCCTGTTTACAGCTAAAAAAGTCTGTTTGACATTATCATTAAAAATGCTTTGATTTATTATGTGAAACACCAAAATCTAACTGGTTGGTATTTATATTTTTTACTGGAAAACTAAACAAAGTGCGTTGTAAATATGCGAAAGGAAAGAAGCCGTAAAAAAAAGGAATTACCGCAAGAAAAATGCAATTCAGCTAAACCTAAATCGACTGAGCAGAAATTACAAATTGGCGAAGATGTCAGGATAGCTAAGTATAGTTGGTGGAAATCAATTAAAACTGCGACAGCTGGTCTAGTTATCTTTGGGATAGTAGCTACTAGTTTAGATAAATTAAAAACATCTGATTATTTGGTTAAGGGTGTATTGCCTGGTTCAATCTTATTGTCATCTGATACAAAAATAGAGTCTAAAGATTATGACTTAAAGTTCCCTCTTAACATGGGAGAAACCAGTATTCTAATTTGGGATTTTGCAGCTGAAGATGGAGATGAAGTGGCTATTAAGACCAATGGGGTTGTGCAAAACGGATTCGTTATAACGAATTCTCCAAAAGAATTTACTGTCCCCATAGGTGAAGTAGAAATATTGGGTAAGAAAGATGGTGCAGGTGGGGGGATAACATATGCAGTTAATTTTCCTGATCTATCTAGATCAATAGCCAATAGCGTAAAAATTAATGGCAGTAATCTTTACAGACTAACTTATGATTAATTGGATATGAGCGTATTAAACAAAATAATACCTGAATTAGGTTTATTTCAGCTATGGAATGAATCGCCAGCTCAAGAGAATAGTCTGAATGGCGGTAAAAGTATGATACCTAATACCATAAAAGTTAGTGATCCAAATCCTATTCAGGACGTGCCCATAAATAGTTCTAAGAAATTAGAAGATAGTGATAGAGAAAAGGCATGGAAAGAGGGGTTAGAAGAATTATCTAGTTTATCTGGTCCAGGCATGAGAGACCTTGAAAAGACCCTTTTAAATATAAAAAATGTTAATTCGTTTGGAGCTGGACATGTGATTGTAATTGCTGGAGACAGAGGAACGGGTAAAACTGAACTAGCTCATCTGCTTCCAAAGTTATTATATGGAGCCGGGTTTGGAGAAAAGAATGAGTATATTGATCTTAATGGAGAAGAATTCCCAAGTAGAATAACAGACGTAGATATTTGGATTGCTGACGACTTTGATGAAATCATTCTTGACAAGAAATATTGTGATGCTCTAGGAAAGTTATTTCTCACAGAAAATAGAGGTAACGCCGTAGCATTAGCACTGATTGGCGGATTGGGACTACCGCAGCTTCTTGAGACAAGAGCCGCAAGATGGATAAGCAAAAGCACACTGCATAGTATCACTTTACCGCAATTGTCAGAGGATGATCTAGCAAATATTGCAAAGAAGCGTATCGCTATACAAAATATGGCTATCGATGATGATGCGCTAGAAACCCTGAAGCAAGTATTAACAAAATGTAAGGACAACCATTTTATCGGAGTTCAAAGAGAAGACGGTTTTGATAGTCTTGGTAATCTAATATTGATTCTTAATCGAGCAAGCCAGAAAGCATCAATGGAAAGCAGGTTTAACCTAAATACGACAGACTTTAAGGACATTATATGAATAATCTGTTTATACAAACACAATCACAAAATGCCTCCCATGCATCCAAAGGATCTAGAGAAGAAGCTGGTGCTAAAGCAATTGAATTCTTAAATACCCTACAAGGTCTTGAAGAGGTTAAAACCGAACTAAATCGCTTACTCGCTTTTGCAAGGATTCTAGCCGAACGAAAAAAACGAGAGTTAAAGTGCGAGTCAATGTCATTGCATATGCTTTTTGTTGGCCCTCCTGGAACAGGTAAAACACAGGTAGCTAGACAGATTGGCCGCTTGTTATATTCGGTTGGATTATTACGACGGGGCCACGTTGTAGAAACAGACAAAAAAGGTCTTGTAGGTCAGTATGTCGGTGAAACACCCAAATTAGTTCAGGAAAAATTTGAAGAAGCAAGAGGAGGAGTATTATTTGTAGACGAAGCCTACGCACTTGACGATGGTAACTATGGTAAAGAAGCTATTGATTCTCTTATGAAGCTAATGGAAGACTTTAGAGAAGACACGATAGTGATTTTTGCCGGTTATGATAATGATATAGAAAAACTGTTAAGCACTAACCCCGGTTTAACCTCGCGGTTTACTCGTAGAATGAAATTTACAAACTATCAGTCAAAAACTTTATTGCATATATTTAATGACCTGGTTGAAAGAGGAGGATATAAATTAGATGAAACAGCATCGAGAGAAATTGCTAGGCAAATAGAGGATTTGGCTAGGCGTGGCGAAAGAGATCCTAACTTTGGAAACGCAAGAGCGGTTCGAGGACTATATGAGAAAATAATCACGAGCCAGTCGGAGAGGCTTGCGGGTGCAGGTGAGCCAAATGATTTTACAGATGAACAATTAACGACAATTGTTCGATCAGACATTGAATGTATAGATAGATAGGTTTGCAAATGAAATGTCCATACCCGATAGGATATCAGATCATCGCTGTTTCTACATATACAGTTGTACTTGGTCTTTTTGCGCTATTTACACTAGTAGCTCCATTTTTTCTATTCAGTCAATTATTAAATGTGGCACTATATGGAGAGGATGTGTTGTTAGGGCAGGATTTGTTTGTCCTTCCGTTGTGCATATTGTCGGTTTACTATCTATGCAAGGGGCAAGTAATGGGCTATTTACTTAGGGATAAG
>JAYPYM010000275.1:0-4465 GCA_038135915.1 Gammaproteobacteria bacterium
GAGTATAACTCATCTAGCTTTACTAGTAGATCGATTCTATGCAATCGATCTAGGTTTTGATTAGTTTGCAGGCCTGTATATAGTCCGTTAATTTGCCCCATGTAAATATGTTGCACAGTACTTTGTAAAACATTCATTTCTCTAAATGCTGTTTTCAGATCCTGATCGTTTGCATTTTCTCGAAAGCTTTCTAAATCATTATAGTTTTCACATATTAGATGTTGAGCATGTTTAAGTTCATTTCTTAGTGCTGATAAATACGCCTTTACTTTAGCTGCTCCTTCTCTCCCACCTGGAACATTACGACCAGTATCCGAGTATTGTCTGTCTACGTGAGTCCAAGTATTTGAGCGCCTAGAAAGTTGTCTCAAAGATTGATTGCTATACCCTTCTGCTAAATCATCGCGCATATACTGACAGGTTCTTACCGCTAACTGGGTCAGCATTAACTTTTCCTTTACTTCATCAATTTTAGCAAATGCACACTGTTTTTGATCATAACTCAAGCTTGAATTCTCAGTTACTCCCTTCCTAACACCCTCTAGTTTTTCTTGATTAGAGGCTACTGCAGTTGTATTTTCTTCAACCCTTAGTATTTCCATTAAACCCTCTAATGAAGTTTCAATCCGAGGATTTATCTGCGTCATTTCAAAACAGTCTGATCTAATATGAACCTGTGTTTCGTCTAAGAATTCACTAATTCCAGATAGAAACTTCTGTATATTGACGGCTGATTGACTAACGCCAAATTCGAGCGACTGGTTGTAGTATAAACTTCTTTCATCTGATGCTTGATAAATATGGGGCATTGAATTCACTTTTTTATACTGATTATTAAACCCGCTTCAAGGTCGGCCCTATAGTGTAACTATATTATGTGTAAAAGGCGAACACTGAAGAACTAAACTAGGCATTGATAAATTTAAAAATTAGCCTGAAGAAAAAGAATGAAAGTGCGACAGAATTATGGAATTTAACGCATAGACTATTTTGGCTCAAACATTCAAACTAGCGTTGCATGAGTCTAAATTGGCCATCCTTTTTATGTTTAACACAGAAAAAACTACTGAGGTGTGGTATTATATTGCCTTGAGACATAATCATTATTCTTGTGCTCTGAGTTTTAACACTTCACAGAGTAATAAACTCAGCAAGCTAACTAACAAAAGGCAGTCGAATGATCATCACAAGAACAGCGCCACAAATAGGAACTTTATTAAGAGAAAATGAAGCATCTTATTTATCAAATCAACATAGCGGAAGGTTTCAAGCCTACAGAACGATGACCGCTGCATATGATGATGTGCATAGTGAATATTTGATTGACATAATCGCGATAGAACTAAGTGACAGGTTCGAAACACTAGATATAGACTCTGATGATTTAGAATCGGCCGAATCCGATATATACTCAGAGGCATTATCTGTTCTCACTGCGTTCGCTGAAATTAGTGAGCCCAACATCACACGGCAAAAAAATAACCTTTTAGCACAAAATATATCGAATGTTTTATTTCAGCATATCTCACAGAATGAATTAAAACCAGTATTACGAGACATCACGAATATAAATTGGAGTTGAAGCATTACAGAAGCCGCAGTGACCGACGTTAAAAGGCAAAATGATTAAGATGAGTGGCCCAATACTTACGAAATCTAGCTCCAAACTACTTTTGGCTGTTTCTATACCTATTTCAATAGTGTTTGTGATTTGGACAGGAAAAGCGCTTTATGGACACTACTATGAATCTATATGGTATGTATTTTTAGGCTGCCCTTTAGGCTTTATTCAGTCTGTAATCTTCACCCCATTTATACTTTCAGGAATAAGTAAAAATTCACCAAAGTACTCATACGGTGTTGTTGCAAGCCCAGCATTTGCGACCATATTTTCATTTCTGTATTTTTTACAGGAATCAGGGAGCGCTTATTGACCCGCCCCAAGTCGAACGCATCTAAGGATTAGTTGGCCAACATCCTTCGTTGATTCATTGCCATAAAAGAACACCCATGGTTCAAACGTGGTGGAAAAGTAATTTGATGTCCCAATCTCGAGCTCAACTGCCAGAACTCTATAGGCTGGTGCCTCTTGAAAACTAAGCTGATTTGGCGCTATAACCTCATGTTCACCGACTTGGTGTATATCAAAAATCCAGGGCTTCTCATTGATGTTAGTAGGTTGAGACCATGTCAATGTAAAGTTGGAATCATATGGAGAAACACTTGTTCTTGCTAGAACTTTTCCTTGCTTTAACTCTTTACCATTTTTAAGCTTCAGAACATATCCATCTGGAAGCACATAGTTATTATTCTTTTTTAAATACCAGTATTCTTTGATCTGTAGTTCACCTGTCCCTTCATACAAGATAGGACAGTCAAACCCTTCTGTGCTTAGGCTTCCACTGACGCTGTAATGACTATGTAGGTTAGGATATTTAGGCACGATAGGTTGGAGTTTACCAAATGCGAATACATTGGTAGTAGTGATGCAAAGTAGTAAAATAAGTATATGTCGCATTTTCTTTCCCTCAAGATTAAATATTTCAAGGGGGATATTAGGATTCCTCTCGGATTTTGTCTGTGTAAAATTAACAATGTTTAAAAGATTTTTTAGTCTGGTTATTCTCAAGCAAATCTCTATTAAACTAAAGCATTAGGTTCTTTAATTATTAAAGATCAATGTCAAATTTTTCCACATCATTTGCTGTTCCTCAACAGTAGCATTGTAGTCAGCCAACCAAGGGTGTTCTTTAATCTGACTGTAATCCATATCACGGTATCCGCTATTTCCCAAAAATTCTAAAAAATCTTTTCCTAAATCACTCACTTGAAGATCAACCACCAACTTCCTAGTAAAGCCCGATATAGCTTTATACATTTCTCTTTGTAGTTCTGCTTTAGTTCGCCCAACTTTACTTTCAGAAAAGTCAATAATAGCTATTGAATAATTACTTGAGAGCATAACATTACCCAAATGTAGATCGTGGGGAACCGGCCCTTGGTATTGTGATTGGGTACTGGTTGATGATTTCAATCATTGCAGCTTGGTTGTTAATCAGTCCTAGGGAGTTGATTAATCGGTTTTTACAAACTAAATCTGTAAAAGAATTAAAGATGGCGGTTACAAAATAACAATGACATACCCGAAACTAGCTCAGTATGATAGCTAATTTCGAATATGTTTAGGTGATTGCGCTTAAGGCTGATCTTCTAAGAAGTTTTTTAAGTTTTCTTGAAGACTTACTTTGGTTAGCCCGATTTGACGAGCAATTTTTTGTGCATCTTCCTTCGAAACACCGTGATCCTTGTAAAATTGGCCTCCTGCCCACAGCGCAACCCTATTCCCACTGCTACAATGCACAAGCGTTTTCCCTAGTGACCTGTTTTTCACAATTGCTTGTGTGATCTCTTCTATCTTTTGATCAGTTAATGGGGCACTACCCCTAACTGGTATATGGGTATAGTTGAGTCCAGCCTCTTTTACTCTTTGCGCTTCGGTTTTTTCATCATAGTTTCCTTCGTTACTCGTTCTCAGATTAACAATATTCTGAAATCCAAGGGCTTTTAGCTTATCGAAACTATCTAACGGTGGTTGACCTGAAAAATATATATTTGAGTATCTGGTTGCGCTAAAACCGGAAATGAGATGATCAATATGTTCAATCTGCTCATCCACTTTATCTGAAACCTGAAGATGCGAACAACCAGACACCAAGAAAACAAACAAAAGCAATATCATTTTGAGTGCAAACTTCATTTAATTCTCCTTAGTTATGTGATGTATTTTGAATACACTAAGAGGGATTTGCAAGTTCAGAAACGATGATGAATTCACTTTTTAAACGCTGTCCAAAAAGCGATAGAATCAGCTGTCAACCAGCCCCCATATCGATCTTATATCTAATCCTAGAGTAAGAGACAGGTGGGGGTTGATGATTTCTATAGTTAATTATTTCTAGTGTGTCTTGAATCGACTCAACTGATTTTTAATCAGCGCTGCTTTTTCAGATAGATCGCCTGATGCTCCTAGGCATTGTTGATTCAGATCAGAGTTATGTTGTGCAATGTTAGCAAGAGAGTTTATTTGCTGATCCATGTGGTTGATTGCATGAGATTGTTGAGACATGGCTGAAGCGTTAGATAATGAAATTCTGTTGATCTCTTGAATTTTGTCAGAGAAAGTGTCTAGGCTTTTCTCGATTGATTTAATCGTTTTAACACACTCTTCAGTGCTAGAACAACTAGACTTTATTTCTTGGCTGGCCTGATGAGTTTTTGATTGCAGCCGTGAAACCATTTCTTGTATTTCTACTGTAGATTCTCCAGTTCGGTGGGCGAGAGCCCGCACTTCGTCTGCTACCACCGCGAATCCTCTGCCTTGTTCACCTGCTCGAGCGGCTTCAATGGCTGCATTAAGTGCCAGCAAATTTGTTTGTTCAGCAATATTTCTAATTACATCTAATAC
>JAYPYM010000275.1:4475-5169 GCA_038135915.1 Gammaproteobacteria bacterium
ACCCTAAACAATTGCTTTCTTGCTGTAGCTCTTCCATAACGCTTGCAACGCTTAAAACATCACTAGCAATAGCATTCGCTTGGTCAATATTTTCAGACATCATTCGATTATTGGTGTTTAGATTGTTTGTAGCTTCGTTGGTGTAAGTCGATAGTAACTCCGTATTGTTTTCAATTTCTTTGATTGTTGCTGCCATTTCAGCAATAGCAGATGCGGTTTGTGTTGCATCTGTTAATTGTTGCGTTGCATTATTTTCCATTTCGTTAAAATCACTTTGAAGTGTTAGCGATGCACGACTTAATTGTTCTGAATTGGTTGTGAGCTGTTGAATCATTTCTCGCAATTTGCCTTGAAAGTTATTAAAAGCTCGAGAAACGTTACCAATTTCATCCTCTGTTATGTAGTCAATTTTCTTTGTTAGATCTGCATCACCTTCAGCCAACTGATCAATAGAGGACTCAAGATTAGCTAACGGTTTAACGACCATTTTTCTAAATAAAATCTGAACAATAGCAAGTATTGAAATAATAGAAACCGCCACAGCAAGCATGATTTTCGAGTTGAGTATGCTCGCTAACGCCAGCGACTTATCCAGTGGTACGATAATTTCGATTACTCCTCGGACATCTCCCATTTTCCCACCGGTTTTAGGGGTTAGCGGGTGAGAGTTATGGCATGAAACACAAGCCTCAGC
>JAYPYM010000276.1:0-5164 GCA_038135915.1 Gammaproteobacteria bacterium
ATGAGAGGCTGTTTCAAATGGGTATCGCACATTCGGTGGAAATCTGGTCTGAAGATGAGCTCATTGGTGGGCTATATGGCTTATGTATCGGCCCCTTCTTTTTTGGTGAATCCATGTTTAGCCACAAAACCGATGCGTCTAAGATAGCACTCATTTATCTGAGAGAGAACCTGGTGAAGCAGGGCCTCAAACTCATTGATTGCCAAGTGGAAAACCCACACCTAATGAGCCTTGGCGCAAAGTTAATACCTAGAGAAACCTTTTGCCAATTGCTTGACACACATCTGTCACCAATGCGAGCTACCATCTTTAAAGGCGTGTTTGAATCGTCACAGACCAAATGCGATGATGCGATTTCTATTTGGCCGTCAGAATGGCAAATACCTGACATTTAATACGAATCTACTATTACACAACCACACAAACCGAGCTAAGCATGCAAACACCATCAAACATTACCGCTGCTATCGTCCAACAGCATGCGTCTAAATGGAACTCAGAAGAGAACCTAGCCCTGACCCATGAACTGGTTCAAGAAGCTGCCAAACAAGGCGCTAACCTTGTGGTACTACAAGAACTGCACACCTTACCCTATTTTTGCCAAATAGAGAGCGCATCATTTTTTGACCTTGCTGAACCCATACCAGGCCCTAGCAGTAAGCGGCTAGCACAATTAGCTTCAAGCCTCGATATTGTACTGGTTGCATCCCTCTTTGAGCGACGTGCCGCAGGCATTTATCACAACACAGCCTTGGTATTTGATAAAAAAGATGGGCTGGTTGGACATTACCGGAAAATGCATATCCCCGATGACCCAGGCTATTATGAAAAATACTACTTCACACCGGGTGATAGCCGTACCCCTTTTGCCCCCATTGCCACCAGCATTGGCAAACTAGGGGTGCTGATCTGCTGGGACCAATGGTACCCAGAAGCAGCCCGCATTAGCGCCTTAGCGGGAGCAGACTGCTTGATCTATCCCACCGCTATCGGTTGGGAACCAAGTGACGATGCAGCTGAGCAACAACAACAGTTAGAAGCCTGGATCACCATTCAAAGAGGACATGCTATCGCCAACCACCTGCCTGTACTGGTGGCAAACCGAGTCGGCTTTGAGCCTACACCAGGGCAAACTGAAAAATCACAGTCACCAGAAGGCATTCAATTCTGGGGTAACAGTTTTATCACTAATAGCTTTGGCACTATTCAAACTCAAGCTAATCAAAATCAAAATCAAGTGCTAATATCAGAACTAGAACTTACAAAAACAGAAGCATCGCGCCGAATCTGGCCCTTTTTTCGTGACCGTCGTATCGATGCTTACCACAATATAATAAAACGCTATATTGATGACTAGGTGCCCGAAATGAACGACCCCCTTTATCAAGCATTCTCATTGAAGCATATCGTTGGCCATAGAGGTTCAGCCAAAGAAGCCCCCGAAAATACCCTAGGCGGCTTTCAATACTTGCGCAGTTTAAATATCAATAAGGTTGAACTCGATGTTCAGCTGACGAAAGATAATCAACCCATCATGTTACACGATGAAAGCTTAAATCGTACTTGCGGGGTGCCAACCCAGATTGAACACCTCAACTATCAGGAGCTTTCAGCATATAACGCCACAAATGACTTTAAGAGCTGGCCACACAAAGAAGAAATTCCCACCCTACGCAAAGTGCTCGAGGCTTGGCCTGACATAGAGGAAATTCAAATCGAGGTCAAATCACCGAAAAAATGGGAAACAAGCGCAGTCACGGAGAAAGAGCAGGAGGCCTGGTTAAACCAGATCAACCAAAGAATTCATGTCTTAATAGCGGATTTCAACCTCTACGAACAGGCAATCATCACATCAGAAGAAAAACTCGTGCTGGAATATAGCAGAACACACAATCCCAATATCAAAGTTGGGCTGGTGTATGAAACAGACAGTAAAGCACCTGCGCCCTCCCCAGCCAAACAAGCAAAACAACTTGGCTGCAGCCACCTCATTTTAAACTACAAACTCGCAACAAAAGCCGTGGTTGCCGAAGCAAAAGAAAGCGGGCTGATCACATCAGTCTGGACGGTTAACGACCCAAACCTAGCCAAAAAACTAGTTGAAGAAGTCGGCGTTGACTCTGTCATTACCGACTACGTCAGCAAAATGAAACAAAAGGTATCAGTCTAATCAAACAATCCTAAAGTCAGCATGCAATCTTTGCCAATGCAATTGAAGCTTTTTCTTATGTGTTTCATACATGGGTAAATCTTTTAAAGCCGAGGGCCAGAGGTCACGTGCCTTTTCCAGTACATCATGCAGATGAGATTCAACCGCTCGCCAAGGCAATCCCAATTTATCTGCCCATAACTGAAAATGATCCATAGTTACGTTATACCAATCCTTAGTTCTACCCAGATTAAGTGCAAATTTAGTCTCATCTTCGATATACACCTTCGTCGTTACCAGATCATATGCTGGCGCAAGTCGAGGTGTCACCCTATCTGCGTATAGTAAACTCCAGTTCTTGAGATGAGCATCACCATTAGCCAGTAGAATATTCGCCAATAATCTACGCGCAAACTGTTGCACATCTTCTAACCCATCACCAGAATACTGGTATAGCACTTTTCCAATTTGTTCATAGTTAGCATGAGTATATTTGTCATGCGGATATTGCACTAAGACCTGAGCAAAATCTTCCATATGAATGCGTTTACCCGCTTCGCGATCAAAGCGCCTTATTGCAAAAGCTAGCGTTTCATCTGGCAAATTAACCTGCGGTAAATTGTCCAGCTGATTCAATTTAACCAGCTTAATTTCAGGAATATCAACCCCAACTAGACTAGCAAGGGTCATAGCAGTAAACTCGTTAAGCGGGACAAATTTGTGTTTCGTTGAAGGTGTTTTTATGATCCAATCCCCCAGCGCACCACTGGTCAGGTTATAGCGGCCATCTTTTTCCTTCATCGAAAACTTCATCTGCACACCAGCCAGGGAAAACTGTTTTCGTTGACTATGGGTGGAGACATTAATAACCTTGGCATTACCATAATCCACAATCATCGAGCTTGGCACACAATCCACATCGACCGGCGCAGCCACCAGTGCGCCTGGCAAATCTTGACCAAGATAGGAGAAAATCTGAAACTCATTATCGACATGCGTTTTAAGCCCTTGAGCAACCAGTTCCCGTAAAGCACCTTCTGGTAAAAGATTAGAGAGTGTAGGTGGCAGCCTCTGTCGTCTAACCCAAGGGGTTTCCATAAGTTGATCTGCTTTAGGAAAAGCCGGGTGCGTGATCAAACTAAAGGTTGGACGTGCTGGGTCTAAACGAAAGCTATCGTCAAAATGTAACACTATTCGACCACTGCGAAAGCCCGCCAAGTAACCCACCAGCCGATCATGCAGCCTAAGCGCTAACACACTGACTTCATCATCATGGCCAGCAGCTGCGCTCATGAGTCTTCATCCTCGCCCAATAAACCGCGCCAGGGGTTATTGGTCAGCTCATTTTCCTCTAGGCTATCTAGCTGCCGCTGGTTGCCTAAGGTCGTATAATCGCTTTCCAAAAAATCTCTTACTGCTTGCAACTTATCTTGGGGAATCAGCATGAGTTCACTTTGCAAACCCTTTGCAATCAGCTCCAAGGTATCAAGACGCGGGTTTCCTTTGCTCTCCAAGCGCTGATACTGCTGACGTGACATACCAATGCGTAGCATCATGTCATGCTGCTTAAAGCCTAGCTTAACTCTACGCTGTTTGAATTGTTCGAGTAATGAAACCATAAAAGAAACAGATATATTGCTTTATGAATAATAGAAATATATTAGTTGCTATTATCATAGAAAGCAATAAATAAGTTTCTTTTAGCTGAATTGAATAAGCATTCGCCTATCTAAGACCCCAACTTAGCCAAACAACTTGGCTTCTGAATTCATAGTCCACCAAATTACGATATTCCAGACAGTATATTGGCTATCGGAAAGACCAAACATTCCGCTGAACATTTTATGATTAAGGTGGATCATGACTTTTGGTCTTCAAAAAGATCTGACTATGAACAGGTGTTACTCGCTCATCCAGCAGTCGACTGCGGAACCGGCTATGGTGAAGTTATTGGCCAATACTATCGTTTCATCTAACACATACGACACAATGCCAGATTTAAAGATTTTAGGCACGCATATCCCAATCATTATTTTCGTCATCTTACTTTCACTGTTGTCGCTGTTGAAGTCGTTGAAGTCGTTGAAGTCGTTGAAAAAGATTGATCATCGGCATCATAATCCGTTTCTACTTCTACCTCAGAATCAGCTACATCATCATGTACTTTGACGTTTTTTGTAGGGTCGATGCTCAACTCGTCGTCAGCATCATAATCCTCCTCTTCTTGTTCTAACTCAGCGCGTGCATGTGCATGTGTTTGCTCTGAGTTCGTTTTTGAAGTCGTTGAAGAAAATTCATCTCTCCTTTCATTATCGGCATCATAACCCTTCTTGTCCTCTGTATCGAAAGATTGCTCTTCTCCAAGAGACTCAACATCTTCTTGCTTTGAGGTATCTATCTGTTTTGGAATTTGAGGCTTAACAGTTTTTAATGAACTAGTTTTAGAGGAGCTGGAAGTGGAAGACGTATCGGCTGAGCTATGAAGCTCCCACAAGGCTTCTTTTACATTAGCTAATCTAGATTCCGTACTTTCTGGATTCGCCACCTTTGCTCTTTCAAGAACCTTTTGAATGCCTTTGACCTTCGTATGCTCAGCCGAGCCTTTATCATGCTTCTCTATCCCAATAGCCTTGCTTGCCAGTTGAAGCTTAGGGTCGCCAGCTTTCGCATTCAAAATTTTGTCAAGTGAAACACCATCTTTGCCGAAGTTTAATCGGTCACCATCTTGAGTGCGTATTGACGTCAACCGAGGCTCAATTTTTCCTTCATTATTTTTAATGAATTTAAGATTTATTTTGGTACCAGCCGGAGCTCTTAGGCTCACAACTTCACCTTCTGAAGTACTAAAAAGTGTTTTTTGACCCTCCTTGAGCTGGAAGTTCGTATCTAACTTCTTAAAACTAACATTGTGGTTAGTTTTAAGTTGATTTTGGGCATATTTTACTGGATTACTTAGGTTCTTCTGATGTGTACGGTTATTACCCCAGTTCTGTAAAGCACCACCCACTCTACTTG
>JAYPYM010000277.1:0-5144 GCA_038135915.1 Gammaproteobacteria bacterium
CGAGCAACCCATTTAATTCATAGGCAAGCGCCATAGCGTAGAATGCATAGTCATATACGTCACCACCATAACTGTAGTCACCTTCAATACGATTGACTTCATACTGGTATTGATTACCACCATTACTCAGACCATTTTCATTGCCCATTATTTATATCTCTCTTTAATCTTTATACTTGACCCCCATACTTTAACTGAATCAGATTTTCCGTATCAGATAAAATTTGAATCAATTTGTTTGATTTATGTAAAGAATGAGGATACTAACGTGTTCAGAAGACGAGTATTTTATACTAGGCGCTTTTAACCACTTCCCTATGGTCTCGAAGCTGAAGTAGCGGCCGATCAAAATATTGGAAAACCTGGCCTCTCGAAGCTTTATGGAAATCTACGTAAAACCCACCATCGCCACTTTTCATACAGGTTTCTATTGATTTAACCAGTGCGATTAATTCTTTATCACTGTTCTTAAGCCAATTTTTTGCAGGTATACTTTTTTGAATACCAAAAGAAAGACAAACTTCTTTGGTAGATTCCTTGGGTATTTTCGTTAACAGCCTCTTTTCACCTTTTGACTTCCTAGCATTTTTATCCAATACGAACTCAAGTACGTATGGAACAGCCCCTACCTTCACCCAATACTTGTTTTCATAATCAGCCTTCATGTTTACAGCATCACCACAGCGGATTCCGTTTAGCTCTGCTAGCTTGATATACTGAAACGGTTTCAAAATAACAATATCTAATAATGCGACATCAAGCAAGCTCTTAGAGACTACCTGTTTCTTATTCCTATTTGACCAATTGACAAGCGTATTCCAAATATTATCACTAAAGTTTAACGTGACTTTGGTTACCGGTATGTCGCCAGAATTATTATTCTGATCTACAGGAAACTGAATAGCCCACTCTGAACTGTAGGCTAATTCGTACATCTTTACGTCTTCTTCAAACAGCTCACGCTCAGTTGATAAATTATAAATACCAACAACGTGTAATTTTCTTAGCAGCATAGCAAGTGTACTTGAGTCTACTAATGTTTTACCGGACTTTTCATTTTCTGACGGACGCGGTACTACTGAAAGACCAGAAATCATACCTATAACTGCTTCAAGCATGAGTATTCGCTCATCTGCTTCTAGCCAATTCATCTTAATAGCCTGATTTATTTTTTTCTCCAATGGCCAGAATAACTGACTCGAGAAAGTCAGGGTAAATATTACACCAGCGAACTCAACAACTGCTAACCACGCATACTGCGTATTAATATTCTTACTAACCTCCTCATCAATGATCCCAAATTGCATATAGTTGAGTAGTGAGCTTGCATTCTTTTCATCGATCAACACCATCGCGCCAACTTTCTTGATAATATCCTTATCCATATCAATTTTAGTTAGCTTCTTAGTATTTAATTTTTCCACCATTTTACTTCCATGATCCTTTGTTTAAAATAAGTTGCTAGCTATTAACAGCCTTGGCTTCAGGTTTAGGCTCTTCACCTTTAGCTTTCTTTTTCTTTTTCTTTGTTGCAAGCTCTGTCAAATCTAAAATTTCAGCATCCTCATCCAATGTAGGTATATCTTTGACGTATAATAGTTTAATAGTCACTGCGTCGTGTTTACCTTCATTCATCGTTCTTTTCAAACTTGGCAAATGCCGTTCAAAATATACATATGCACTATAGCTTGAAGCATATATCGTGACGTCCAAAATCTTACCTTTCTGTTTGATAATTAATTTTGTATTTTCAATTAAAGGACCTGTCAAATGCATCTGCATTTCCGAGTACTTTTCACCTTCATCATGAAGCAACGTCGCTCTAGTCACCAACCCCTCCATCAAAGGATCGATTAAATCATTTATTGCGACACGCTTTCTTCTTCTTTTCTTTCTTTTTTCTTTCTGGAGCTTTTCTATCCTGGCTTGGCTATTAATTTTTTCGTTTTCATCTTGCAAATTCTGCTCTTCATTAAATACGTTATCAAATTTGCTTTTCTTAGCATCCATCCTGTTCTTTGATTTTTTAATAGTGAACTTTTTACCTTTATGGCTAACAGTTTTCTTTTTTCTTTTTGCCTTATCATCGATAGTTTCTTTCAATCCTGGGCCGGACTTTTGTTGCTTTTTCTTCTTCCCTTTCGAGCCATCACCTCCAGCCTGACCACCAGAGCCTTGTTGTCCTCCACCATTTGAATTAGAATCTTTTTTATTATCATCCTTAACATCTGCCTCGCCGTCTGTTGCACCTGACTTTGAGCTTTTTAGGCTCTTAGCGGTCTTCTGGCTATTCTTCATAGCCTGATTATGTTTCGCAGTAGCTTTTTTTGTATTATGATTTAATTTCTTTAATCCTTCATTACCAGTATGATTCTGTTTCTGCATAATCTGATCATTACCATCAGCCTGCACTTGAGAACCAGCGTGGTGGCGGTGCTGATTCTGAATATTATGATGTTTCTGCTTCTTGTGATTTTCTGTCTGATGATTCACGTAAGTCTTATTGGCCTGATCACTCACTTTGTCTGCATCCAACATTTTAGATGCAAAATCTTGGGCTTTCCCTTCTGATACTGTTTGAAGGGGCTTATTAGATTGGGCCTGGTTAGCCGCTGCATGACTTAAATGAATTGGTGCTGACATTTTTTAAGACTCCGCAGTTAAATTCTAATCTTTCTTTTTACTAGATACGAATAGTTCATTTGTTTCTTCTTCTTCAGCATCGCTTAACTTAAGTCGATGCTTTTTATCAAGCTTATCGTTTCTTTCCTTTATTATCTTAAATTTCTCGTGTTTTTTCTGCTTTTCCAAAAATTTATTGTATGCCATGTTCTGCTCATTTTCAGCAACATTCTTTTCTACCTTCTTTTTAGACCTCTCTTGTTGAAGCCCAACTTCTTCTTGCTTCCAATGAGTAATTTTATTTTGATAATTCTGTATCTCCTTCACAGAAATCTGTTGATTCTCTATGTTTGAGAAAATACGTTCCGCCTCCTCTTCTCTCCAAACTTTGTATTCCTCGACCTGTCGGTTTATTTCTTCATAAGAATCTCTGGCTTGTTCAAACTTTTGCTTTTTCTTCTGAAAGTTTGATCGTGCTTTATCTTCCCTTCTCTTTTGAATTTCTAATAGCCTCTTATCCAAGTTTAATAACCCCAAACTTTATGACTATATCGACATTAACTTTTGTACTGTGGTCTCAAAATCCGATGGCTCAGTCGGTGCTTGCTTCAAGAAGTCTAAAATTGCAGGCCGCTTATGTATTGCTGCATCAGCATCAGGGTCGCTACCTCTTTGGTATTCACCAACCTGAACTAAAAGTTCTACCTCTTTATACTTTGCAAGGTGTTTATTCAGCTCAATTGCTTTCTGCTGATGTTTCGGATCTACAACATTGGTCATAACACGACTTTTACTCTGAAGCACATCTATCGCAGGATAATGACCCTGAGCAGCTAAATCACGCGAGAGTATAATGTGCCCATCTAGAATTGATCTGACTTCGTCTGCCACTGGATCACTCATATCATCACCCTCTACGAGCACAGTGTAAAGTGCAGTGATAGAGCCCTTTTCTGTAATGCCGGGCCTCTCTAGAAGCTTAGGCAGTTGTGCAAAAAGGGATGGTGGGTAACCTCTCCGTGTTGGGGGCTCTCCGGCAGCCAACCCAATCTCTCTATAAGCTCTTGCGAATCTAGTCAATGAATCCATCATTAAGAGCACACTCATACCCTGATCCCGGTAATACTCGGAAACGGCAGTCGCTACATAAGCTCCCCGCACCCTCTCAATTGCAGATCTATCAGAAGTAGATGTGATGATGATCGATCTGGCCAAACCCTCCTCGCCTAGCTCATGCTCGATAAATTCTCTAACCTCTCTCCCCCTTTCCCCGATAAGGGCTATTACATTTAAATCCGCACTACTATTTTTCGCCATCATAGCCATGAGCGTAGTCTTACCTACACCAGCACCGGCAAAAATACCAACTCGTTGACCTTCGCCGAAAGTTAACACACCATCTATTGCCCTAACACCTAAGGAAAGAGGATCCTTTATAATAGCCCGTTTCATTGGTGAAGGTGGAGACGTATATAAAGGTGTAAACTCTGCGCCTTCTTGGTTATATAGCTCCTTTAAACCCTTTAGGGACATCTCATTCTCAATAGGCTGCCCCATTGCATTCAATACTTCACCCATGATTTCGTCGGTTATTACAACTTGATCACTTCTACTTACGGGCGTCAATAATGCCCCCCTTTGAAGACCAATAATATCGTCAAAAGGGGTCAGTAACGCGTGGCGACTATTAAAGCTGATCACTTCAGCAAGCGTTACAACTGACCGATCTCGGTTGGCAATCTCAAAGAGCTCTCCTACCTTACAGTCATCGACAATAGCATAGAGTATATTACCGACGATTCGATCTAAACGACCGAAACTGTGATTTGTCGTTTCAGCATCTAATCTTTTTTTGATCAGATCTAAATCTAAAATCATTAACGGACACCTAAAGGATTCATAACTTAGTTACCTAAGAGGCATTCAATACTTGCTTAGCAATCATGCTCATGGCCCTCTGTGCTACTGGGTGATCGTGAACATCAATCGTACCCAATAACTCTGCAGCACCATCAATATCATCATTCATCATTTTTATGAAAACTTCCATAACACTTAATAATCCCGACTCATTATCATCAAACTCAACTTTCTTATACTTGTCCACAAGTTTTTGAGCACCATCGAAATCTCTATCTAATAGTTTAGTATTAACCAAAGCAATACAAGGACTTGAACAATCTGGAAGGGCTTTTTCCAGAGAAACCAATACATCCTGGGCTTCTTCAATATAGCCTGCACCAGCTCCAGCGGTTGCAATTTTAATTAAAGTTTGAACAATGCTTTCAAGTTTCATACGTACACCTTATCTAGAGTCATGAGTAGAAGCACTACTTAGCTAATACTGTAGTACCAATTAAGTCCTATTTTTAATGTAATGCACTTAAAATTCTAGTAGATAAAGGATTTAAAAAGTATCTAACTGTAAGAACAATAACCGCCTCAGTTACAAAAACCATACAAACCTGACCAACGCCAAGGAAAATTTACCCGCCTGCTAACTGTTTCGCCCACCTTAGGAC
>JAYPYM010000278.1:0-3071 GCA_038135915.1 Gammaproteobacteria bacterium
GTATCGAAGTTCGAGTGGGCCTCAAAGATCAACGGGGTAATAGCATTCGTCAGGTGACTGAGTTATTGGGTTTTATCGATGTGCAAAATTAACATGATCAGTCGCCAGCGCGCATTAACGTTAATCGAGTTGATCATAGCGATGAGTATTATGTCGGTTGTGACGATTGGTAGCTATGCAATGTTTGAGTTAGTGCAAAAGGCACAACAAAGCATTGATCGGCATTCCAGTGCTTTAACGGATTTGCAGCGTGGCCTGCGTTGGCTCTCTGTCGATATTGCGACGGCTGTTTCACGGCCAATTCGTGATGAATTTGGTGGTTTTGCGAATGCGATCGATGGCAGTGTCGATAGCATTGAATTAACGCGTAATTCAATCATTAAGCTTGACCTTTCAAGTTTTGGAGAATCGGATGCTGGCGAGCAATTAGATAGTGAAGGTCAGCAACAACAGAGTGAGTTGCTGCGTGTGAGATACCAGGTGGAAGAAGACTCATTGGTGCGTATTCACTGGCCTTCTTTAGATCGTTCTGAATCCGCCGAAGCTGAATCTTCAGTTGTGATGAAAAGTTTGGAAGGCCTTCAGTTCCGCTATTATTACAAACCAAATGAAGGAGCGGGTAAGTGGTACTCGTCATGGCCGCCAGAAAGTTTAACTTCTCTAAACGCTAGTTCAATTTTTAACGAGGAAGATGATCCAGACGGCATGTCAGAAGAAGAAAGGGTCCGAAGGCTACTGCCTCAAGTTATTGAAGTAAACATTGAAACAGAACAATATGGTAAGTTAACCAAACTCACAGAGTTAGCTTCCTATTGGCCGGAAAACGATCAGGTTGATACAGGGCAAGCGCCTGGCGACAACGAGGATGATGAAGATGCCGGTGACGATGAGGCTGGTGATTTCGATGACGAAGATTTTAACGATGAAGACTTTAATGATGAAGACTTTAATGATGAAGACGAAGACGAAGACGAAGACGAAGACGACTTCTAACCATCTTAATGTCGGTGACTTTACATAGATGATTAGTTTAGAAAAACAGCATCAAAAAGGTATTGTGTTAATCACTGTGATGCTCATTTTCGTGGTTGCCGGATTTCTCGCAATACAAATCCATGAAAATCAGTTTTATGTTCAGCGATTAACGATGCACTCAGTGATACAAGATCAAGCGAAAGCCTATTTGAATGGTGCCGAATCCCTAGCTAAGATGGCGATGTTAGAAGATGAAAAGCTTGATGAGCAGGGCTCTGGAAGGAAAGATCATGAGATGGAAGCCTGGGCAGAAGTTCAGTCTTTTCCAATTGATGGTGGTCTCATAGAGGGTCGAATTATCGATATGCAAGGCAGGTTTAATCTAGCAAACTTACAAGAAAGTGATGCGGCTAGGGATGTTTTTATTCGTTTACTTGAGGGGCTTGGGATACCTTCTAATCCGCAACTTCAACCAGAGGACCTCTTAAATGCAATACTTGATTGGCAGGATGAGGACCAAGAGCTTCGAGGAATAGAGAATACTGAAGACTATTATTATTTGGGACTGAGATCGCCCTACCGGACATCTGGGCAAGGGCTTACTCATTTGAGTGAATTAAATTTAATCAAAGGGTTTAGCTTGGATGATATCAAAACACTGAAGCCTTATGTGGCTATTTTACCTGTTGGCACACCGATTAATATAAACTTTGTAGATTCAGTGCTCGCTACAGCACTGAATGAAGAAGATGGTGCGTCACTATTCGATAACAGGCCTGAAGAAGGCTATTCGTTAGAAGATGCTACTTCATTATCGGATGAGCAAAAGCCAAAAATACCTTATACAACTTTTTCTCAGTTTTATGAATTACGAATTCAGGTGGAATTAGGTGGTGAAATCGTTAGAATGCGATCATTCTTATTTCGCCCTAAGAGTATTACACGAGAGACACCAGTTCAGGTCATGACCAGAGATGCTGCAAATATAATATTGAATTCATAATGCTTAGGTTGTCATATTCATTTGGCAGCAAATGTTGTGCTTCTCGGGAAAGTGGAATATAAGTTATTGATACTCTTATTTTTCAGCTTAAGCGATCGAGATTAGAAAGATTTAATGTGGTTTAAGATCAGGAAACGTAATTTATGGCACAAACCTTGTGTATAGCGTGGTTAAAGAGAGGCGAAGAGGGGCCAACCGATGATCCTCAGGTATGTTGGGGTATTTATTCCACTTCGAATCGAGTGAGTATTTTAAGAACCTCGTTGCTGTCTGAGGTGGTTTCCCAGCTACCCAATTATGTGAGCGCTGAAACTTTAAGAACGCTTGTGATCATACCAGGCAAAGACGTATTAATTACCCCAATTCAAATACCCTCTAATCGGGGTAGGTATCTAGAACGAGCTTTACCCTTCTTGCTGGAAGAGCAGCTATTAGAGTCTATTGATAATTATTTTTTCGCCTTTAAAAAAGTGCCCAAGTCTAAGGATATACCTGTCGCAGCGATTAAAAAAGCCCGTATTGAAGCTTGGCTAGAGAAGCTCAAAGAGTTTGGGTTGTCTCCAGATTATCTGTTGCCCAGTACCTTAGCATTGCCGCATGAGCCAAATAAAATTAATGTCTATCTGGATGATGAAGAAGGGGTTATTAGGGGAGAGAATTGGCGTTGTACTGCTTGCCATATTGATCAATTGGGCTTCTTTACGGAAGCCATGATTAAAGAAATGAGTGAAAGTAAGGTTGTTGAACAAGATGAAGCTACATCTAACGATGGAGCGATAGATGCCAAGCAGAACTCGGATAGTGAATCAGATGCTGAGTTAGACCCCTCAGAGGATGCTCTAAATGTGCAAATTCTTTATTCTAAAAAAGGTATAAACCTCGATAAAAAAGTAGCAAAAGTCGTTCGATCACTGAACGAGAAGCATAGCTACAAAATGAATATTCAGGCGCTTTATCTGCCAAAAAGTTTCCATTCTTTGTTGTTTGAGTCTGCTTTAAATCAGGTGAAAAATAAAACAGAATTTCAATTGTTACAACAAGAGTATCGCCCAGTTACCAAGCGTAAGAAGCTAGATCGAAAAGTGCCCTTTGT
>JAYPYM010000278.1:3081-5070 GCA_038135915.1 Gammaproteobacteria bacterium
AATTGTGTTTATTTGTACCAGCAAGGCAGCTACTTTCGATCAATGAAAGAGGCTCAGGCCTCTGATAACGTGGCGCTTTACAAAGAGCTATTTCCTCAAGACAAGCGTGTCAGGCGGATAAGAAGTCAGATGATGGCTCACTTGAAAAAGCGTGGGACTGGTCAAACACAGCACTTTCTCCATTACTTTCAAGCCATTGGTGATAGTATTGTCAAAACACGGGGGCGGGATAAACTTTCGATTGATCTTCGGCGCTTTGTTTTTGATCAAAAGCAAGGGGAGGTTCGCTTAGACCTTCTAGTAAAGGATTTTCCATATTTAGATACTTTGAAAGTTCAGCTTGAGCAAAAGAACATGAGTGTTAGCATTGATAATGCCAATAAAGATGGAGCATGGGTTAAGGCTCGGGTAAGGATAAAACCTGGTCATACGGCTTAAATCTACTGAACGGATTTTGTTCAGTATTATGCAAAGCTGATAGATCATTAGATATAAAAGGTGGCATGTTTGATTGATAAGATAATTGGTGTGTTTGACCCCTATTTCGAAACGGTGAAAGGTCATTATCAAAGACTAAATGTACGTGAACGCTGGTTAGTTAATGCGCTGATCGGGCTATCAATAATTGCCATCTGCTATTTTTTGTTTTGGTCCCCATTATATACAGCGGCAAATTCTGCGAGATCATCATATATCAGTGAAGTAAATCACTGGATGAAATCTAAAGTGCCCTTGGTGACTGGTTCCTCGAGGACTAGCAATAAAGCCCCCCTCAATAAAAGCCTTCTGTCGTTGGTGAATGAGTCTGCGAGCCAGCACCGCCTTGTGCTCAGAGGTGCTGAGCCTAAGGGTGAAGACAGCATTAAAATTAGATTGGATGATGTTTTAATGAGCTCATTCATAAAGTGGGTTCATTACCTCTATAGCCGATATGGAATCCAAGTTTCATCCATCAACCTGGAAAAGCAGGCAGTACCTGGAAAAGTAAGGGTGACGCTAGAGCTTTCAAAGAACTAAGTGATAGGCAGCCAATTGCTTCATCAAGCTTTCTTTATGCTGAATTTCAGTGAAGCGATAGCGAAACTCCTGGTCATCGGTGACTTTGCATACTATACTGTCCCCCCGCTATAAGGCAAAGGTATAACCTTAGATTCAAGAATTGTCTATTCAATGCATTCATAAGCATACAGTTTAATAGCGTATAAATAATACAGGTGTGGCCAGCAGACAGGTGGTCATGTAATCGCTGGTCGACATATGATGACCGCATATAACGATGACCAAAAAAGTGCTGGTAACTATGACAGAGAACAATCAAGTAACGACAGAGAACAACCAATCGGAAACTGCTGAAGGCAATCAAACAACTTTTCAAACACTAAATTTGCTACCGGCTGTAGTCAAAGCCCTGGAAGAATCAGGTTATAAAGTACCTACCCCCATACAGGAGGCCTGCCTTCCATTGCTGATGGCCGGTAAAGACTTGCTAGGTATTGCTCAAACGGGAACCGGCAAAACGGCAGCTTTTGCGTTACCCATATTAAATCAAGTTGATGTCAATCAGAGAGTTGTACAATCATTGGTGTTAACGCCTACTCGGGAGCTTGCTTTGCAAGTATCTGAAGCCTTTAAACGCTATTCGAAGTATGTTCATGGATTTAAAGTTCTACCGATTTATGGTGGTTCTGATTTTAAAAATCAGTTAAAGGGCTTGAAAGCCGGCGCCCAGGTCGTAGTTGGAACGCCCGGTCGAATTATGGATTTGATCAGAAGGGGGCATCTTGATTTATCTTGTTTAGATACCCTTGTGCTAGATGAAGCAGATGAAATGTTGCGAATGGGTTTTATTGATGATGTAACTTGGATTCTTGATCAAATTCCTGAGCAAAGACAGGTGGCTCTTTTTTCTGCAACGATGCCTAACCCGATTCGAAAGGTCGCTAGGCAATATATGAATGAACCCGAAGAGGTTAAAATTCAAGCTAAAAC
>JAYPYM010000279.1:0-4245 GCA_038135915.1 Gammaproteobacteria bacterium
AATGATATTACAAAATGGCATTCAGTGGGTAGGATAATTTGCTTGAGTTACCTTAGTTTATCATGGTGGCGAGCCAAATCGATCAGAAATAATTAGGCCCCTTTTGTACATGACCTATTCAAGGCCTTGGTTTCAGGATGTAAACTATCGTAAACACAAATCATTCTATATGACAGAAGAAGAGTATCAGAAGGTGCCCAAAAAGAATAAGAGCCTATTTACACTTTATGAGCAAACGATTGGTGCGACGAGCTAAAATTAAGCTTTAAAAGCAAAGCAGAAACACTGATTTATAAAATAGCGCACGGATTACAGCATCCTAAATCTACATTATTATCTGTCTGTGCTTGCTGTTGCCCTTCGGACATATGCCTCATGCGTGGTGCCTGATTTGTTGTTCTTCTATTATTTGTTGGGGCGGCGGCCCTATCTGCGACATCTTCCCATCGATTTTCGGTTCGTGGAAGCGTTGCAGTACCTGGTCTCCTTTGTTGTGTTGCAGTTTGGCGTGTACGGGGACCGTGAGAATGGTGTGTGTCTGGGACAGTCTGAACTTCACGGCCACCGAGAAGTGTAGGTAAGGAGAAGGGTTCAGTGTTAGAAGAATATGTTGCCAAGCTAGGCATAGAAGTGTGCGTATGCTCCGTTGCTTCTTGACCGGTTTCTGTCGGTAATTCATCAGTGACGGTTGTTTCCTGAGCGCTTTCTGACTGGTTGTCAGTTCCTGTTGGGTCAGGGTCACTATAATCAACTGTGCTATCGCTATCTTCTGGTACTTCAGCTGCCACTACGCTAGCGGCATCGTTCTCAGCACCAGGTAAGATTATTGGGCCTTGAAATTCCCAAGCATTTACAGCTGTATCAGCATTAAAGCTTTGTGGAAACACGCCTAAGTTATGAGCGCTGTGAGATCGAATGAGTTGACCGGGCTGTATTAATCGTCTGGTGTTCGGATCGCCAGAAGGTAAATCACTGTTGTTGAAAGAAGATGATCGTTGTATTTGTTGTCTGGCTTGTGTTTGTTGCCCTGGTGGGGGAGCTGCTCTTAGCATAATACATACCTTTTTTTATTCTAACCTACGTTTGAAACTTGAAGGTAATACTATATAAGTATCACTCTTAGATCAAGCTAGGTAGTTTCATGAGCCTACTTCTTCTAAATAATGATTAAAAAACCAAATTATGCCACTTCATGATAAAGGTATCAGGGTTGAAAAACGTCCTGCTTTCTGATGTTACAAGCTCATGCAAATGGTCGTCTGCATTACTTTACAACAAGGCTTCTACAATAAGCGGTGGTTGAGTATAATAGCGAACGGTTGCTTAACCAAAGATTGCTCTCAGACTCTTCTCGTTATATGGTATTTTAATGGCAAAATTTATATTTGTGACAGGCGGTGTTGTTTCTTCATTAGGGAAAGGTATCGTTGCTGCATCTTTAGCTTCAATTTTAGAAACGCGAAACCTGCGGGTCACCCTCATGAAGTTAGACCCCTACATTAACGTAGATCCTGGGACTATGAGCCCATATCAGCATGGCGAAGTATTTGTCACTCAAGATGGTGCTGAGACAGATCTGGATTTGGGTCATTATGAACGATTTGTTCGAGCTTCTATGACCCGAGAGAATAACTACACCACTGGCCGTATTTATGAAGAAGTCATACAGAAAGAGCGTCGCGGTGATTATTTAGGTGGTACAGTGCAAGTTATTCCCCACATCACCGACCTGATAAAAGAAAAGGTGCTCGGTTGTGACCCAGAATCGGATGTTGTAATTGTAGAAATTGGCGGTACGATCGGGGACATTGAGTCGTTACCTTTTTTGGAGGCTGTACGCCAATTACGATCTGATCTAGATATCAACGAGACTGTATTTATTCATTTGACTTTGGTGCCGTTTATCCCCACAGCTGGAGAAACAAAGACTAAACCCACTCAACACTCAGTGAAAGAGCTTCGATCCATTGGATTGCAGCCAGATATACTCGTTTGTCGCTCTGATCATGATATACCTAGTGATGCGCTTCGCAAAATAGCCTTGTTTACTAATGTGAAGGAAAACGCAGTGGTTCCATGCCCTGATGCAGATACTATATATGCAATTCCAGGGATTTTAAACAAGATGGGCTTAGATGACATTGTTGTTAGTCGTCTTGGTTTGTCTTGTCCGCCGGCAGACTTGATTGAGTGGCAGAAGGTTGTGAGCGCGCTAAGGGCACCTCAGAAAAGCGTTCGGATCGCAATGGTTGGCAAATATACAGAACTTAGGGATGCCTACAAATCACTTAATGAAGCCTTAGTGCATGCAGGTATTAAAACGCATGCTAAGGTAGTGGTCGATTATGTTGATTCTGAAGAAATCGAAGTAAAGGGAGTTTCCTTGCTAAGTAAAGCCAACGCAATACTGGTACCAGGTGGTTTTGGTACGAGAGGTGTTGAAGGGAAAGTGTTGGCGATACAGTACGCGAGAGAGAACGGCGTACCTTATTTAGGCATATGTTTAGGGTTGCAGTTGGCAGTCATTGAGTTCGCTAGGCATGTTGCTGGCATTGGGGATGCCCACTCTACTGAATTAAACCCTAGTACAAAAAATCCTGTAGTAGGGTTGATCAGCGAATGGGTTACAGCCAGTGGTGGCGTGGAACAAAGGCATTCAAACACAGACTTGGGTGGTACGATGAGGCTGGGTGTCTATAGGTGTCATTTATCTAAGGGCAGCAAAACTTATCAAATTTATGGGAAGAAAGAGATTTTTGAGCGTCATCGTCATCGCTATGAAGTGAATGCCAATTTCCTTGAGGCCTTGACCAAAGCAGGTATGATTGTGGCTGGCTCTTCAGATAATAATGACCTTGTTGAGGTGATAGAGGTTGCTAATCATCCTTGGTTTATAGCCTGTCAATTCCACCCTGAGTTCACTTCGACACCCAGAGATGGCCATCCGCTATTCGCCAGCTATATCCAAGCAGCATTGGATTTTCAGAGTAGAAGAAATAACAGTGCATGTGCAGAGCCTGAGCTAACAAGGTAACTGTGATATCTGTTGGAATGGGAACTGTTATTCAATTATACCAGTATGTCCTTAAATATTGACGCATAGGCTAATACTTCTGTTATCATACGCGACATTTAGAGTGCCTAGCGGTGTTATCGTAATTTTGGGTTGAGGTAATCATGAAAGCAACAGGCTCTTCGCAAAACGCTTCGAAAGTGTTCAAGGTTAACCAACTCAGTATTGGTAATGACTTGCCGCTGGCTATCTTTGGTGGAATTAATGTTTTAGAGTCTTCTGAATTAGCGTTTCAAGTAGCGGAGCAATTCGTTGAGGCGACACAAGAGTTGGGTATGCCTTATGTTTTTAAGGCTTCCTTTGACAAAGCAAATCGTTCCTCAATACACTCCTTTAGAGGCCCAGGATTAGATCAAGGTCTCGCTTGGTTACAAGAAATTAAAAGTAAATTCGGTGTCCCTGTGATTACGGATGTTCACGAGCCATACCAAGTTCAGCCTGCCGCTGAGGTCGCGGATATTCTTCAGTTACCAGCTTTTTTGTGCCGTCAAACGGATTTAGTAGCTGCATTGGCAAAGTCGGGGCGTCTGGTAAACGTTAAAAAAGCACAGTTCTTGTCGCCATTGGAAATGCGGCACATCATCGAAAAATTTCGAGAGGCCGGTTCTGACCAGGTGATGCTATGCGAGCGCGGGAGTTGTTTTGGATATAATAATCTAGTAGTAGATATGCTTGGCTTTCCAGTCATGAAGCGTTTTGGAAATCCGTTGATATTTGATGTAACCCATGCTTTGCAGCGCCCTGGAGGGTTGGATACGTCGGCAGGCGGAAGAAAGGAGTTTGTAACTCAGCTTGCTTTAGCAGGTATTTCCCAAGGGATAGCAGGGTTATTTTTAGAAACTCATCCCGACCCCAGTGTGGCAAAATGTGATGGCCCTTGTGCATTGAGGCTAGATCGCTTGTTACCTTTTCTAACGCAAATAAAGGCGATGGATCAGTTGGTCAAATCCTTTCAGCCTATTGATACCAGTGATTGAAACATCAGAATTAAAGCTATGACGGAGTTAAACTATGTCGAATATCGTAGATGTTAAAGCAAGAGAAATATTGGATTCGCGAGGTAATCCGACTGTTGAGGCAGAGGTGGTGTTAGAGTCAGGAACAGTAGGCGTGGCTTCTGCGCCTTCTGGTGCCTCTACTGGCTCCCGAGAGGCGCTTGAGCTGAGAGATAA
>JAYPYM010000279.1:4255-5061 GCA_038135915.1 Gammaproteobacteria bacterium
ATGATCCGAAACGCTATTTAGGTAAAGGTGTACTAAATGCTGTAGCCTCCATTCATACTCAAATTAGACAACATGTCAGGGGGCTGGATCCAGCTGATCAAAAGCATGTGGATGCGGAAATGATTAAGTTGGACGGTACAGATAATAAAGGTAAGCTTGGTGCAAACGCGATTCTAGCTGTGTCTTTGGCTGTCGCTAAAGCTGCTGCTAAAGAAGCCCAACAGCCTCTATATCAGCATATTTCACGAATGATCAATCAAGATACAGGTCCATATTCTATGCCGGTTCCCATGATGAATATCATCAATGGGGGCGCTCACGCTGATAATAACGTTGACATACAGGAATTTATGATTCAGCCAACTGGCGCAACTAACTTTGCTGAAGCTTTAAGGTATGGCGCCGAAACCTTTCATGCGTTGAAAGCTAAGCTCAAGGCTCGTGGACTGAGTACCGCAGTGGGTGATGAGGGAGGATTTGCGCCAGATTTAACCTCTAATGAAGCAGCGTTAGAGCTCATTATGGAAGCCATTGAGAGCGCAGGCTTTGTGCCTGGAAAGGATATGCATCTTGCCTTAGACTGTGCCGCTTCAGAATTCTTTAAGTCTGGCACTTATCACCTCGCAGGAGATAATAAGTCACTATCCTCCTCAGAATTCGTGGATTATTTGTCCGCATTGGTCGATCAGTATCCAATACTCTCAATAGAAGACGGGTTGGATGAAAGTGACTGGGAGGGCTGGGCTGGGCTAACTGAAAAACTGGGTCGTAGGATTCAGCTGGTGGGCGATGATTTATTTGTAACT
>JAYPYM010000280.1:0-5048 GCA_038135915.1 Gammaproteobacteria bacterium
GCCATACCCATCCATTGATCCGCCATCTTTCAATCTTGAGATATCCCAGGGCCCTAGTATTTTTTTAATCGTATCTCGGTGGCGGTAAGCTTCAACCGCTGAAGCCAGTTGCGTTCCTTTGGGGCATGTTTTACCGGAAACATTAACAAAACTGGGAATCTTAGGGTTGCGTTCGCATAATACGTGACCTAGGTTTCTATTGTCGTGAGTTCTCACTTTACAATCGTAACCAGGCCCGTCAACAGACCCACCTTCCGCTAGTCTTACAATCCACCAAGCACCTAGCCTCTTACAAATTTTATCTATTCGTTGTACCGTTTTATCAAATTTTACTGGTGTCCAGCCATCAGGGCAATGTTCTCCATCGAATACCTTTGTACTATAAGCATTACAAGAAATGAGAATTAAAATTGATATGAAAAATATTTTAACCATGATAATTTTCCTTTTCTGATAAAATAAATGAATCCGCTACTCGTATTGGGTTTGTGTAATAAGTCGTCATGCAGCATTTCTGTTCGTTCTAAGTTAAAACTCGTTTTACGGGCAAAGCTGATTCCAATAAAACATTCAGAAAACTGATTAGGCACTAGTATAGATAGGCGCTCGATGTGATACACTCCCCCCATGGGGGGTACTTTGAGTTTTGTTTGAGAATTCTTCAGATATAGGCTAACACCATTGGCTTTAGCTAGGCATCATATAAAACTTGATTGTTATCTTGCTCTAGAATAAGGAGACTATTAATGTATGAAATTCTGAAAAAGCATAAATCTTTCGGCGGAGAAACAATTTTTGCGGAACATTATTCTCAAAGTACTAAGACAAAAATGAGATTTTCATTATTTCTACCTCAAAGCGTTGAGAATATTGACAGCGCGATTATTTGGTTATCTGGATTAACCTGTAACGAAGAGAACTTCATCACAAAGTCTGGCGTTCAAGCACACCTTGCAGGTACCAATACTATGATCATATGCCCAGACACTTCACCCAGACATCTTGGCATTATTGGAGAAGACGATGATTATGATTTTGGAAGTGGCGCAAGTTTTTATTTAAATGCAAGCATTAGCCCCTATGCCGATAACTATCAAATGGAAGATTATATTGTTAAGGATATTGTTCAATTATTAAAGAATGATTTTAACACTAATAAGGTATCCATATGCGGCCATTCAATGGGTGGCCATGGAGCGCTTGTTCTCGGCCTTAAGTCTGGAACGCTCTTTAAATTTATTTCTGCTTTTTCCCCTATTTTGAACCCTGTTTTAACCCCTTGGGGAAGAAAAGCTTTTAAAGGGTATCTCGGCGATAATCAGAATGCATGGAAAAATCACGATGCCTGTGAATTATTAAAACAAGGGTATAAATCAGATGCTAATATTTTAATTGACCAAGGCACAGATGATGAATTCCTAAAAGAGGAACTGTTGAGTGAAAATTTTGAGCACGCTGCTTCTGAAGTAGGGCAAAAATTTAGACTAAATTACAGAGAAGGGTATGATCATAGCTACTATTTTATCTCAACCTTTTTAAATGGTCATATACAAGAACACCTTAAACATTTAGCCTAAAATTGTGCATAAGATTGACCGCCTAATACCATTATAACTAAATATTTTATGGTTATTTAGTCTAGATCCTGGTTCACAAATATCGTCAGGATTCGGTAATAAGTTTGCAAGCATTTTAAGATTTAGTATACTTCGCGTCCACGAAAGTGTGAGTTTATAAATCTTACTGATCCATTGGTTAGCAACCAATATCTCAATTCAATTAGATGGGTGATCATCATGCAAACTAACGTTACCGCAGGCCAAGATCAAAGCCCGGCTTATTTAAATACTAGGTATAGTCAGCAACCACGCAACTTTGCTCCCGGTGATTCACGCTCTTTCGAACCAATGCCGCAAATCTCTGAATCAGACAGAAACGCTCAACAATCTCCACTATATGCAACTACTCACACTCAACATATGATTGCATCCAGCAGTAAAGAAGGACACTTCCCTTTAAGAGCCTCAGACCATTTAGGTGGAGAATATAGTATTCTACGTACAAGCCTCGATTCAGCTGCCTTTAGAATAGTGAGGAAAACAAGCTCTTTACGTAACAGACCAGAGACCTTGCCTCCTCGCTCAGCATTCAATAATACCCAACGCGCAGCCGAATTTGTTTCAGTACTGAATGCAAATGCTGAAAAACTGAAACAGTTCGAAAATAGCTTGCTTCGCGAGGACATCCCCTTTTCCTCTAATGACAAAACAAACGAAGCTTTCTTAACCATTAGACACCATTTGGACTGCGTAAAATGGGTTAGAGAGAATCTAAGCACCAACGATCAGCAACACTTTCGAGCGCTAGATAGGTTTGTACTAGAGACAGAACAAAGCATGACGCAAATCTTTAAGCACTGTCTTACAAAAATTCGTGACGCAAGCCACTTGATCCAGGATCAATTATCAGAGGTGCTGTATAACAGATACAGCTCCAAAGCGAATAACATCATGGCATCCGCTAACCAACTAAGGGACTTATTAGTTTGCTTTGACTATTTAGACACACCAAAATTATTCCAATTTGACTTGATCGAATTAAAAGTTGATGCCTTTCTCATTGAAGCACACACTGCTCTTGAACGAGCAGATCTGTTGGTTGAATCTTTGAAAAACGACAATATTAGCTTAGTGACAGAATCTTCCGAAATCAGTGCGTCAGCATATGAAACAGAGGATGATATATCAGACCGAGAGTCCGCTGAAGAATGTGATTGTACGCCTCTGCCATGTAACATACTCTGATATATCTGATATAAGTATACTCACTCTAGCACTTACAATTTAACATCTCGTAAGCATTATTTTGTACACCAGAAGTCAATACTACTAACGCCCTCTCCTTTATTTTTACCTTGGCTATACTTTTGAGATAGCCATCAATATGGATAGAAATCAAAGAGGGATTATTTGTGAACAAGCATGTTGTACTAGCCTTTATCATCTTTTTTTGCAATCTCTTAAGCGCATGTGGCGGTTCTACTTCTACGTCTAACCTAACCGATAATACCTCAAATGCAGCAACAACAGGGTTTCCGTCTAATTTAGCTGTTGCGTCTCCAACGGATCAAAGCAATATCGATTCAGCCAACTTTCTAGCATCAAGAACCACCAACCTTGCTAGATCTGCAAGTTATACGCAAGCCATTGATCGTATAGATACCTTATTAGCAGGAACAACCGCGATTAGAGATACTTTTACACCTGAGCTCTTTTACTCCCAAGACAGAGATGCTGAGTGCTATGGGCCTAAATTGTTCTACCAGAACCATCCAGATGGCACTGATGGATCACCCATGGGTAGTGACTCCTATCCGTCCTTACCCACAGGTGACTTAGGCATCTGGACAGAAGTAGAGGGCACCACCACTGAAGCTTGCCTAGCAGCACAACTCAATGCAAGAATGCAAGGTGTACGCGATCGTTCTTTTATCGCTTTGATGAGCGTTGCAAGTATGATTCGGGCCTATGTCGATGGAGGCGGTTCATGGCCTGGGGATTTGACCGCAGGAAGCACTCTAGATGTGGTCACGCAGATGAATGCAATCGGTATAGCAAATACCACCTTTAATACAGCAAACATAAATTTAAATGCAAATGGCGATGTTTGGTTATACAACATCGAGCTGACCTATACGCGCTCAGCAACAGATTACAACATTGTCATTCAACTAACCCACTCAACAGCAAACAGCGCGACCGCCTACGAAGGCTTATTAACTTATCGTGCCGATGATACCTTTGACCCCCCAGGGAATTGCTCTAATACTGACGTGACTAATAACGGCTCCTTGCATTACATTCGGATATCAGAAACAGAGCTACGGATGCAATCACGTGGCGCACAACTATGCGACCATGACGCCAATGGTCTAACAGCCACGTTAAGCACAGTCAGTACTTCCAGCTTTACCGGAAACATTGTTGATCCATCTTCATCCTGGGCAAATAATTTCCATATTTTTACCGCAGATTTTAATCCTAATAACTTACTGGGACAGTATAGTTACGTATGGCAAGCCGGCGCCATGGATGATAACAGTCGAATTATGAATGTAGGCTTATCTACTACCACGAGTGGTGAAGGTTACTTTGGTTACGGCGATCAAGTGACCTCAACAGATGGCAGCATCAAGGGCTTTATCTGTAACTGGGCAGGCCCGGGAAATGACCACACTTTGCTTGAATATGCCCAGCGTCAACACATTACTATTGATACAACCACCAATGTTTATGAACCCACTAACTCAGGCGCCTCTGATATTACTTATGCACCAACGACGGCTTGTACATATGACAGCACAGATACCGCAGGGTTTTTATATGATAGGGACTTAGATAATGATCTTTCAGACGAAACGACCGCAACAGTGAATGTTGGCAGCGGGGAAACACTGGTGCTTGACTTAATGGAACCCAGTGGATCAGAAGCGGATATTGAAGCACATATTTCAGGCCGTGGCTTTAACCTACCAACTTATCCTGAGTGATGAGCTATCTAACTAGCGTTAGCCTATGATATGAGCTATCAATTGATGAAGCATGGGTAAAGTAGCAAAGCTGAGAATAATACCTATGCCAACCAGCGCAGCTGCTAAAGCAGGTGATAGGTTTGCAAGTATCGCAAGGGCTGCTGCTGAGACCATTGGCGGCATGCCTGCTTCAAATATTGAAACCTTGACGGCTTCCCCCTCTAACCCAGTGACTTTACAAAAAAACAGTGCAACTAATGGCGCAACAATAAGCTTTATACCCAGCCCAACACTCAATTGAGAAATAATCTCTTTGCTGAATTGGAATCTCATTTGCAACCCTACTGCGAGCATCACAAAAGGCACAAGCGTAGCTGCTAAGGTTTCAAGAATCCCAACCAGTGCTTCAGGATATGTGAAAGGCCTTAACACGAGTGCGAGCATTAATGCAATAAAGGGTGGAAAAAGAATCACTTTCTTTATCACACTCATCAATGTAAATTCTGTTTTTTTTGGC
>JAYPYM010000281.1:0-3474 GCA_038135915.1 Gammaproteobacteria bacterium
CGGTATACCATTTTAAACTCAAGATACTGTTTTAGGCACGTATTTCATTGGCTTGATTTTAGATTGCTTTTAAATAGCATATATCTAAAATCTACAACATACCTAATAAACTCAAGTTAATTCTGTCTGGCATAAACTTTTTAAGCAACTTGGTAAGCATTAGCCATGACTTCGAGGCCGCTTATCCCACATCATCCTACGAACTAAAATAAATACTGGTAAAAGACCAATGAGAACCAATGCCAAGCTAGGGACAGAGGCTAAATACCAGTCACCCTCGGATGTATACTCATACACTTTTACAGCCAAAGTATCCCAGCCAAAGGGACGAAGCAGCAAAGTCGCCGGCATCTCTTTCATAATATCAACAAACACCAAAATGCCGGCTGAAAAGATACCTGGTGTCAGCAGGGGAAGAAGAATTCGGAAGATAAAAGATCGCCTCTTCACCTTCATCGTCTTAGCCACTTCAAATAAAGCAGGCCTAATTCTTTGAATATTCGTCTGTATCGGCCCATAAGCTACTGTCATAAACCGAATGATATAAGCCAATACCAAAGCAGCAAGCGTGCCCAAAAAAACCTGGTTCACACCAATAGGCTTAAGCAGGTAGGCTAAAACCTGGTCCAGCCAGTTAAACCATAGCATCACACCAACAGCTAAGATACTGCCTGGGAAAAGATAACCGAAAGTACTCAAGCGAACAAATAGATTCACCCAATTTCGCTTATCCTGATAACTACAAAATGCAAGAAACAAGGATACGCCTACCACTAATAAAGAACTACCACCCGCAAGGCACACACTTTTCACCAAACGAGCAAAAAAGCCCTCATTCAATACTTGCTGATAGTGCGCTAATGCCCATATCAACAACTGACAAACCGGAAGTATGAAGCTTGCAAATAAGATCAAAAGGCAAATAGCCTGCGCCACCCAGGATTTCGGCCCTTTAAGCTTCACACGCCTTGGAAAAAGCATTTTTTCATCTTGACTCACCCCTCCCTTACCTAAAAAGCTTTTTTCCAACCAAATAATTAACAAAACAAACATCAGCAGGCCAGTCGATAGCTGTGCGGCAGTGTTCAAACTGAAAAAACCATACCAGGCCTTATAAATGGCAGTTGTAAAAGTATCATAATTAAAAATACTAACGGCACCAAAATCCGCCAATGCCTCCATCAAGGCAAATGTAGACCCTGTGACAATCGCAGGTTTGCCTAGCGGTAAAGCAACTTTAAAAAATATACGCGTCGATGAATAGCCTAAACTCTGAGCAGATTCATAGAGATGGTCTCCTTGGGATAAAAAAGCTGATCGAGCCAGCACATATACATAGGGGTAAAAGACCAAAATAAAACAAACAATTACACCGCCACGACTTCGAACTTCAGGGAAGAAATCAGAAGTGCCAAACCAGGCTCTGACCCAAGTTTGGACAACACCAGCATAATCAAGCTCCGCTACATAAACGAAAGCCAACACGTAGGCTGGCATTGCTAATGGCAAGACCAACGCCCACTCATACACCTTGGAGCCTCTAAACTCAAACCGAGCAGTTAGCCAAGCCAAGAGCGTACCTAAAACTGCCACCCCGCATGAAACACCTACCGCAAGCCAAACAGTATTACCAAGCAGCCTGCTCATCTGACTGGTGAGCAGATGCATCCAGAGGTCGGTGTCCGTTTGACGCCAACTTAAGAATAAAAAGGCCAGCGGCATTAACAAAATAATACAGACACAGACAGCCAGCCAGGAATAGCGCCATCGCGCACTTGCTCGCCTGAGCCTAACTCTGGAAACGCCTCTTGAATCAGAGGCGTTTGAGCTGATGGTGATGTTAGCTGCCATATATTATCAAGCGGATCTTTACTTTTAACGGTAGCCCGCTCTATCCATTATTTTTATCGCTTCAGCTTGGTACTCTCCAGCAATTGAAATATTGACTTGGTCAGCTTTAAATTCACCCCAGGATTGGACCAGCTCACTTGGCGGCACACTAGGCACCACTGGATACTCTTGGTTTACCCAGGCAAAAGACTCCTGCGCTTTATCCGATACTAACCATTCCAATAACTGTACCGCATGCTCAGTATTGCTTGAATGCTTAGTGACACCACCACCGCTAATATTGATATGAGTGCCGCTAGTACTTTGATTAGCCCAGTATAAAGCAACAGGTATATTCGGATCTTCTTTTAGAAGTGCGCCAAAATAGTAAGTGTTTACGACACCTACATCACACTGGCCAGCAATAATAGCTTTAATCACTGCAGTATCATTAGAAAATACATCCGTTGCCAAGTTTTTAACCCAACCTTTCACAATATGCTCTGCTGTTTCTGTACCAGATCGCGCAGCTAAAGTTGCAACAAGCGATTGATTATAAACTTTTTTAGAGGTACGCAGACAAAGGCGGCCTTGAAAAGGCGCATCCGCTAAGGCTTCATAAGTAGAAAGCTCTGCTGGATTCATGCGCTCCGTAGAATAAACAATTGTGCGAGCACGACGAGACAGCCCAAACCAGCGCCCTTCCGGATCTCTCAAATGGCCAGGGACTCGGGCCTCCAGGGTAGCAGAGGAAACGGGCTTCAATAAATCCTGCTGAACGGCTTGCCAAAGGTTGCCCGCATCTACAGCGATAAACACATCAGCCGGTGTTCGCTCCCCCTCTGCAGCCAATCTCACCATGAGCGGCTGGGCCTTGTCTGTAATATACTCTATTTCAATACCTGTCTCGCTGGTAAACGCATCGAATACATCTTTAATGAGGTGCTCTTTCCTGGCCGAGTAAACAACAATTTTTTCTTTCTTGGGTTCCTGAGAATGATCGGACACCTTAGCAGCCTCTTCATCATGCTGGCTGCACGACATAATAAAAAAAGCACAGGCTAAGCTCATCAGCCCAGAAGACAACACTCTTGCAGCATGCAAGCCCCGGTTCTTTAGAGTAGCTGTTGTTACAGTATTCAACTTATTCGACATTGAAGATGCCCCCAATCAAATTTCCAAATGCTTGACTACCAAACCCATCTCGAACCATCTATTTGACGTTATGGGTTCAACTTTACGAAATAAAGCCAATCTATTGATATTTGGCCTTTGCCAAGGTTAAATATCGTGAATTGACGAACCAATTCTACCACTTTAAATCTAAAGTTAAATGATAATGATTTGCGTTTTATACCAGAATTGCTCACAGATACCTAGCAAGCGGCTTTTTTATGCCAATTAAAGATTGGCTCATAGCAGAAGCCTTCTTAAAAACACCTACTACTGGACTCCCAGGTGTCGGAACGAAAGTCGCTGCAAAGTTAGAAAGGTTATCAATCAAATGCTTTCAAGATATATTGTGGCATTTACCTAAATCATATGAAAACAGAACAGAAATCAGCGCTATCACAGACACCACAAAGCAGCATCTAGCCACCACCCCTGAAAAGATACTGACTCAAGGCCAGATAACCAGTATCC
>JAYPYM010000281.1:3484-5039 GCA_038135915.1 Gammaproteobacteria bacterium
AAAACGCAACAATAAAACAGTTTGCACTATCGAGCTGGAAACAGAGCACCTGCCAATACAATTAAACTTTTTCTACCAACCTCACTTTTTGAACCATTTAGACACAGCAAACAAACCTTGGATTAGGTGCTTTGGTCAGCTAGGCCTATACAACCAGCAATTGCAAATGACCCATCCAGAAATTGAGGCAATTGAATCACCATGCGCACCCCTTTGCGAATACTTGACGCCCATCTATCCATCGACCGAAGGCATCAGTCAATCCCGTTTGCGGTACTGGGGGACATGGTTACTAGAAAAAATTAATAGCTCACGGATTCAACTTGATTTATTACCCAACGACTGTCTACAAGCATATGGGCTACCTAGCTTAACAGAAGCCTTAAACCAAATTCATGCAAAAATGCCAGCTGCGAAACAGCACGACCACGCATGGATGCGCTCAGTGGCCACTTACAGAATCATGCTGGACCCTTGGTTAGCACAAACCCTCTACTGGAAGTCGAACAGATATCAAGCATCATTACTACCAAGCAGTGATCAAGTAGATAGGCATGATAATCAAGCACTGACTAGGCAATTCATTGATGAGCTGCCATTTGAGCTAACTCAAGATCAACTAATAGCATGGCAAGAAATTCAAGCCGACCTGAATCAAACATACCCTATGTTTCGACTGCTGCAAGGCGAAGTGGGGTCAGGCAAAACACTCGTCGCCCTGTTAGCCACCATTCAAACTTACCATTGCAATGGCCAAACCGCTATAATGGCACCTACCGAAGTATTAGCAAGACAGCATTTAGAAACTTGCAACCAGCTGCTCTCACCCCTCAACATTAAAGCACACTTGTTGATAGGGAAAATGAAGCAAATAGAAAAAAATAACCTTTACCAAGCTTTAGCAAGCGGAAAAATCAAGATCATTATCGGTACACACGCATTATTTCAGGAGAAAATTTCTTTTAATCGTCTACAACTGGTTATTATTGATGAACAGCACCGCTTTGGTGTCGAGCAAAGAACTCAGCTGCTGAAAAAGCAAACTAAAGGTACGCCTCACCAATTGTTTATGAGTGCAACGCCAATTCCTCGCACGCTCGCGATGAGCTTGTATGACTATCTCGACACATCTACTATTAAACAACTGCCTTCTGACCGAAAAGCCATCAAGACAGCCGTCATACCTCAATCTAAACGCCCCTTGCTTTTCCAAAGAATTAAAGACATTACGAACAACGGGCAGCAACTTTATTGGATCTGCCCATATATTGAAACAGATGATGCCCAAGCCACCGAATCCATTACTAGCCTTTGCGATGAAATCAAGCACGAACTGCCTGAAATCAAGGTTGGGACTCTGCACGGGAAGATGAATACCGATGAGAAAGCACAGCAAATAAAAGCCTTCCAAAACAATGAAATCTCGATACTGATCGCCACCAGTATCATTGAAGTAGGCATTAACATACCGAACGCCACACTTATTATTATTGAGAATGCTGAACGCTGGGGGCTTTCACAATTACACCAGCTAAGAGGGCGAGTAGGTAGAGGG
>JAYPYM010000282.1:0-214 GCA_038135915.1 Gammaproteobacteria bacterium
TTAGGCAAGTTTTCTAAATAATTCAACTGCCTGTTCCATCATTGGTAGCGCTTCCTTGGGGCTTCCAGTCTCAGCGTAACGATTGGATAAACCATTTAAAATAGATGCAAAATCAAATTCGTTGCGCTGTGCGTGCTCACAATCTAAAATGTCTCGGTAAACCTCAACCGCTTCTTTAGAGGCTTGCAAACCATCGTTCCTATAACCGACATCA
>JAYPYM010000282.1:224-1064 GCA_038135915.1 Gammaproteobacteria bacterium
GTCTTGGTCTGCAAACTGTCGATAGATGTCCACAGCTTCCTGAATGGCTTTGATACTGTCCTTAGGATGTTGGAGCTTCGAGTATAGAGAAAGATTGGTGAGGCTGTTCGCTAAATCTAAACCGTACTGATTGAAGTCCTCTTTCGCCAAGTGTTTTCTAATGTCTACCGCTTCGTTAATTGCCTGTAAAGATTTTTCTCTCTCTCCACCTTCATCTAGACGAACCGCTAAATTATTCAGATATTGCGCATATGTGGGTGCGTGGGCAGAATAGTTTTCTTTTATTTTTTCTTGGTAGATCGAAACCAGATGCTCATAGACTGTTACACCCAACTCAGGTAGTAAAGCTCTAGCTGTCGCGAAGTAGGGTTCGGCCTTGCTGAGGAGTGTTGGGTTTAATGTAAATGCTTCTCTAAAAGCGGCGTAGAGTTGCTTAGGCTGCAAATTAAGGTGAACCAGATCGTGATACCGCTGCCCGAATCGGTCTAAGCAGGCATTCATATTTTCGCTCTTATCCAGAAAGAATGCGAACCACTGGCTGAGATGTTTTTGGAAGTCTTCACACCCTTTCAGCTTTAATTGACAATTAAATGTTTCCAATGCAAAGCCTGCTCCAAATATGTCTGGTTGCAATGGTGATATATAATTGCTGCTGAGCAAATCTAACCCTGTTGCGCCCAACAGAGAACCCATATCTCTAGCACTTGGTAATCCGATTAGTTTCATGCTTTTATCCTGATCTTCCGCGGCGGCCTCCAAAACCTCTTTAGACAGTGGGCCGATGAGTGTAGCAAGCATTGATAGTCTGAAGCTAAGACCCCGTTCTCCACGGGTTAGCCC
>JAYPYM010000282.1:1074-5013 GCA_038135915.1 Gammaproteobacteria bacterium
CATTTCCTCTATCCACGGCATTTTCTTTGAGGGTTAATCGACTATCTTCATAATCGTACAAAGCTGTTATGATTTCGCGCTGCTTAAGGGATTTAAAGGATAATTCTGGGTTCTTTGCCATGCAGATTGCCTGACCCAGCACCATTAATGGGTAGCGCATATAACGTCTTTCTGTGGGCTTTTCATCCATCCATGCCAAGTATTCGTCTCTTCGTACACTTTCTTTTGGCTGCCCTAATTGAGTAAGCGTTTCAGATAAGAGTTGATAACTGTCATTGGGAAGTATTGGCTGGAGCTCCCGATAGTCGATGGTGCAGGATTCGTTAAATTTTCCTGGCCAAAGGTCTTCCCAATAGTCCTTTCCATAGCGGGAAACGAGTATCACTACAACTTTTCTACCAGCGCGATACCATGATTGCATTGAATCCAGTAAATTAGCTCTTTCTTTATCTCCTTGTGGCTCTGGGTCATCGATGATGATTAACCAGGGGGAGGGCGTTTTTTCTATTGCTTGATGGATGGTGTCAAGCTGATCTACTTTACCATCGGCAATTTGCCAATCATGGTCACGGAAATAATGTTCTGCCCACTCTTTTACAAATCGTGTTTTTCCAACACCGCCTTCGCCGTAATAGACTCTGCAGACTGATGACGCTTTGTTCTTCTCAAACCATTGATTCAACTCTGCTAGCGCTTCATCTCTACCTATCAGGCGTGAGATTGCAGTGTCCCACTTTAATAAGTCTGTCACCTTATCTTTTTTCAGTAATGTCTGATATGAAACGTTTTTTACCCATTTAAATACCGAGAATAGATTAGGGTCTTTTCCGTCGACGCTGTAATAGGGTATCGCTTTTTTGCTAAACGTTGTGCTCTTTAACCAGGGTAATATAATATCGCCGCCCAATATCAAGGAATCTCCGGCAGCGGGTCCTTCCATCGAGCCGCCTTCAACAATCATTCCAACACAGTATTGAACATTATCTTGCGCAGTAAATAGACAGGGGCCGCCACTACAGCCATCAGCCAAGCCTCCAGGAATTTGAAAACCGATATAATCTCTGGGCGTTTCAGCATCGTTGGCATATAAAATAAATCTACTCTCTTTCTCTTCCTCGTTGGGCTCTTCTAGACTAAATTGATAACTATAGGGTTTTAAATCTGCCCCCTTGAGGCCCTGAAATGTTAATGAGGCATGTTGGTGTTGCCAACGAGTATTCAACCGATAAAAATTTTCTATGAAGGGCGTGACATAGGCCTCATCAAGGGGATCAACTAGCTTCAGAACCGCCATATCAAAGCAGCTTTTCTCGATATCGTAATCGGAATGAATGATCACTTCACAGGTATCTATTAGAAGCTTCTCATGCTGATCAACACGGATGGCTATTCTAGTAGGCATACCTCCATCTACAACATGCGCTGCCGTTAATACCCAGTTGGGGTGAATGGCTATCCCGCTACCAATGGCTTTCCAGTTTTCATTATCGCCATATTGATAATTGACTTGAATTTGTACACTTCTGTTTCCCTTGTACATTGGCAGCTCCTAATCATTTTTCAGGATATTCACTAGTAAGTTAGAGACACAGATCTCTTTCTTAAATCATATTCCTGAGGAGGAAAAAAATGTATAAAATTATTCGAAAAACCAAACACATTCTAAGTTTAAATTTCAAAGGTGGTTTCATTCTTGCGCTCTGGTTACTGGCACTAGCATCCACAGACCGTTGTGAAGCCAATCCAGGGTACTCCATCGATTTGAGTTTGTCTATGTACCATCGGTCCCTCCATTGGGACGCTGCCCAAATCAGTATTTTTCCAAGCGGAAGGTTCATGTATTCAGCAGAGCGGGTCGCTAATTTTCGTAGGCAAACCGGCTTTTTTGATATCGGGTGGTACTATAGCTATGGCGTGGATATCAAGTTTTACACTGGCTTTCACAATGGAAAATGTACCGGTTCGCTGCTTTATGCGAAAGCGCTGACATTAGGAGGTCTCCATTATAAACGGCAAGTGTTTAATGATACAAAGGAGGGCAGATTACCCATTGCTGACTATTTTTCAAGAATTAAGTGTGTGAGCAGTAGTTCGTGGTTTCGATAGGATATTAGTCATTTCAAATGTTGAGTCTCAGTCTGTGATAGAGACTCAAACAAAGCTTGCAGATTAAACTGAAAACCAAGATGATGAATTAAATATTATATAAGAGGTGCAATATGAATGAGATCATTTTCCCTAATCGAGATAGCGTGAATCGTACCAGGCGAAAAATTGCTGCGCATCCAAGCAGTTTCCAGCTATAGCCTTGGGTAATTAAAGCAGTAAAAAATGAAACGACACAGGAAGTCGAGGTTTTATTTACGGAAAAAGTGAACGTCACAGTAGAGTCAGATGGAGCAGAAAAAATCTCTTTGGCTATTCCTAAATTAGCTACAAGTAATGAAACCGGGATGATAACCTATCAGTTCCCTAGTTATGTTGTGTCGTTCAATGAAAAACCAGAAATAAAAAAAGGTGATGAGGGCTATTGGTTAGTAAAAGCTGCTTTCCAGTGGAGTAGCTGCTTAATCAGTAGGGCAAAATTTAAAAAGGGCTGTAATGATCTTAATCACTTTGCAGAATCGATTCAAAATAAATTAAGAAAAGAACTTAAAAAAGATAATTATCATCATGCTTCTTTTGAAGAGATTAAGCAGCTAGCGAGAAGAATTCTAGAGAATAAAATTGGCTTCTCTAATAGCCCTCATGACTTCGACACCAATATTGAGCCTACTGATTACAACCCTTTTGGCAAACGCGGTAAATTTTCCGCTATGATATTCCAGGATGAAGAGCATCGGCCTTCGGGCAGGGGGAGTTATCGGGTGCCAGTCGAAGAAACCTGTATCTCGATTGTTTTTGGACAATACGATGATGTTTACTCGTACCTATTGGGTTCAAAAGAAGTTAAGGAATTATTAAAGCGGTCTGAAGAAGGCACGCTTTGGGTTGCAGATATGCGTGGGATAGAGATGGGTAAAGCAGCGTCATATAGAAAAGTTGACATTGATACTGGTTTTTCTAGTATTGCTGAGGAATTGTTAAGGCTTTCTGTCCATCAAGCCTTAGCCGAGCCACCAAGTAAATTTAAAGAATATGAGGGTAAAGGGAAAAAACTATCAGCACTTGTAGCTAGAATTTTTAAAGATCATGCGCAACGCTATCTCAATCAATATGATTATGGACGCAAGAAAATCTTGCCCCCGGAAGCGGATACTATTCTTGAAGTGATTGATAAAACGGTCGAATATCCGCTCAGTGATTCAGATTATATGAAGATATTAGATGAGTTGGATATAGAATCAGAGCGAAATAAATTACTGAAGATCAAGTCAACCATGAGTCTCGAAGCATTTAGTGAATACCTAGAACGCTGGATCAGGGGCCTTATTCGTGACGATTCTTTCCCCATTCGACCATGATCACAGCTAGTTCCAGACTGATTGGGTTATTTAAATATGTACCATAATTTTGTATTTTTCTGTATCTAGCTGTTCCACCAATCTGAGAAGATGGCCATAATTGACCTTAAAAAGTTAAGATAGGTACAAATAATAAGATTCGACTATGGACATTGCTAGAACAACTGATAAGGGCTATGTAGCGGATGTTGAGAGTGGGAATGATGATGCTTCGGCTTCAAGCTCTGAAGCATCACTCACGGCTCCGGATCTTAACCTTATTCGTGCCAACTATATTAGTGCTAGAGAAAACACCCCAAAAGTTGGGCGAGAATGCCGAGAGTTACTTGAAGTGGTTAGGCAGAGTGTGATTAACCGACCTAATTTATCCAAAATCAATGAGCTGAAAGCACAAAGGCAATCATTATTTTTACGCATAGATGAAATACAAGACAGTTTTGATGATGCTTTCAGGGTGGAACTCATTACTCAACCG
>JAYPYM010000283.1:0-4983 GCA_038135915.1 Gammaproteobacteria bacterium
GTAACAAGGTATTCATATACATCGCTCTACGGGAAGGGGCTCAAAACAATTCATGGCATCCAGCTCATGAACAATGCTTTCAGCACCATTACTCATCATCAGCTGACGTAGTAAATTTAGCCTATTTGCGCTTTCTTGTTCACTATCCAGCTGTTTCAACAGCGCTATTTTATCTGCGTGGGACAGTGCTCCACATACTTTCTCAACAGAATCCAATACTGATTGTGATCCTAATTGAACCAATTTTAGGAGCTGTCTCATAATGCCCGTAATATACTCACAGCTGGATGTAGAAAATGCTCGTTCTTTTGTAAAGATGGTACCAGATCCATGATGACGCGCCTCATCTTTTAGTATTTCTTTAAGCTCTTTACTAAATTGACCACAGGAACAAGATTGAGCAAGGCTTTTATAATGACTGAGCCCCCAACCCTCTAGGACAACCTGAATAAAGAACATTAAACTATTACGATCACCTTCTTCTATCACATTAGACAGTAGATGATGAAAAGCACTCGGGCTTACACTCTCGCCTTTATCAGGTAAAAACTGTCTGACCTGATGATAATGAACCGTTTCCTCTACCGTCATTAAATTGTAAAACATGCGTTCTTCTACCGTTTCAGACAGCACCGCCATTTTTAAGCCAAATGCCATACCGCATTTTTCTATCAATAGCACTTCTTCTACTAACGCTCGACTACAAGCGATTTGGATTAACAGCTGGTTCTCCAGAGTGGTTTCAGAAAACAGTTTCGTTCTATTCAAATTAAAATATTCCGAAGGCCAAAGTGGCAGCTTCACGTCTAACAGTCGTCTGTCCCCTAACTGCTTAAGAAAAGCACCATTTAACATGCTATTCAATGGATGAGCTTCGTCTAACCCAGGCATGGACAAGCCAACTTGGATTTCCAAATTAAGATCATCCAAACTTCGTTCAGTGGAGTACTGAATGTCAATACCCGTTTTGCAATTCACGAATTGCCCCCCCTTTGTAAAACTGATTTGTAATACTGATCTGTTAAACTGATCGAGCTATACGCCTAAACATCCATTCTACACACTTTAATCGAATCGTTTCAGGAAAGGATGTATGCAATATTTTTGAAATCAGCGCATCAAGTCCAACTTGTTTACGTACAAAACTATGATGATCTGTCGCCAAAGCTACAATATGCCGAACCACTAAAGCTGGGTCCTTCCCCTTACCTTCACTGAGTTTTCCTTGGAATGTACGAAAACTACGAGTCTGCTCTTGATAAGCGGGAATATCCTTCTCACCCCATTGCGAGTGATCAACAAAACCTGTTCGAAAACCGCCTGGCTCGACTGCATGTACTCGTAAACCCAGTGGTGCCAGCTCAAGCTTCAAGGATTCAGACAGCATCGTCAACGCCGCTTTGCTACTACAATAACTAGAAGATAATGGAAATCCTAAAAAACTCATCATTGAAGAAACATTAATAATCGTACCCTTTGATTGACGAAGATAAGGTAATAGCGCACGAATGAGCAACATAGGCCCAATAAAATTGACTTCATTTTGTTCTCGCAACTGTAATTCACTACAGTTCTCCATCGCGCCGAACAAAGCATATCCCGCATTATTGATCAAGCAATCTATTCTTGGGTTACTCAGACTCTCAATTACTTTCAGAATATTTTCCCGATCAGTGTTAGACTTCATATCTAAATTCACAATAACCAAGCTTTCCCCATATTGGTTATACTCATCAGAAAACAAACTCCTCCTTTCCTCAGCTCGACGCATCGTTGCAATAACGCGCCATCCTATTCTTAAAAACTGACTCACTAACCGGTTCCCGAAACCAGAGGAACAACCAGTAATTAACACAGTTTTTTGGTCTTCTATTGCTTTATCCGTTTGTACCTTAACTAAATTCATGTAAAAGTTTATCCATGCTTGTCAAAAGATGATCTAGCTAGCCTGACCATATTAGGAGAATTGCGGGGGCACTCGCGTATCTCGCCCTTCGCCATGAAAGATATCGTTTTTTTCCACCAGGACTTTATCAGGTAATAAAGCGGCATGTACCACGTCATTCGCGCAATGCAAACCAGTTCAACACCATCGATCCAATCTGGATTTTTTTCAATAAAAAACTGTATACGAGCATTAGATTGAATCAGCTCTGCTGTTATTGGAGCAATACCAGCACGCAACTTGCCGACTGGTTCCAAATGCCTACAACAACCGGTTTTTTCGGAATAGCGGTCTTTAAACGTTTTGCGAGCTAAGGTGTCCATCAACATTTGTTTATCAGCAGGCGTGGGTCTTTCGTAACGTGGATAATGCTCTTTGAAGTTATTAGCCATTAATAAATAAGTTTTATAGCCTTTACTAATTAACAACCAATAAAGTGGGGTTCTGGGATGTTGTAACTTTTTCATGACAAGGTAGTATAAAAATTTTCGACCCAGTAAACGACTACCCCAGCTATGCTTATCTACTACCGTGTCTCCACTAAAAATGGCTTGAATGGGTCTACCTTGAACCTGGGCTTCAAAAGGCAAGAGTGTCGAGAACCCTCTAAGTTCTTTACTCTTTTTATCATGTATCATGATCACATCTAGCTTGTGATCTAGGTCTTCGTTAAAACATTCCCAAGTTACGCCTTCGTAGTAGCATGTCATTAACCTAAACATAGCTTTTCGATCAGCATCACTTAACTGAGAAACGGCCACGATTCTACTGGTTAATTTGCCAAACATAAGTCGCTCTCATCGTTTTTTGTATCTGCTTTTCCGATGGATTGCTGGTCTTTTGAATTCATTCGGCATGGTTTACTAAAACCCCAATCAGCCGCCGGCAGTGACTCAACATGATGAATAAATTGCAATATCGTTTTATCATCCCTAATAGGCGTCTTAAAATCAAATTTAATCGTGTTAAACTGAGGAGTGTCTCCATGTGCAAAATAATCAGAAACTAGCTTAGTTAAAAATAGCAACACTCTTCCATACCACCTACCGAGTCGTGTCTTTCGTCTCTTCGTCAGTAATACAACCTGACCTTCGGATACGCCATTTTCTCCCAATCGATTGGCATACATCACATGAAAATGTTGAAAGTCCGGCCCGACCGTGACCGACCCACTACAACCGTTCCAATAACATAAAGAATAGGTCAGGCGATGCTGGTAGAAATGCCTTAAAATACGCCCAACCACAGAGTTTTTAGGTGCGCTAGCGACGTTATCATAGCGCATTGTGTGCCCATTGATTTGAACACCTTCTAATGAAAGAATATCTCCCGGTATCCTATGTACAGAGCGAAAATGTTGCACATCAATAGCGTCACTCATTACAACATTTGGATGGCACCCTTTAACATAAGGCTTTGCGAAGCTAACTTCCACCTCTTCGCCTGCAAGTTCAGGCACTTCGGGTAAATGGTGGGGCTCTCCTTGCCCTATCCAAATCCAAATAAGTCCATAATGATCTGCAGTTAAATAGGTCGACACTGCTGCTTTGGGCGCCTTTTCAAGGCAGGGAACATCAACACATTGACCCGATTCATCAAATTTCCAACGATGGTAGTAACACCTCAGACCTTCACCTTCAACACTTCCTCTACCGAGGTGCGCGCCACGGTGCGGACAGAAGGCGTCTAGAGCAACGACTTTTCCAGTATGAGTTCGAAAGATGGCTAAGTCCTTTCCACTCAGCCGGACACCAATGACTTTACCTGATTTTAATTTTTTGGACTGTAACGCCCAGTACCAACCCTCAGTAATAACACTGTCGTTATTGAAATTCTGCAAGTTATTATTCTGATACTTGAGATTATTCATTATTCTAACGTCATAAGAAATAGTAAAGTAGTTTCACATTGTAAGCATTTAAATATATAAACACAACGCCCGGTTTAATATGAATAAATTCAAGTCATTTGAAGGTTTAGGGTCACTTGGCTGTTTTAAAATTTGTCATCTGGTTCTTTGCCTGTGTAAAGCAAAATGTGCCGAGCCAAGATACCTTTCGGACGCTTTTTAACCAAACAACAGGCTCACTCAAGGCAAGATCCCAAGGTAGCAAGTCATTGTTTTACCGACATGAATTTAACTTTAAACGAGTAGATTGGTATAGTTCAAACCCAAGCGTACCCAATACACGACACTTTAACCTATTTATTAAGAATAGATTTTATTAATATGCTCCCTAGACTTGTTGATCAACTTATTCGGTTCCGAGTGAGCCATCTTTGCATCGCTCTATTGTTGAGCCTTGCATCTGTTTTATTATTGACTGGCCTGACATTCAAGGGAAAAGTAATACTACCAGGGCTGGTCATTGATAATTCGCCCGAAGCTTGGTTATCAGAAGATGACCCTAACCTTCAGGGAATAAGAGCGTTCCAACAATACTTCAATACTGACGAATATTTTATCGTTGCATTTCAAGACCCAAATCTCTTTTCAGTTTCAGCACTTAACGAATTATCACAACTGTCCAAAGATCTGAAGGCGCTTCCTTACGTCTTAAGCGTCACATCTTTAACTGAGATTAAGGAACTACGTGGCAACCAAGATGAAATCAGCATAAAACCTTATTTTAACACAAGCACTCAAAGCCAAGCGGAAATAGCTGAAGCTGGAAAGCGAGCCATTGCAAATGACAGACATCGCAATCAAGTGGTCTCGGTCGATGGTCAAACTGCAGGCATTGTTGTTCGTGTGATCGCACAGCCAGGCGGGGTGGGCTATCAAAGAGAATTAAAGTTGAAAGTCCATGAAATGTTAGCAAAAGCCTCAGAGCACACTCAACTCAGATATCACGCATCCGGAACAACTATGCTGATTGGCTGGGAAGAAGAAGCTGCAATGCAGGACTCTGTGCTTTGCATGAACCTAGCATGTCTCATCCTGATCTTTACACTGTATTGCTTATTTCGAAGCCTTAGACTTGTTAGGTAACTCAAGCAAATTATCCTACCCACTGAATGCCATTTTGTAATATCAT
>JAYPYM010000284.1:0-4878 GCA_038135915.1 Gammaproteobacteria bacterium
TAGCGGAAGAAGCACTGATCGAAGGAGAAAGAGAAGTGGATGCGTTGGACACCAAGAACATATTAGACATTGCTATGAATAAAAACTTTATAGACGGTAATGTTCTGGATCAAAGTTTAGATTGGACACAATGCGGTTTCATGTCTAAATCAGTCCCAAATGCATTGATTGCCATTCGTTTTATGGCCAGAGAAGTCATTGAAGGCGAATCTCTAAATGATATACCGGTGAAGGATGATGTATCCTACAAAACAAATTTCTTTCTGGTAGATGTTATTAAAACCCATTCAGAATTACCATTTAAAGATAAAGAAATCGTTGATGGTAAGAACAACTATCTATGCAAGCCTCAGGAAAATCAGGAGGTCAAGAAACAATTAGCAACTATAAAGTCTGCACATAACGGATCTTGGGAAATGCAGACAATCTATTCTATTGATGCAAACAACACCTAGATTTGGATACTGTTTCTTTTGTTTAGTTTTAAGCTAAGAGAAAAGATACCAAAGCATTATTTATGGAGAAGAGTAACCATGAAAAATGAACACGAGCATTTCTCAGGCTTTACCATTGTGGAAATGCTAGCAGTCATGGCATTAGCCATGTTAACCGTACCAGGGTATGTTAAAGAATCAAAAAGTATTGATACAACGGCTGCATTAGTAGACTATACCACCCAACATGAATTATTTTTCTCTAGAAAAGATACCTTTAACAAGAGCGTAAAGGGTGTTAAAGGCCTAAATCTCGGCTCTGAAACACCCGAAGGGTATTACAGCAAATGCATACCCTGGCGGCAATATCGCACCTGTTTCCAACTAACTGCTGTTGCTAGAAATGAAGAAGCACAGATCAACGATAAAGACTGTCGAACTTTTACCATAGACAGCAGAGTAATCAAAACGGCGAGAAGTGCCGAGCTTGGCGATACTACCGATGAGTGTAGGTAGTTGAAAGATAGAAGATAGTTTAAGTTTTAAGTTTTGAATCGGGAGACCATTCGATGAAAACACTGACCACAAGCATTGCATTTTTCTTTATCGCCTTAAGCACTTTTTCTCTAGCAGCCGATCGATTCGATCCGCAATTAAGCCCAATTGGTAGTATTGCCCCCCTTGAAACCAGTACTAAGCAGATCGACGATTCCATAAAAATATATCGACCTTGGTTCGAAAACATTTCTTGGCAAGGGGATCTGATAGAATATTACATTAAGGATAATCAATATCTCGAAACTACGGTAGATCTTGATGGTTTTGTACCAGAAGTATCGGGTATGTCGGGTCAAAATAATTGGTCTGCACTGGCAAATTTTTCTAACAAAGGTAGTACCTGGTGGGACACTGGAAGAAAAGTCATTTTTTTAAAAGGCAATGCACAAAAAGCTTTTCGGTTTAATAATTTGACTCCCGCACAACAGGCGTCTTTATCCAATGACATGACCAACTACATTCGTGGAGATCAGTCGAAGGAATTCAGCCAGGGCGGAAGCTACAGAGACCGACACTCAATATTAGGCTCAATCATTCACAGTAACCCCTCTTACGTCACCCCACCTGCGGAATGGATCGAGGATGAAAATTACGTAGATTTTATAGAAAAACATAAAGAGCGGGCATCCGAAATCGTTGTTGGTGCTAATGATGGAATGGTTCACATCTTTGATGCTAAAACAGGGGAAGAGAACTATGCATATGTGCCCTCCATGGTGATAGATAATTTGCATAAGCTCACCTTAGTAGATTACGTACATCAATATTATGTAGATGGTCAAATTATTGTTAAAGACGCTAAAGTCGGCTCAGATTATGCAACCCTTGCTGTAGGCGGACTAGGGGGAGGTGGCAAAGGCTTATGGGCCCTCGATGTGACTTACCCTACACTTGCTAACGAAACCTATAATTCAGGTAAGAACAAGAAGGTTCTATGGGAGCTTAAAGGTGACGCGGACCTAGGCAATATCTACGGAAAACCAAACATCGTTAGATTAAAGGGAAACAATGGAACACCAAAAGACTATGTTGTTGTGGGTAACGGCTTTAATAGTGACAACGGTCATGCCATGCTTTACATCATTGATATTGCTAAAGGTAAAGTAGAGAAAAAAATAACGGTGAGCAGTGGTACTAATGCTAGGCCCAATGGGCTTTCCATGCCTGCACTGATAGACACTACGGGAGATGGTATTATTGATTACGGCTATGCTGGCACCATTAACGGCGAAGTCTACAAATTTTATTTCGGTGAAGGCGACACTAACTGGATAAACTCTGGAAAAATATTCGTCACACATGAGGGTGATAAAACACCCATCACCACTGTACCGCAAGTGGCTAAGCATCCAGAAGATGGCTTCCTCGTTACTTTCGCCACTGGCCGTTTGTTCACTGAAGCTGATATTACCGATAAAACCAAACAATGGGTATATGGCATTTGGGATAAAAATGAAACTGACGCATACGACAAGCCTAAAGTCACACTGATTAACCATAACGACCTAAAAGAGCAAAAAATCAGTGAAATCAGTGGCGAGGATACCTACTCTTTAACCAATGATAAAATTGATTGGACCAGCGAATTAGGCTGGCGCGTAGCTTTATGGGCTGGTGCACGTGTGATAACAGACCCAGGCCTACGTAACAAGAGAATGAAGTTCACCATCACTGAGCCAGAGAACGCTAAAAACTGGGATGCTGAGCTCAGCTATGATAATGGTGGTGGAGCTGAAGAAGCCGTCATCGATAAAAATGCTGACGGCGTTGTTAACAATAGTGATACCTCAAAGGGTAAAGTCCCAATGGTCTTTGGTCGCCCAGACGGCATACGGTCAGGGCCAAAGTTTCTTCGTTTAAATGGTGGATTGGATGCAATTATCCACAATAACCTGAAGTTAGCTGTATTTACCGAGCCAGAAGAGTCTGACCCAGATCCAACACCAGACATCTGTACAACCTGCGAAAAGGGACTAACCGGCGGACATTTTGATGCTGACAGTTATGATAAAGACTATGACAGGGATAGGACTGTGCATGAACATAAGTACGATGAAAACCAAAAAACCAACCATCTCAGTTTTACCAACCCTAAAAAGATTAAGAAATTTTCTCCAAAATCTGACAAAAAGTATATCATCATTATGGCTAACGCTGACCTATCACCCGGAGGCATCTTGACGATTGGTAAACATTCTTGGAATTCGCTGGATTATCAAACCACGATTCATGAAAAACTACTGGATTGGGATGGGATTAACACCAGTGACCTCAAAGATAATGATGGCAGACCATTGGTGTTTTCTGAAAGCGATATTGATTGTTCAGGCTGTGAACTGGGTATTACCTTTCCAGTGGACGCCTTAGCGTCAGGCGGTTTGATTCCGACAAAACCAGAGTGTGTAACCAAGAAAGATAGCTGGAAGCTTAGGAACGGGAGACGGAGGGACGGAGCACTACTCACCTTTGTCATCGAATTAGAAGATGGAAAAAATCCGATTGAAACGCTAGAAAAGCAAATACCCAATGACTTAATGGATAAAGCTGTCATTAGCTTTAATAATCAAGTAAAACAAATTAATCTAGCAAAGAGCTTAAACGGTAAAGAAGACTTTGGTGGATTGATACCGGATAACAACTCCCCCTATAGCACATCATTATACTGGCATTACGATGGTAAATGCTATAAAGACTACAGCAAATGGAAAAAAGACCGTACTAAAGCCGTCAACAAACTATATAACTGCAAAAAATGCACGGCAACTACAGGTAATGCTGAGCTAGATGATTTACTCGAACAACTACGAGATGCCGGCATTATTGCTACAAACTATTCAAATGCATTAACTAACGCTTGGGCTTTTTGTGCAGACGATAAGAACAAAAACCACGCAGATTACAATAAAATATGTGTGGGCACTAACAGTATTGTTGCCAGGTTAGAATCGCTATTACCACTTGGTGGCGGTGGTACCGAGCCAGGCACTGGCGGTGGCGCTGGCGGTGGTACCGCTACCAATGAAGAGTTTAACTCTATACTCACGCCGATCACTAAGTCTAAAGTTGAAGTACTATCCTATGGCAGAAAGGCTTGGGTCAAAAAATAATGGGGAGCGCATATAACGCTATTGCTGTTTATTTTTTGTCAACCCTTGTTGCGGGCAGCCGATCGGTTTGACCCGCAACTGAGCCCAATCGGTAGTTTGCTAGGCCGTATGGGATACGTTCTGCACCGCAGTTTCTTCGCCTCGCGCTAGACCACGACGCAATTATTCACAATACCCTGAGACTTACTTCAACTCCACCTCCTGGACTGTTGAAGCATACTTTGGCCAGAAAAAGTTGCTTAAGCTGATTAAGCCGATTTATCTGAAATAAGAGGTCTGAAATCACTGAATTTCTCATATATGAGGGATTTTAGAACATATATTTACTAAAAAGCTAAGGAAGCGCCCTCTCCTTTTTATTACCATAAAAATATAAGCTGTGTACTGGTAATCAATACCAAACATTTAAGATCTAACGCTGGGCAGTCAGATGAAAGTATTTCTAAAGGAAAAACGATTATTAATACTTGGTGAGCGAGCAGCTGTATTCATTCTGTATCACAGAGCGACGAATACCAACAATCTTTCAGATAATGTGATGGACCAAGACCAACTAGATTGTTCAAACAGTTCCAAAAATTTGGCCATTCAGGATTTACAATCAGTATTCTGCGGTCCCCAAACAGGTGAGGACTTCTCAAATGCAGCAGGCTTCGTTCCTAATCTTCATTGGTCAATCCAGTGCAATATTAGTAGAGAGGTGTGGAAAGAATGAAATCTAGAGCACTCGAACGTGGATCATTACTCATTGGTGAATTCGTAGCTATTCTGATTGTCTA
>JAYPYM010000285.1:0-4853 GCA_038135915.1 Gammaproteobacteria bacterium
ACACTAACTATATGCCCGGGTAATTTTTCGGATCATATTTTTTTGGATCCACCCCAAGATTACTCCACAAGTCATCATCCCAATTAAAAGTAGCATCCTCTCCACCCGCATTTGACGCTGTTGATCCAGCTTGTGCTTGACTGGCTTGTGAGGTTTGCTGCACAGGCGAGGGTTTCCTGTCATCCTGATTTGCAGGCGCTGAGCTGCCCTGGTGATATGTATTATAGGTGGTGTTATATGTGTTGTAGGTTGTGTTGTAGGTATTGTGGGTTGTATGGTATGTGTTGTGTGTGGTGCTATATGCCGTATGGGCACTTGGATGATGAGCATCAGGCTGATATTGTGCCGCTGCTGCGCCATGTTGAGCCCGCTGCCTTTTCGCTCTATTTGTAGCAGCAGCAACCCCGCTATTGTCGGAACCTCCTGACAACTCTCGCTTCGCAGCTGCAGCTGCTGCCACTGGCGGATGGGCGTTTCCATCCCCATCTGATGACGCTGTTTCATTTGCTCCAATGCCGATAGCTGCCGCTTCCTCTCCAATCTGCACCCCCAATGAAGCGGATATAGCTACCAACAAATTTTGCTCATGCTGTAAAGCCGCATCCAATGACTGCGCTTCCGCGCGGAATGCTTCCACTCTATCCCGAAGCGGACCTCGGACAGTCTCGTCAGGTAATCTGGTAGCAATTGTGCTCGATATCGTTTTCAAGTGCGTTAAAAGACTCCCAAGCTTTTCAGACACAGTTGCAAAGTAGCCTTGACTTCTGATGACTTGTTGCGGATTCTTACCGGATATTAAGTCCAACGCACTTTTAATTCCATTCACCTCCCTGTTTATGCAACTAAGATCCTTCTCAAGGGCCTTTGGTAAGTCGGCGTCAGAAATAACGCCTCTAGCTGGGTTTTTCGTTACACCATGAAGTATTTGGTAAGTTTTAATCGCATACTTTGGCATATAGTTTCTAGCATCTGCTGGTGGGCTCATAATAGTTCAATCCTCTTATCACTAAATCAAGTCTACAAGATCAAAATAATAACACATTACTACAGAGCGACCCTGAGATTCCAATCAGAAAGGTTAAACTAGAAGGCTTTCTCCTCTATTACTCCATCCATTTCCTGAGATAGGTATCGTTCAAAATCTTCAGCAGGCAATGCTCTAGAATGATAAAAGCCCTGGCTTTGCGCACAGCCTGCAGATTGTAAAAACTCAAGCTGGGCTTGTGTTTCCACTCCCTCTGCAATGACATTGATCCCTAAGGTATTCCCCAACGCAATAATCATTCGCACCAGTACAGCATTATTGCTAGCTACATCTAAATTTTGTAAAAACATCTTGTCGATTTTCAAACGTTGTACGGGCATCTTAGCCAAGTAGCTTAAAGAAGAATAACCCGTACCAAAATCATCAATTGCAATGACAACCCCCAAATCTCTCAGCTGAGCTAATGTATCTAGAACTTTCTTTTTTCCTAGCATCAATGCTGATTCAGTGATTTCAACTTCGAACATATTTGGCTTTAAATCATAGCTCTCAATTATCCTAACGAAATTTTCAAGAAAGTCTCCTCGTTCGATTTGAAAAATCGACACATTAATAGATACCAAAGGGAAACGTTTCCCTTCATTCAACCAAGTTTTCATTTGGGCACATAACTTAGTCAGAACCAATTCACCTAACTCTTGTATAAGCCCCATACCTTCAACGATTGGTATAAACTCTCCTGGTACAACCCAACCATCTAACTCAGCCTCATACCATCTCACCAATACTTCGACACCGCTCAATACATTGGTAGATACTGAAAACTGGGGTTGAAAAAAAATATCAATCGCTCCAACGCTCAAAGCTTGCCTAAACTTTGACTCTATCTGCTGTCGCTTATTCGCCGCATAGGCCATATAGGGCTTAAAATACTCAACACGATTTTTCCCTTTAGCCTTAGCTTTAAACATTGCAATATCAGCATACCGAACCAACTCTTGGCTGGTATTTGCGTCACTGGGGAAAAAGCTCACACCGATACTAACCGAACTATAAAGCTCATTGCCTTGTACTTGAAAAGAGCGGGCAAAGCTTTTAATGTAGCCTTCAGCAATATCTGCGAAATCAACACGCCCTGATAATTTTGGGATGATAACGAACTCATCGCCTCCCAATCTTGCAACAAAATCCTGTTCGTTTTCATTAAAAACTTGATCGCAAATTTGCGTTAAAAGTTCATCGCCAACCTCATGCCCTAGGGAATCATTAATGTGCTTAAAGTTATCTAAATCAAGAAACAAAACAGCTACCTGGGTATTCTTTTTATTGGCCGTTTCCAACATAGCATCTAAGGTTTTGTACAGTTGCAGTCTATTCGGCAGCTTAGTCAGCACATCGTGATAAGCAGAGTACTCCAGTTCCTGGCGAGAATGATGCAGCTCTGTGATATCTGTGGTAATACCTACATAATACACTTCTTTTTCAATTCTTAGCGTACTAACCCTCAACCAACCCAAGTATAAATGCCCGGCTTTGGCTTTATTCCATACTTCCCCTTCCCAGCTGCCTTTCTCTATGAGGTCTTGCCAAAAAGCTTGATAGAAAGACCTATCATGATTGCCAGAACTTAACAATCTCGGGTTTTCCCCAATGACTTCAGCCGGCAGGTAACCAGATATCTTTGTGAACGCTTTATTAACTGCAATAATATTGCAGTGCGCATCAGTTATCATCACTGAATCATGAGTAGCTTCAAACACTTCACCCAACAGACGATATCGTTTTTCCAACTCTGGATTAGATGCCAACGAATCAGGGTATTTATTCATAAATTTAGCACCACTGTAAACAGAATGACCTAGTATACTTCCACCGTACCACCTTTATCCTCTAGCCACTGCCTACGATCAGCAGACCTCTTTTTCGCAAGCAACAAGTCCATCAGCTCGTTTGTTTCTTCACCCATCTCAATAGACAACTGTATCAATCGACGTGTATCAGGTGACATAGTTGTTTCACGCAATTGCAACGGATTCATCTCACCCAGCCCTTTAAATCGAGTGACTTGCACTTTCCCTTTCAGCTTCTCTGCTTTTATTCGATCAAGGATACCTTTTTTTTCAGCTTCGTCTAATGCATAAAAAATAGATTTTCCTACATCAATCCGAAACAAGGGCGGCATCGCCACATATATTTTACCCGCTTCAACAAGGGGTCTAAAGTGTTTCACAAACAGTGCGCACAGCAAGGTGGCGATATGCGCGCCATCTGAATCGGCATCTGCTAGTATACAAATCTTATCGTATCTTAGACCTTTTAATGACTCTACACCTGGCTCCACTCCAACTGCAATCGCTATGTCTTGCACCTCCTTCGATGAATAGAGGTCTTGCAGATTAGTTTCCCAAGTATTAAGGATTTTCCCACGTAATGGCATCACTGCTTGAAACTGGCGGTCACGCGCTTGTTTAGCAGAACCGCCTGCCGAATCACCTTCTACTAGAAATAGTTCGCTAGATTCAGCTTCTGCACTAGCACAGTCAGCCAGCTTGCCCGGTAAAGCTGGCCCTGAAGTGACCTTTTTACGATTAACTTTTTTGCTAGATCTAAGCCTTGCATTTGCATTCTGAATACAGAGCTCCGCTATTTTTTCACCTTCAACGTGATGCTGATTAAGCCAAAGGCTAAAAGCATCTTTAACCACGCCAGTAATAAAAACCACGCACTCTCTAGAAGATAACCTTTCCTTAGTTTGCCCTGAAAATTGGGGATCCTGCATTTTTACCGACAATACAAAAGCACAGTTTTGCCAAATATCGTCTGGCGTTAGCTTTAACCCTTTAGGTAATAAATTTCTAAATTCGCAAAATTGCCGCAGTGCGTCGAGCAACCCACTTCTTAGCCCATTGACATGTGTACCACCCTGAATAGTAGGGATCAGGTTCACATAACTTTCATTCACACACTCTTTCTCTTCTGGCCACCATTGCACAGCCCACTCAACAGCTTCCGTGTTACCTTCGTAAGCATCAACAAAGGGATCCTGAGGAATGGCCTGAGTCGCTTTGGATTGCTCAATGAGATAATCTGACAGGCCTGACTCGTAATGCCACTCAGATTTTTCCTTAGCAATATCATCATGAAAAATAATCTTTAAACCAGGGCACAATACTGCCTTGGCTTTCAATAAAGACTTTAATTTAGCAACTGCATACTTGGCATGATCAAAATAGCTTTCGTCAGCTAAGAAGTGAACACAAGTGCCTGTATCTTTTTTTGTGCAACGCCCAACAGATTGAAGGGCTGATGATTTCTCTCCTGACTCAAACTCAATACGATGGACTTTCCCACCACGACGGATGGTGACATGAAGCCAAGTGGATAATGCATTGACAACAGATACACCTACACCATGTAGCCCCCCTGAAAACTGATAGTTTTTATTCGAAAACTTTCCACCAGCATGTAGCCGAGTCAGTATTAGCTCTACACCAGACACACCTTCTTCTGGATGTTTATCAATTGGCATACCCCGCCCATTATCTGTCACACTGATGGAGTTATCGTCATGTAATCTAACCTCAATGTGGTCCGCATGGCCCGCCAATGCTTCATCCACACTATTATCAATCACTTCTTGAGCAAGGTGATTTGGTCGTGAGGTGTCCGTATACATACCTGGCCTTTTACGAACCGGGTCAAGGCCACTTAATACTTCTATATCTTTAGCGTTATAATTCGTTTGACTCATTCTGAATTTTTCCCTCTTACCGTCCTCAAGCAAAGTAATCGTCGTTTAGCTGACCTCTAAGAATGCTAATACTTGGTCAAGATAAACTTCTAAATCTTCAAAGGCGTGATTCCCCCC
>JAYPYM010000286.1:0-4841 GCA_038135915.1 Gammaproteobacteria bacterium
CTCTTCTTCATCCGAGGTAGCTAAAGCCTGAGGCTTAATGCGAAAAATCAAGTCGCCTGTTTTTACTTGTTTGCCAACTTGGGTACATACTTCTGTAATGGTACCTGCCCTCGGTGCAGGCACTTCTACCGTCGCTTTTGCTGATTCTACCACGACTAGGGTTTGCTCGAGTTCAACCTCATCCCCAACGTTCACACTAATTTCAATCACATCAACCGGATCATCGCTCCCCACGTCGGGAACCCTTACCTCTGAATCTGTCACCTATCGCTCCTAATGTCTTGAGGCATTCTTTTCGTTAATACTTGTTCTGTTCTAACATACAGTTCAGGCCAATAATGGGCTCAATTTTTCCGAATCAATATCAAACCTCTGTATTGCATCGGCAACCTTTGATCGCCCTAAAACACCCTTATCCGCCAATGCATCCAGCGCTGCAACAACAATGAAATAACGGTTTACCTCAAAGTGATGACGTAGTTTCTCACGTGTATCACTGCGGCCAAAGCCATCGGTACCCAATGCGGTAAAGTGGTTTCTAACAAACGGCCTAATCTGGTCTGCATGTGACCTCATATAATCTGTCGCTGCGACCACTGGTGTTTTGCATCCCTTGAAGCAAGCTGTAACATAGGGCTCTTTTCGAGTTTCTGTGGGGTGAAGCATATTCCACCTTTGCGCTTCGATGCCTTCTTTCCTCAACTCAGTAAAGCTAGTAACACTCCAAACATCCGCAGACACTTGGTATACATCAGCCAAAATCTCAGCTGCTGCTTCTACTTCTCTTAAGATGGCACCACCACCCAAAAGCTGCACTCGGTGCTTCTTATAGCCGTCGTCACCCTCTTTCAATAGGTACATACCTTTAATGATGCCGTCTTCCACACCTTCAGGCATAGCAGGATGCGTGTAATTTTCATTCATGGTCGTGACATAATAAAATACATTCTCTTGGCGCTCCATCATACGCTGTAAGCCATTGTGGATAATCACGGCCAACTCATAATTATATGTCGGGTCATAGGCCACGCAGTTAGGTATGGTTGAGGCTAAGATATGAGAGTGACCATCCTGATGTTGTAGCCCCTCTCCATTCAGCGTGGTTCTACCCGAAGTGCCCCCAATTAGAAAACCACGTACCTGGGAATCCCCAGCAGCCCAAGCCAAGTCTCCCACGCGTTGAAAACCGAACATAGAATAATAAATATAAAAGGGTATCATCGGCTTATTGTGATTCGAGTATGAAGTACCAGCTGCAATCCAAGCGGACATAGCACCCGCTTCGTTAATACCCTCCTCCATGATCCGACCTTTTTTATCTTCTCGGTAAGACATGACGCTACCGGCATCTTCCGGCTTATATAGTTGGCCAACACTTGAATAAATACCGAGTTGTCGGAACATGCCTTCCATACCAAAGGTTCTTGCTTCATCTGGTACGATAGGCACTACGCGCTCACCAATCTCTTTCTGTTTCACTAAAGAAGAAAGCATCCTGACAAACCCCATAGTGGTGGACAAAGAACGGTCGGCCGAGCCCTGAATTAAACTGCCAAAAATACCCAGGTCAGGTACCTTTAGAGATTCACTTTCAGTACGACGCTGCGGGATAAATCCACCTAGCGCCTCCCGCCTAGCCTTCAAATATCGAATCTCATTAGAGCTCTCAGGTGGTCGATAATAGGGCACTTTTACCAACTCCTCATCGGTAAAGGGCATATTGAACCGGTCTCTAAAAGATTTAAGGCTATCTATATCCAATTTTTTAATCGAGTGTGTCTTGTTTTGCGCTTCACCTGCTCCCGTACCATAACCTTTCACGGTCTTAGCCAGTATGACAGTCGGCTGCCCTTTATGATGAACAGCCTGATGATATGCAGCATAGACTTTAAATGGGTCATGGCCACCACGGTTGAGCTTATAAATATCCTGGTCAGATAAGTCCTCAACCATTCGCTTTAGCTCTGGGTATTTATTAAAGAAGTGCTCTCTGGTATAGGCTCCACCATGAGTTTTAAAAGCTTGATATTCACCATCAACCACTTCTTCCATTCGTTTTCGTAATGCACCACTGTCATCACGAGCCAGCAATGGATCCCATAACCGGCCCCAAATGACCTTAATCACATTCCAGCCGGCACCCCGAAATGCGCCTTCTAACTCCTGTATGATTTTACCATTACCTCGAACCGGCCCATCTAAACGTTGTAGATTACAGTTAACCACGAAGATTAAATTATCCAGCTTCTCACGACCCGCTAAAGAAATCGCTCCCAGAGACTCAGGCTCATCCATTTCACCGTCGCCCAAAAAAGCCCACACTTTTCGATCACTTTTTTCAATCAGCTCTCTATTCTGCAGGTATTTCATAAAATGGGCTTGATATATACTCTGTATTGGCCCTAACCCCATAGACACAGTGGGAAAGTTCCAAAACTCTGGCATCAGCCAAGGGTGTGGATATGAAGACAGGCCACCCTGGTCCACCTCTCTTCGAAATCGATCCAGGTGTTCTTCATTTAACCTGCCTTCCAAGAATGCCCGCGCATAAATGCCTGGCGCTGAATGACCTTGAAAGTAAATGAGATCACCATACTGACCTTCACTATCCCCTTTGAAAAAGTGATTGAAGCCAATATCGTAGAGTGTTGCAGCTGATGCAAAAGTCGATATGTGGCCACCTAATTCATCGTCGTTATTGTTCGCCCTCATCACCATGGCTAAGGCATTCCAACGAATCAAAGACCTAATCCGGCGCTCCATAAAAGCATCACCCGGCAGCATAGGCTCTTTATCTGCATCAATTGTGTTCACATATGGCGTATTTAAATGTCTTAAATTAACGCCCATAGAGCGCGCTTTTTCCGTTAACTTCTCGAGTATATAGTGCGCCCTCTCCGGCCCCACATTTACTAACACCGACTCAAAGGCCTGCATCCATTCAAGGGTCTCTACCGCATCTTCATCATCGTAATATCGATCAGTTTTATAAGCATCAAAGATTCCTAATTGCAACTACGAATGTTCTACAACCATTTCATTTTTATACATGAACAGTCTAATCTTAGCAGCTGTTTCTGTACAGATAAGCTATTTCAGTTTATTGCTTCAAATAGGTTTTTGAATTTTTCCCAATCAAAAAGAGGGCCAGGATCCGTCTTTCTACCTGGTGCAATATCACTATGTCCCACAACCCTAGACCACTGCAAACCAGGATAGGATTCAAACAGTACACCAGCCACTTTTGCTAGTGATTCATATTGCGCTGTTATAAACGGCAAATCATCACACCCTTCAAGTTCAATGCCAATACTAAAATCATTACAGTTACTTCTCCCATCCAACATTGACTCACCGGCATGCCATGCACGCTTATCGAAAGGCACAAACTGAATAATTTCGCCATCTCGACGGATAAAAACATGACTCGACACGGTTAGACCGGCTAGTTGAGCAAAATATGGGTGATCCTCTATGGCCAGTTCATTTAGAAAAAGCTGTTCAACATAAGGGCCACCAAAAGAATTAGGCGGCAAGCTAATAGCATGTATGACAAGCGCATCAATACAAACATCAGCGGGTCGTTCATTAAAATTTGGGGATGGTATGAATGAAACCGGAGACAATTTATGATCGACACAAGTCAGTGGTAAGGCTTTTTGTGTTGAATCTGCTATTTTATTCGTCACATCCGAACTCGGCTTGGTCATTTCTTAACATCCATCAAGATTGGTGGGTTGCAAGATGGTTATAATTGCCATGGGCTTCAACTTAAAACCAGTATATAATCACTTTTTTAAAATCCTAGACATGCTTTAAGCAGAATCGTTCTACACAAAGTGACAAACTGTCTAATATGATATGAACAACAATTTTTTTCAAACGCTTTCTATTTAACCAAAACTTAGGTTTAAAATGATTATACAGGAATTTAACGAAGGCCTATTCAGGTTTCTACAAGCATCTCCAACACCTTTTCACGCCGTTCAAACCATTAGCATAGCACTGGAAAACTTCGGATTTAACCGCTTATATGAAGATGAGACATGGCATCTCAATGCTGGAGAACGTTATTATGTCACGAGAAACGGTTCTGCTTTAATAGCATTTTCCCTACCACCAGAGGATACACTAGAGAAACTCGGATTTCATATGGTAGGCGCTCATACTGATAGCCCTTGTTTAAAGGTGAAACCAAATCCACTCCAGTTCAAAGAATCATGTGTTCAGCTCGGTGTCGAGGTATATGGTGGCGCTTTATATTCACCCTGGTTTGATAGAGAATTGTCTATAGCAGGCCGAATCCACTACCTATCTCAAGACGAGAGTATTCGAAATTGCTTAATTGATTTTGGCGGACCTTTAGGTTTTATCCCAAGTTTAGCCATTCATTTGAATAGACAAGCGAATAAACAACATGAAATAAACCCGCAGTTGGAGTTGCTGCCTTTGCTTGCGCAAACTAAAAACAAAGAATTTACTCAATTTAATGAACTGCTTTATATGCAAGCCCAAAAGCAGTCGATCAACGATGTGATGGAAGTATTGGATCACGAGCTTTACCTATATGATATTCAACCACCCAGCAAAGTGGGATTTAACTCTGAATTTATTGCTAGTGCCCGCCTAGATAACCTTTTAAGTTGCTATACCGCAATGATCTCTATGGTCGAGGCAGGCTCAGAAAACTCATCGCTTATCTATTTTTCTGACCATGAAGAAGTGGGTAGTGAGACCGCCTCGGGCGCCGCAGGAAACTTTTTGCAAGCCACACTATCGAGGATACTACCCACGCCAGATATCTATCACCGAACCATTGCACAATCACTCATGATCTCAAC
>JAYPYM010000287.1:0-4756 GCA_038135915.1 Gammaproteobacteria bacterium
CCTTCGGTTAATACAACAAGGGATTTGCTCTCAATACAACATGACTTGCTTCAAATGGCAGATCAGGGCAAAGAGTATGTTGCCATGGAGGTTTCTTCCCATGCATTGGACCAAGGTAGGGTAGATGGCCTTACATTTGATACAGTACTATATACCAACTTATCTCAGGATCACTTGGACTACCATAAAACACTATCCGCATATGCGGCAGCCAAACAAAAGTTGTTTGAATTTCCTGAACTAAAACGGGCTGTTTTTAATTTGGCAGACCCTGTCGTATTAGATACTTGTAAGAAAATATACGAATTACGTTCTGAAGAAGTGGAAATATGGGGCTATTCAAGTGGGCTAGAACCTTATGATATTTTGCCAATTCAGAAGCAAGTTTGGTTAGCGGAAGGGCCTTTATATACTGAAAGTGGTATAGCATTAACATTAGTGATCGCAGGGGAACCTTTAAAGCTAACTACCCCGCTTATTGGCGCGTTTAATATTGAAAATTTAATGGCAGTTTTGGCTTTGTTGACTTCGCTAGGCATAGAGCCAGAAAAATTGGTGAAATGTTGTAGCCAGCTTCAGCCACCTCCAGGTAGAATGCAAAAGCTAAATGTCCATGGTGCTGCGCATGTTATTATTGATTATGCTCATACGCCCGCTGGTTTAAAGGCTGCTCTAGGTGCGCTAAAGCCCTTATGCTCTGGCCAGTTGTGGTGTGTTTTTGGCTGTGGTGGCGAGCGTGATATTGAGAAGCGTGGGTTAATGGGACAGGCTGCTAGCGAATTCGCCGACCGTATAATTCTTACTGCAGATAACTCTAGATCCGAACCAACCGAAAATATCATTGCTGATATATGTTCGCGTTTGACCCCAGAAGAAAAGTCTAGGTTAAGGATTGAGGAAGACCGACGAGCTGCTATCTATTTTGCGTTACGTGAAGCTAAGCTTACAGACTGGGTACTCATCGCCGGTAAGGGCCATGAGGATACACAGATTATTAATGGAAAGACCATATTTTTTAGTGATCAAGCTGTCGTAGAATCGTACTTTGCTAGTTTAGCTGAGGATGGTCGCGCAGATAGAAGTGCTGTTGCTTCGGAGGGTCCATGCAATTAACAGAGATATTGAGCCAAAATTTGGCTATGTACGATATAAGTACACCTTGGTGTGAATTAGTAGGTTCAGATAAGGCACTGAAAGGTGTATCTATTGATTCCCGTCATATTGAGCCTGGGCAAATGTTTGTGGCGATCAAAGGGCAGAGAGTGAATGGGCATGAGTTCATTGAATCGCTTTGTGAGCAGGGTATCAACTTATTTATGGTGAATCAAAGTTGGGCCAGTGAACACTTGACGTCAATTATCAAAAGTTATCAGCATATTACTGTTTTAATTGTTGATGATACGTCGCAGGGTCTTGCTCATTTGGCAGTAGCATGGCGCAGTAAGTTAAACATGCCATGGGTAGCAGTCACTGGGAGTTGTGGCAAAACGAGTGTTAAAGAAATGACGCAAGCAATCTTATCCACGCAAGGGTGCTGTCGAGCGACATTAGGTAATCAAAACAATCAGTTGGGCGTGCCCTTAACGCTATTAAGAGCAACCCAAGAAGACCAGTTTGGGGTGGCAGAGCTGGGTGCAGATCACCGTGGAGAGATACAAAAAACGGTTAAATGGGTGTGCCCAAAAGTTGCATTAATCAATAATGTCAACCCTGCGCATCTAGAGGGTTTTGGTTCTCTGAAGGACATTGCAATTGCCAAAGCAGAAATATTTTCCACTTTAGCTGAAGGTGATATTGCTGTACTAAATCGCGATGATCAATTTTTTGATTTTTGGACATCACATATTTCAGAGATAGCCCGTGCTCACCAACGAGGTATGCCAAAGATTCTGAGCTTCGGAGAGCACCCGAAATCTGATTTTAGATTGTTGGAATATAAAATGGGTATTCCTTCTCGCGCTAAGGTAAGCGTGTTGGGTCAAACATACGAAGTTGTGTTGAGTTTGTTGGGTAAGCACAACCAATTAAATGCATTGGCGGCGCTGGCTGCTACATCGGTTTTTTCAATACCCATATCTCAGTCTATCGAAGCGTTAGGGCAAGTGGCACCTATTAAAGGGCGATTACGCCCATTAACCCTGTCAAACAGAGTATCAGTTATTGATGATGCTTATAATGCAAACCCTGGTTCAGTGAAACAAGCAGTCAATGTATTGGCCCAGTTTGCAGGTAAAAAAATTCTAGTATTGGGTGATATGTTGGAGTTAGGTGGTGAGAGTGAGGTTGAACATGCGGCAACTGGCACTTATGCTGCTCAATCGGGTATTGATACGATGTATACCTATGGTTTAGAAACACAGCATACAGCGGAAGCTTTTAATCAGTTCATTGAGAAAAACAGCCGTGTGGCCCCGGAAGATACAGTAAATAACCTTCGTCATTGTGCTCAACATTTTGACTCGATAGAGCGATTGGTGAAGGAAATCGAGCATTTTATCGATAGCGAATCGACTACTGAGCATGTTGCAATATTAGTTAAGGGGTCGCGTTCAATGAAAATGGAACGAGTTTATGAATTATTAATGAAGCAATAGAGGTGAATCAACTATGTTGGTTTGGTTGGCAGATTGGCTTGCAGAGATAAGTAGCGTATTCAATGTATTTCAGTATTTAACATTGCGTGCCATTCTGGGTGTGCTCACCGCTTTGGTCATTGCATTTGTGTTTGGCCCATCGATGATTAAACACCTTCAATATTATCAAATAGGGCAAGCTGTTAGAGATGATGGTCCGCAAACGCACCTGAAAAAGGCAGGCACGCCTACGATGGGTGGGGCACTGATTTTGATTGCAATCATTTTCAGTACCTTACTTTGGGGTGATTTATCGAATGTGTATGTATGGGTGGTGCTGGGTGTCACGATTGTGTTTGGTGCTGTAGGTTGGGTGGATGATTACCGCAAGGTCATTAAAAAAAATCCGATTGGATTAAGGGCAAAGTGGAAGTATTTTTGGCAATCCATCGGTGGGCTAGGGGCTGCGTTGTTTCTTTATTGGCATGGGTCGCCTATGGAGACGCAATTGATTGTACCATTTTTTAAAGAAGTGGCTTGGGATTTGGGTGTATTTTACGTCTTCTTGACTTACCTCGTCATTGTGGGCTCAAGCAATGCGGTTAATCTAACTGATGGGCTAGATGGCTTGGCTATCCTGCCGACAGTTCTGGTCGCTGGTGCTTTGGGCGTTTTTGCCTATGCGACAGGCCATAAAGAGTTTGCTGAGTATCTTATGTTGCCATACATTGCTGGTACAGGTGAATTGGTTGTGATATGTGGTAGCTTAGTGGGAGCCGGCTTGGGTTTTCTTTGGTTTAATGCTTATCCTGCGCAAGTTTTCATGGGGGATGTGGGTGCCTTAGCCTTGGGGGCGATATTGGGTGTCATTGCAGTTATTGTGAGACAAGAAATTGTATTCTTCATTATGGGTGGGGTTTTTGTATTGGAGACTGTCTCTGTGATTATTCAGGTGGCCTCTTTTAAACTGACAGGTAAACGCGTATTTGCGATGGCGCCGCTTCACCACCATTTTGAATTAAAAGGATGGGAGGAGCCTAAGGTAATTGTTAGGTTCTGGATTATTACCGTCATACTAGTATTGCTTGGTTTGGCTACGTTGAAGCTTAGGTAGTGAGTGGGATGGAGTTATCACATCAATTAATTGGAAGGTCCAGTACAAAGTTAGTAGCAGGGCTAGGTAAGACTGGCTTTGCAGTGATAGATTACTTAAAGCAGCAAGGTTTTGCAGTAAAAGCAGCTGATACGCGTTTGAATCCACCCTATCTTGAACAAATCAAACAAAAATGGCCAAATCTGCCGATACATCTTGGCGAGATCCCTCATCAGTGGTGCGAAGAAGTTGATGAAATTATCGTGTCTCCAGGCTTGCGCAGTGACCGGCCTGAATTTCAGCATGCAAGGTCGCAGGGTGTTTCAGTTATTGGTGATATCACTCTTTTCTTGAGGGCTTGTACTGCGCCCATTATTGCGGTGACCGGCTCAAATGGTAAAAGTACGCTTGTAGATATGTTAGGTTTTATTGCTAAGCGTTTGGGATATCAGGCTGAAGTGTTAGGCAATATAGGTGTACCGGCGATTACTGCAGTGGGTCGAGAGTTTGATATTGTTATTCTAGAGTTATCTAGCTTTCAGTTGGAGCTTATTCCAGCGCTAAATGCAAAAATTGCTCTCATACTGAACATCACACCAGATCACATGGATCGCTACGAAAATATGCAGGATTATTGGGCAGCCAAGCAGCGTATTTTTATTGGTTCTGACTCGGTTGTAGTAAACCGAGATGATCCTTTAACGATTCCAAAGCAGTTTGCTGGAAGTGAGGTAGTGCGCTTTGGCTTATCATCTCCCGATACTAAGGACTTTGGTTTGTTGACCATTAATGATCAACAATACTTGGCGTTAGGTGTACAGCCTTTGGCGCCAGTTGATGTGCTAAAAATTAAGGGGAGCCATAATGTATCCAATGTGTTGGCAGCGTTGGCGGTTGCTCAAATGATGCGTTGGTCGCTTGATAAGGTGATCGCTTGTTTACCAGATTATCCAGGGTTACCTCATCGTTGCCAATGGGTTGCCAATGTTCAAGGGGCTAGTTGGTATAATGATTCTAAATCAACAAATACAGGCTCTGCTATTGCTGGAATAATGGGGCTTAAGCAGGCTGGGCGCCGAATATTATGGAT
>JAYPYM010000288.1:0-1758 GCA_038135915.1 Gammaproteobacteria bacterium
GAAGTAGTGCCCGTGAGTTCTGGCACAGCGACGCTGAAGGATGCCATGAATGAAGCTTTGAGAGATTGGGTGGCTCGAGTTGACGATACCTTTTACATTATAGGAACGGTGGCTGGCCCACACCCTTACCCGATGCTGGTAAGAGACTTTCAAAGTGTGATTGGTAGTGAGGTTAAGCAGGTATATGACCAGGTCCACGGGGGAATGCCAGATGCTATGGTGGCTTGTGTGGGTGGAGGGTCTAATGCAATAGGCCTTTTTTACTCTTTCTTGCAGGAAGAGTCTGTGAAACTCTATGGTGTAGAAGCTGGTGGTCAAGGTTTGGATTCAGGTAAGCATGCTGCTCCCCTTTGTACCGGTAAGCCAGGTATTTTACATGGCAATCGAACTTATCTCATGGAAGATGAGAATGGCCAAATTATCAATACACACTCTATTTCTGCAGGCTTGGACTACCCTGGTGTTGGGCCAGAGCATGCTTGGTTAAAAGATATTGGTCGGGTGCACTATGTCGCGGTGACCGATGAGGAGACACTTGCTGCTTTCCATCAACTTAATCGAGTGGAAGGCATACTGCCTGCTCTAGAAACCAGTCATGCACTGGCTTATTGCGAAAAGCTAGCTAAAGAAATGCGCAGGGATCAATCTATCATCGTCAATCTTTCTGGGAGAGGGGATAAAGATATCCTGACACTTGCCCAATTGGAAGGTATTTCTATCGGTTAAATAGGTGGTGCTTAGATGATCATTTCATGATTATCTAAGCAATTTAGCCTTTTTCTCCTGAAGCAATTGAATCATCAATAAATTGAGGACGCCTGGTTAATGAGCAGGATACAAGAATGTTTCAAATTACTAAGACAGCAGCAAAAAACTGCGTTAATCCCATATCTTATCGGTGGGCACCCTGATCCTAGTATTACCGTGAATGTCATGCATGCTATGGTTTCTGGTGGGGCAGATATCATCGAGCTGGGTGTACCCTTTTCTGATCCTATGGCTGATGGGCCTGTCATACAGCGTGGATCTGAACTTGCACTTGAAAAGCATGTATCTTTGAAAGATGTGCTGTCTATGGCCGGGACATTTAGAGAGCAGAATACAACGACGCCTATTGTGATTATGACATACCTTACTCCGATTGAGGTTTTAGGTTATCAACGCTTCCTAGAGTTAGCTGTTCAATCCGGTATTGACGGCGTGTTAGTGGTTGATATGCCGCCTGAGGAAGGAGCTGAGCTGAAAGTGATTCTACAACAGGCTCGCTTGGACATGGTTCATTTGATTGCTCCGACGACTGAGCTATCTAGAATGAAAACTATCGGTGCTTCCTCTAGTGGTTATGTCTATTATGTGTCGTTGCGAGGTGTTACGGGTGCAGCTAATTTAGATATTGCTGACGTCGAAAAAAAGCTTGCTGAGATCAGGTCGATGGTCAATTTACCCATTGCCGTGGGCTTTGGTATCAAGGATGCGGAGACTGCTAAAAAAGTCGGAGGGCTGTCCGATGGTATCATTATTGGTAGCGCGATCGTGCAAATGATGCATGATATGCAAGAGTCGCCTGAAGAGATCCCTGCGCTTGTAAAAAGTTTTATAACCACTATCAGAGAATCGTTAGACCTTTCGAATTGATGTATATGGTGAAAATGGTTCATTTAACCAGTTATTATTTTTTTATCGCTTTGGGAGATTTTTAGTGAGCTTTATATTGTGACTGGTAGTTGGTTAGAAAAATTATTGCCCGCAGTACGTAAG
>JAYPYM010000288.1:1768-4721 GCA_038135915.1 Gammaproteobacteria bacterium
ACGTAAGTCTAAAAAAAAGAAAGTGTCCATTCCTGAAGGCTTATGGAAAAAATGCACGGCATGCTATGCGGTTTTATATCGACCTGAGCTAGAAAGAGCTTTAGATGTTTGTCCAACATGCGGGCATCATTTAAGGGTAAACGCTACCAAGCGCCTTCAGTATTTTCTAGACGAAGGGCCTTATCAATTGCTCGGTGAGGACGTTCGTACGCAGGATCCACTAGGTTTCACTGATCAGAAGACTTATCCTCAAAGAATTTCGGCTGCACAATCTAAAACAGACAGTACAGAAGCGCTGGTGGTTGCTCAGGGTAACTTAAAGGGGCAGTCGGTAGTGGTTTGCGTTTTTGAGTTTGAGTTCATGGGTGGGTCGATGGGTGCAGTGGTGGGAGAACGTTTTGCGATTGCCGTAAAACATTCAATTGCCAAAGGGTTTCCCCTGGTATGCTTCTCAGCCAGTGGGGGCGCTAGAATGCAAGAGGGCTTGTTTTCCCTTTTCCAGATGGCGAAGACATCTAGTATGATTGCCCAGTTGAGAGCTGCTAGCTTACCTTATATTTCTGTACTCACTGATCCTGTTTATGGTGGTGTTGCTGCTAGCCTTGCAAACCTTGGTGATATTATCATTGCTGAACCCAATACGATGGTTGGCTTTGCCGGTCCGCGGGTGATAGAGCAGACTGTTAGAGAAACCTTACCTACTAATTTTCAGACCAGTGAATTTTTATTGAACAGGGGGGTGATAGATATGGTTTGCCCTCGTATAGAATTGCGTACAAAAATATCCAGCTTGCTTCAAAAGTTGATGAACATCAGGCTACCTAAAGAACAAGAAGTCATAATATCTGACCAATCTGAAGACAGCTCTAATGATCTAGAGTCAGCAGATCTGATTGAAAATAACGCTATTCAGAAAAGTAGTGATGACGCGACAATAAATCATTCATCAAATAATAAACCTGATATGGATATGCTAGAGGGCAAATACGCTGGCCATCCAGATGAGGCTCAAAGTGAAGCAGTTAATGAGCAAGCGCTCCCCAAAAAACAAAGCTGAATTGTCTCTAAGTAAGACGGCATCTCTTTCTAGTTGGCTCGAATATATTAGTGAGTTACATGCTAGTGAAATTGACCTGGGCTTAGATAGAATTCGGTCAGTCTATCAATTACTCGAAGTGCAAGACTTTGATGTGCCTGTCGTTACTTTCGCAGGTACTAATGGCAAGGGTACAACACTCGGGTTAGTGGAGCAGCTAGCGATAGCCTCAAAAATTAAAGTAGCCGCTTATACCTCGCCACATATCCTAAGTTTCAATGAGCGGGTTAGAGTAAATGGTGAGGCTGTCAGTGATGAGTTGCTCTGTAATGCTTTTTCAAAGATAGAATCTGTGAGAGGGAATATCCAACTGACTTACTTTGAGTTCACTACTTTAGCAGCATTCCTGATATTTCATTGGCAGGCACCTGAGGTGATATTATTGGAAGTGGGTCTAGGTGGGCGGTTGGACGCAGTAAACCTGATAGATGCTGACATAGCCGTCATCACTAGTATTAGTTTAGATCACCAGGAGTGGCTGGGTAGTAACCTAGAAGATATTGCACGAGAAAAAGCAGGTATTTTACGGCCAGGTATACCCCTAGTCTGCGGCTTAAAAGGTCAGTTACCAGCCTCTATGTTAGACATTGTGAATCATTACCACTGTACTATGATCGGTGAAGCGAGTTTAAAGACAGAGCTGAGTGAGGGAAAGTGGAGCCTGACGTGTGAAGCTGTTGAAGGCAAGGTTTTCAGTATGGAAGCATGGCAGATTAAGAATTTGCCTATGGCTAACTTGCCGCTAATGAATGCAACACTAGGCTTGCTAGTTTGGCGGTTGGTGTCTCTACATTATTTAACACCTTGCCGTCCCGAATCTAGCTGGAATGAGGCGATGATACGATCAGTGTTACGTGTATATACGCTGCCTGGTCGTTGGCAAAAAGTGCAATGTAAAGCAATGCATGCTTTCCTGGATGTTGCCCATAACGAAGAGGCTGCATATTATTTGAAACAGAATATTATGAAGCTGAAAACTCAGCTCGCAGGCCAGGCTCATCGGGTGATTAGTGTATTTGGTGCTATGAAGGATAAAGAAATCGAAACGCTGATCAGAGTGCTTGCACCCGATGTAGATCTATGGCTCCCTATGGCGTTGCCCGTTGATCGAGCAGCATCTATTGATGAAATCACTGCCTTATTAATGAATCAAAAAGCGAACATTGGTCAACCGATAGAGGATTTGCAGAGAGATTGGTGGCCTATGGAAAAAATGCTGGACTCAAATAGGGATATAGTAGTATTTTGGGGGTCATTCTATGTAGTGGCAGAAGTATTGCGTTTATTCCATAATAAGTGACCCTATGGGGACAAAAGGGGCGTAAGGTATTGGATAAGGAAATACAGTCTAGGCTTAAAACGTATCAGTTAACTGCGCTATTCAGCATTTTATTTGCGCTTGTCGGTTTTTCTTATAACGTTTGGCGAATGGAGGCATCGGAATATAATAGTACGACCCGTATTGCTTGCTTCGAGCTATTTATTCAGTTGTCTGAGCTTGAGCAGTTAGTCTTTGCAGCTCACTACGATAAGGATGCTATAAAGGGAAATCCGAGGTTGGGTTGGGTAAAAGTGGGGTTAATTAATGACCTCGGTAGCGTTACAGATAAAAAAGTGGGTGAGAAAGCTAAGCTTTTGCACGATACCTGGTCGAAACATTGGCAAACTATGCCAGAAGACAGAAGGTCGGTGGATTTAATTACAACAGATATTGATTCTATTCGTAATAGCTTAAGGGAGTTGTTAAAAGCGTTAAATTAAACTCAGTGTTTGGGCGCTGAGCTTAGGTATGAGGGAATAAGAATGATAGGAGGGACCTTTATTTAAAGCATTTAGATGTTGAGGTGTAACATGAAT
>JAYPYM010000289.1:0-3330 GCA_038135915.1 Gammaproteobacteria bacterium
TGTAATAATTCAGCCAAGACAGAGTGGGTAGGTTATTTTTCTTGAGTTACCTTATCACCCTCCCCTTCTTCAGAGGATGGAGAAGATGGATAATGGGTTCTAACTTCTAACAGAGTATCATTAGGTGATATCTCACCACTGATGCCATTTGAATCATTTGGCGTTTGACGAACTTGATGCTCTGAGCTGTTCATTGAACCAAAAAGAGGGGAAGGCAAACTAGAAACAGCAGGCCGGGCAGCTCCAGCAATAACAGGGGGTGGCTCATCTGCTAAGCCAAAGCTAAGCTGCTGAAACCTAGATAAGCCATGGGGTATATCCTGAATCGAGGCTTCTCCTAAAGTCCCAGGCCTCACCAATGGAAGACCACTGGCACTGTCTCTATCAGCAGTTTCATGTTGATTGTTCTGTCGAGCCGTATCGGAGCGCGCTCCATCGCGCCCCCCTGAGCTACTCACAGCTTCCGAACCAGTTGATTGCCTAGAAGTATTAGACCGAACGCTAGCACCACCTGTAGAACCCATCATAAATTCATGCTCTCTCAACGATAAAACTGGATCGATTAAAAATTACTCAAAAAACTACCAAATGTGATGACACTAATCAAGACTCATTCAACCTTACCCTGAACTGGCAATGCGAGTGATTAATCGATCTAGTAGAAGCGAATTAAAGGTAAGAGGATACCATGCACCCCATACTGTCACTATGAAAGCTTTTCTTTACTGTTTTTAGTTGGCCATAAAATAGATATAATCAAGCGCTAAACCACAGAGAGGAACCGATTCCAACATGACTGATCAACTACCATCAGACGACATTAAAACGAGCCTAGCCAATCAGGTTTTAAGTGTTCAACTCAACAGGCCTGAGAAAAAAAATGCTTTGACCCACGATATGTATACTCAACTCACGACAATCTTTAGAGAAGCAGAAACTAACCCAGATGTTCGGGTACTCTTTTTAACAGGGACCAAAGATACCTTTACAGCGGGTAATGACCTCAGTGACTTCCTAAACAATCCACCCAAAAGCCTGGATAGTCCTGTGTTTAAATTTTTGGAAATATTGTCCAAATTTAGTAAGCCTCTGATCGCTGCTGCAACCGGATCTGCAATTGGATTAGGCACGACATTATTTTTACATTGTGACTTAGTCTACCTAGGCAAAAGCGCGAAGCTAAAACTACCCTTTGTTAATCTCGGGCTTTGCCCAGAGGCAGCCTCAAGCTTGTTGCTGCCCGCTTTAGCTGGCCATCAGCGCGCCAGTCAAGCGATTCTGCTCGGAGAGTTGATCAACGCAGAGCAAGCGGAAAATTGGGGCTTAGCGAACGCAGTGTTTGATGATGACGCTTATCAAGAGCGTGCCTATGAAAAAGCGTTACTCCTAGCAAAGCAGCCCGCAGCTTCAGTACGCCTCTCAAAACAACTACTAAAGCAAAGCCAGCAATTATTGGTGGCGGAAAGACTCAGCTTAGAAGCCGACCACTTTAATAAACGCCTTACATCACCCGAAGCGAAAGAGGCCTTCACCGCATTTTTTGAGAAACGCCCTGCTGACTTTTCAAGCTTTGACTAAGTAAATATTTAAGGTGAAGTGAAAGTCTAACTAGACATTGATAGGCAGGGCGAGAGCGCTTAACTATAGTATCCATTATAGTTATAGTCGCTGCCCTCGATGCCAATGACGGCCATGTAGCCTTCATTCCTATTTTTAAAGGGTGTGGGCATCCAGCAACATCTCTCTTCCTCTTCTTCCAATTTCATTTTAGCAATGTAGTGATCGGCTTGTTTTACTTCAACCTCTGCCTTAAATGTTACACTATTAGAACTAGTGCTTCTCATCAGACTGGTGTCACTTCTTTCGGAAAACCTACCCCGCCTCAATATCCCCCTCAGGCTTCCATTCGACCTCTGTGAAGCACTGCTAGACATTGAAGCATCACGTCCAGAAAATGACTCTGGGGATATCGGACTATTTGAATCTATCATTTCTTAAAACTACCTTTGCTACTTTCAACTACCTTTACTTTCAACTACCTTTACTTTCAATTTCGTTATAAGAGCATACTCATGAAGGCTAAAAGATATCACAAGAAGACTGCGCTAATCAATCACTTCACGCCGAGTAGCACTGATTTCATTTCATAATGATTGAATAATTAATCAAGCACGATAGAATGTCTCACCGAATTAGAGCCTTAATAAAGTATTCAGGTGCTCTGCAGTAATTTAGGAGTAAATAAATGCGCAGTAATCAAATCCGCAGTAGTGGCTACACCCTCGTCGAGCTACTCATCGTAATCAGTATCATTGGCCTACTCTCTTCCATGGCCATACCATTTTATCAAGACTATGTTGCTCGCGCACAATTAACAGGGCCAGTTAATTTAGGAGGTGCTTACCGTGTTGTTATTGAGGACTTTATTCTAGAAGAAGGGGCCTTTCCCAAAGGAGAGAATGGTTTATTCTCCATCTTCGGGAAGTTAGTATCAGACCCTGAGGATGATACTAAAATATCTTTCAAACACCTAAACCTCATCAGCAACATTTCTTTAACACCTAATAAAGAAATAGAAGATGAAGGCAAAGTTGTGATCGATATTGACGCTGACAAAGAGGGAAAACTTGGGATTAAAAAAGATATTCGCGGTAAAAGCATTACCTTTACACGAGATCAGACGGGCTGGTCTTGCACCACAAACGCTGCCAAAAGTGTAACACCCAAGGGTTGCAAATCGGACGCCTAAAATATGGTAACTAGGCGGGCATCATTCAATGGCTGCCCGCTAGAACTCTCAAAACTATTCGGACTCTTTTTTCCGTTTGCTCTTTAGTTTTCGTGACAACAAAGCTTTTGATTGATTAACTTATCTATAGAAAATACCCAATCTCAGCCAAAAATCATTTCAAATTGACATCTATCAAATGCGATTGTAATATTCTTATCACGCTGTTTTTACTGAGGTGATACGTTTATGTTCGTCAAGCTACCTGATTACCCCATTAGCAACCAAGCTCCCAGAGAGGTGGCTAACGAAATAACTGGTCCATTTTCTGAAATTCAGTCTTACCTGCCAGCAGACGACCTATCTAAGTTTAGATCGCTTTCAAAAGCGAATAACAACGCCCCTCTAAAGACACCTCATATTTATTGTCTCAGTGCCAATTACTTTAGTGAACCGTCTGACGATGAAGTTGCTAGGTATAATTTGCTTTTTGGCACAAGCACTAAAATAAAACTACCAGCTAACATTACAGATGCTCGGCTGATTGATTTGATCAACACAGGTCGCTTAGACCATGTTACAGAACTACATTTACCAGAATT
>JAYPYM010000289.1:3340-4713 GCA_038135915.1 Gammaproteobacteria bacterium
AAGCCTGGCTTACCTTATCGAGGGTTTTGATGTCACAGAAGAAGGCGTCGAGCATCATAGAGGATTACCAAACTTACAGCGGTTGAACCTTCCTGATTGTGAAGATATTTCAATTACAACGTTAGTTGCATGCCTAAAACAAGCGCCTAACTTGAAACATTTAAACCTAGAAGGCTGTGAGCAGATTACAAATGAAGACTTGCAGTTGTTTGAAGATTTACCACACCTTGAATACTTAAACCTATCGCGTTGTATCCACATCACCACCGACGGTGTCGAACATCTAGCAGAATTAAAAAGACTTAAGACGATTGTTCTTAAAACCTGCAACCTCCCACCCAAATTAGAGTCGTTAGAAGGGATCCCAGATTTACAGGTAATACGTGATTAAAGCCCCTCAAAAAGATGAACTATACTCATATCTAACTGAAGTAATCCCACAATATTAGTTAGAGGCCAAATGCCTTTTTATGGCAAAGGAACAGTCCAAGACATCAAGCAGCTCTGTTTTCGGAAATCTGCTAACCATTGCAATCATTCTCGGCATTGGCGGACTGTTCTACTATCAAGGACCAGAACAGGTCTACACCTCATGGAAAAAAATTTATACCAAATATGCCCCTCTTTTCGGTTTAGAAGTACCGCCCAATGTGAACCCAGAACAAACCAATACTAGCGATGATAGTAACCCCGTGAGTGAAGGGGGCATTGCCTCCATCAGTAGCGATCAGGAAGGTAAAGTAGCCATTCAAAAGCAGGTTAAAACCGAACGCTTTATATATACGTGGAAAGATAGCCAAGGCAAAATACATTACACCGACGCGCCCCCAAGTGACCCACAAGCTAACATTTTAAGAAAATCTAAAAAAACTGTATATAAAAAGCCATTTAAACCGCTAATCGAGACGATCGAGTACAAATTACCACCGGATACCCAAAGAAAAGTAGAGCTAGCCACACTTAAGATATACCAACTGTACGATCAGAAGCTAGCGATCAAAAGTGTGGAAGCCTTAGAGCTTAAAATTAAGATTTTCGGGAGTATGGAAGACTTTGAGGCATACAGAAAAGTGAAGGCGCCGCGCTTGGAAAATGCAACAGGGTTTTACTCCGGTACAGATAAAGAAGCTGCGCTCTGGCGCCATGACACCCCAGAAAAACTACTTCAAGTGCTAACACATGAAGCTAGCCATGCGATCATGGACTTTAAGATTGGATATGCGCCGGCTTGGATACACGAAGGCTTTGCCGAATACTTTGATACGATGAAAGTGTTCGGTCAAACCATTCAAATTCCCCTAGATAACACTTGGCATCGTAAAGTGCTAACCGCTATAGAAGATGAAAGACTACCCGACCTAACAAACTTCTTG
>JAYPYM010000290.1:0-4690 GCA_038135915.1 Gammaproteobacteria bacterium
GTATTGGATCAACTCAGCTTAAGCGTTCAAGATGCTCGAATTATTACTTCTAAAAGTGGCTTCAGCCTAGATACTTACGTTGTATTAGATAACACTTCAAAAGACGGCCGCATTTCTAACGAGAAAAGGGTTGAAGAGATTTTAAATACGCTTCAGCAAACGTTATCACAACCCGAGCACTTCCAAACAATCGTTAAAAAACGTCTGCCAAGAAAGCTAAAATACTTTGATGTACCCACTGAGGTCAATATCAGTAACGACTTATCTAATCTCAGAACAGTAGTAGAGATCAGGGCGCTTGACCATCCAGGACTTCTTGCCACAATTGGCTATATTTTCTCTGATTTTGGTATTATCATCGAAAACGCAAAAATTGCCACGCTAGGTGAATGCGCTGAGGATGTATTTTTTGTCGTTGACGCCAATAAAAACCCATTGAGCGATGCATCAATATGCAAATCGTTACGAAACACCTTAAAGACGAAGATTGATCAGAGAACCTAAAGCTAAGCTAGCTTAACAACATCGTATGTATAAACATCGTATATAAACAATTTCTAGGAAACATAAAATGCATAATTTACAACCAGTTATAGAAAGCGCTTTTGAAAACAGGCAGCATATTTCTCCTAATGAAGTAGATTCGGAAGTCAAGGGCGCGATCCTGGAAACACTGGCACTTTTAGATCAAGGTAAGATTAGAGTAGCGGAAAAAACAGGTGGCGACTGGGTTGTTAATCAGTGGGTTAAAAAGGCCGTACTACTAGGATTTAGGATTGAAAATAACATGCCTATCCCAGGTGCCTTTACCCAATACTACGATAAGGTACCAGTAAAGTTTGCTAATATGAGCCAAGAAGAACTTCAAAGCTCAGGCGTCCGAATTGTACCCCCAGCTGTAGTCAGAAAAGGGGCTCACATCGCTTCAAATGTAGTTCTCATGCCATCGTATGTTAATATTGGAGCCTACGTCGACGAAGGCACGATGGTAGATACTTGGGCTACCGTTGGGTCCTGTGCCCAAATTGGAAAAAATGTTCACCTCTCCGGCGGTGTTGGAATAGGTGGTGTGCTCGAACCACTACAGGCCTCACCGACCATTATCGAGGATAACTGCTTTATCGGTGCTCGTTCCGAAATTGTTGAAGGTGTCATCGTAGAAGAAGGCAGCGTCATTTCTATGGGTGTTTACATCGGTCAAAGCACACGTATCTATGATCGTGAATCCAAACAAATCCACTATGGTCGTGTGCCAGCTGGCTCTGTGGTAGTGCCAGGCAACTTACCCAGTAAAGATGGCACCTACTCTTTGTACTGCGCTGTCATTGTGAAGAAAGTCGATGCACAAACAAGATCGAAAGTCGGCATTAATGAATTGTTACGCATCCAAGACTAACCCATTGCTTGCTACTCTGGAGCAGCTTTAATGCATAGTTACCCCTATCCATACAATGCATTTGTTACCGAAATTCTTGATGAGCAAGAATTCGTAAAAATCATTAAAGGACAGCTAGCTGAAATCGCTCCAGAGCAACTATCTGCAGCAAAAACTCATCTTGTTGCAATGCACCAAAATTATGGTTTGTCCGATCAAGCTATGGAATCATGTTTGCAAGCACTGCAAGCACAAATACGAGAAAATGAAAGGTTAGCAGAGCAACAAAAGACCGAAGAGGCCTCAGCACTACCCAACGAGCATCATTCAGAAGTTAATCAAGTGCAAAAAGATACAGTAGAACAAAGTCTAGAAAACGACAAAACTATGATTGCTCCTGCACTGGTCGCTAGGAATGGTACTGGCAAACCATCTAAAATTGACCACCATTACCCACAGGTAGAGTATAAGAATAAACAAGTACAACATACGAACATCAAGCCTGCCGATGCTACAAGCGCAACCTGTATCATAGACAACGAATCAACTGCGAGCCCCCTGAATTATCAACAAGGTAGCCAAAACAAGGCAGCGCTCGAAGAGAGGCCTCAACCGATTGCTATGGAGAACTCTGATGAAACAGTCATCTATCAGCCGCCAGCAGTTAAAAAGCAACCCACCTCTAGAGTTGATGATATAGAAGAGACAAAAATCAACTACATCGGCGAGCAAACGAGCAGAGAAATACCAGCAGGCACCATTGAAGAGGATAGCAAAAGAAGCTTGCAGAAAGGAAGTTCGTCCACAGCCCATACTGATGTACTAAATGATCAATTTAAACACGTGGAAACTAAAAATAACCCGCTACCATCTTCCAAGCTTAGCTTATTAGTAGTTTTTGCTGGGATAACAGCCGGCCTCTTTATATTCAACACTACCTTGAAACTCACCTCGAGCGAAAATGAAATTGGACAACTTGAAAATGAGCGTGTCAAAACGCCTAATGAAGTGACCGAGCATAAAGCTGATGTTGAGAACACCACATTAGCTGTGGAAGATATTGAGCAGCCAAAACCCTTGAAGCAGGCAGAAAACGGCTTCACCTTTAATGACTCGCTCACCAAACAAGTAGAACCTACTCTAGCCGAGCGAAGTATTTCATCGCAAACACCCTCTGAAATCGCTGACACCGACAATAAAGCAGTTGAAGCAGGTAAGGTCGACCTAAATAATATCGGCGTACTGAGCCCTGAAGAAGACTCAACGAAAAACCTCACAGAGCAGCAAGACAAAGATCTAGCAAATGAACCTATAGTGCCGCAATCAGATGAAATTGAAACTTCTGAGCAACCTGCGACAGTCGTCAGCATCGACAACCAAATCGCAACGCCTGAAGATGATATCGCCATCGAAAAAGATGAAGCCAAGCCGCAAACTTTGATTGACAGTACAGCTGCAGTGCAATCAGCAACCAGTATCACAACACCTACGTCAGAACCTGAAGCGGTCCTTAAACCCTATCTTGAAGATGTACTGCCCTTCAACCCCACGGACACAGAAGTCCTATTTAGAGAATTAGTCGATCTCGCACAAGACCTCAAGATTGAGCCAAGCTCAGACCCTGACACTGCATTAAATCGATTGGATCAGTTAATGAATATTGATCCACACTACCCTGGCCTAGATCAAGCGTACCACTATATATCTAGGGGCTACTTGGCTTTAAGTAAGCTTGCCTACGCAGAGCAAAACCGAGTGAAATCTGACTACTTACTGGGTGAGTCAATCAAGTTTCAGACAATGGCACAAAAAGTCAGAAAAGAGAAAGCAAAAGCACAAAATCCCTGATACCCAGTTCATTCTCTACATTTAACCGAATACAGGCGAAGTTAAACTATCAACTTCAAATATGTTTATGAAAGGAAACCGATAACGTGAGCGAATCTAAGCAACAAAATAGCCGTCATAATCAATTGATTATTCTAGGTTCAGGTCCCGCAGGTTATACCGCCGCTATTTACGCTGCAAGAGCTAATCTAAACCCCCTTGTTATCACCGGATTACAGCCAGGTGGTCAACTGACTATCACCACGGACGTTGACAACTGGCCGGGCGATACCGATGGCGTACAGGGCCCAGAGCTGATGCAACGTATGCAGAAGCACGCTGAACGGTTTGAAACAGAGATTGTTTATGACCACATTCATCAAGCTAGCTTAGAAAAAGAAGACTTAGATCAAGGGCGTTTTTTACTAGTAGGAGACCAAGGCAGCTACACTTGTGATGCGCTCATCATTGCAACTGGCGCATCAGCACGCTACTTAGGCTTACCTTCAGAAGAGGCATTTATGGGCAAAGGTGTATCAGCCTGCGCCACTTGTGACGGTTTTTTCTACAGAGGAAAGCCGGTTGCCGTCGTAGGCGGAGGGAACACAGCAGTAGAAGAAGCTTTATATTTAAGCAATCTAGCATCGAAAGTGACACTCATTCACCGCCGAGACACCTTACGTGCGGAAAAAATACTGCAAAAACGCCTGATGGAGCGGGTCAAAGAAGGTAAAGTTGAGATCCAATGGCATCACCAACTACAAGAAGTCATGGGTGATGACTCAGGTGTTAACGCTATTAGACTTGCCCACACACAAAATCAATCTACACAAGACTTAAGTGTAGAAGGCGTTTTTATTGCTATAGGCCATACACCCAATACAAGCTTATTTGAAAATCAGCTTGAAATGAACGAAGGTTACATTCGTATTAAAAGTGGCATCACGGGACAGGCAACTGCTACCAGTATTCCTGGTGTCTTTGCCTGCGGCGACGTGACAGATCAAATTTATCGACAAGCAATCACCTCGGCTGGGTTTGGTTGTATGGCAGCCCTTGATGCGGAAAAATATCTGGATGGACTCCACTAATTCCTGTGTTACCAACAAGTTACAAGGTCGCAAGGCCTTGCAACGCAATTGATCAGGATACCCGGCTTAGACCGGAACAATATAGCTTTTCCCGCTGTTGAGACAGCGCTCACCGACCCAAATGGTTTACTTGCCATGGGCGGCGACTTATCTCCACAAAGGCTATTATTCGCCTACTGCCTAGGCATTTTTCCATGGTATGAAGCTGGTCAACCCATACTATGGTGGTCACCCAACCCCAGGTGCGTCATTTATCCAAACCAACTGAGCATTTCAAAAAGCTTAAAAAAAAGCTTTAGAAACAAAGGCTACCGCTGTACTTGCGACCAACAATTTAGCCAAGTTTTAACTGCTTGCGCTGGACCAAGGGCAAAATCGAGCGGTACCTGGATCAACC
>JAYPYM010000291.1:0-4308 GCA_038135915.1 Gammaproteobacteria bacterium
GGTCTGAGCTGATGAGTGAATTTAATCCTAAGAATAAAAAATCGAAAATGCTCAGAACGCATTGTCAGACTTCCGGTTGGTCGTTGACCGAACAAGACCCCTACAATAACGTTGTTCGTACCACAATTGAAGCGATGGCCGCGGTATTCGGTGGTACTCAATCGCTTCACACCAATGCGTTGGACGAAGCAGTTGCCTTACCAACCGAGTTTAGTGCTCGGATCGCTCGAAACACACAGTTAATTATTCAAGAAGAAACAAATGTTACCAAAGTAATTGATCCTTGGGGTGGCTCCTACTTAATGGAAAAGCTAACGGATGACATGGTCAAAAAGGCCCGCGGATTAATTTTGGAAATCGAAGAATTGGGTGGCATGGCTAAAGCAATAGAGCAAGGTGTGCCGAAAATGCGTATTGAGGCATCGGCTGCCAAGAAACAGGCACGTATTGACCGTAAAGAAGATGTAATTGTTGGTGTAAATAAATATATCTTGAATGAAGAGGAACCACTCGATATTTTAGAGATTGATAACTCAAGCGTTCGAGATTTACAACTTAAAAAGTTGATGATGCTCAAAGCATCTAGAGATTCAGAAGCTGTAGATAAAGCATTAACTGCCTTAACTGATGCGGCTAGATCAGGAGAAGGTAATTTATTACATTTGTCTATTGAGGCAGCACGAGCCCGATGTACTGTCGGTGAAATGAGTGATGCGCTAGAAAAAGTCTGGGGTAGGTATCAGGCTCAAAGTCAAACCATTAGTGGTGTTTATGGTGAGCAATATGCTGATGATGAAGACTGGCGCTTGCTGCAGTCCGATATTCAACAATTTCAGGAAAGAGAAGGGCGTCGGCCTCGTATGTTAGTTGCTAAAATGGGGCAGGATGGTCACGACAGAGGGGCAAAGGTCATTGCAACTGCTTTCGCTGATCTTGGATTCGATATTGATTTATCGCCTTTATTTTCAACGCCAGAGGAAGTAGCGAAACAGGCGATAGAGAATGATGTACACATTGTTGGTGTCTCATCTCAGGCAGCTGGTCATAATACCTTGGTACCTGCGCTTGTGCAGGCACTTAAAAAGCAAGGCGGTGAGGATATCACCGTCGTTGTCGGTGGTGTTATTCCTAAACAAGATTATGCTAAATTAAACTCGTTTGGTGTGACCTGTATATTTGGTCCTGGTACCGCAATTCCAAAAGCAGCTAGAGAAGTGTTGGATGTTGTGAATCAGTCGCTAGGATGATGAATAAAGCCTGAGGTAAAAGAGTTGATTAGCGAATTATCGTTGCAAGATTTGAAAGCCGGTAACCGGCGTGCTTTAGCAAAGGCTATTACCCTGGTTGAAAGTACGAACCCCAAACACCAGGCGGCAGCGGAAAAATTGCTTCAATCTATTATGCCAGATACTGGGAAGGCAAGGCGTATTGGTATTTCGGGTTCACCTGGAGTTGGGAAATCTAGCTTAATTGAAGCGTTGGGGCTTGTGCTTGTTAGAGAAGAGAAGCTCAAAGTGGCGGTTATTGCGGTAGACCCTAGCTCACCAATTGCTGGAGGCAGTATTTTAGGAGACAAAACGCGTATGGAGCAGTTGGCGCGAGAGGAGAACGCATTTATCAGACCTTCGCCAGCCGGTGATGCATTAGGAGGGGTTGCCAAGCGCACGAGAGAGGTGATGCTATTGTGTGAAGCCGCTGGATATCAGGTTTGTATCGTGGAGACTGTAGGCGTTGGCCAATCTGAGCACATGGTTGCAAATATGGTAGATTTTTTCTTATTGTTGTTATTACCAAGTGCTGGCGATGAACTTCAAGGCATCAAGCGTGGTATTGTTGAATTAGCAGACGGTGTTGTGATTACAAAACATGATGGTGAGACGAAAAAGCCTGCAGAATTGACACAAACTCATTACCAAAATGCGCTTAAGCTGCTTCATCATCCCTTTTCCTGGTCGCCAACCGTACTGACCTCTAGCATAAAAGACAGTACTTCAATGGTGAAAATCTGGCAAATGTTGAATGATTTTTGGCAGACGGTGGGAGTCTCTGGCCTAGAAGATAAAAGGGCAAAGCAAAATAAACACTGGATGAGGCAACATTTGAATACGATGATTGATCATTATATTCGAAATGATGATCGAATAGGTGAAAGAATTAAAGTGCTTGAAATGGAGGTGATGCAGGGCAGCTTATCTTCATTTCAAGCTGCTAAAGAAATATTTTCAGCTGTTATGTCACCTGTTGATACTCGATGAAAAGTTTGTTGTGAACCTAGCCTATTTTAGGCTGACTTTTCTTTTACGTCGGGCTGCCCATTGATGATAGACCTCAAGTAATCACCATAACCACTTTTGTGAAAACGATCGGCTTGTGTCAGTAGTTGAGTTTCGTCAATAAGATTGAGGCGGAAAGCGATCTCTTCAGGACAGGCTACTTTTAGACCTTGTCTTTTTTCTATAATTCGTACGAAGTTGGCGGCATCTAATAGAGAGTCATGGGTACCTGTATCTAACCAAGCTGTACCGCGGCTAAAAACTTCAACGAATAGTTTTTTATTATTTAAGTAGACTTTATTCACATCAGTGATCTCTAATTCACCTCTAGCGGAAGGTTTGATGCTTTTGGCTATCTCGATAGCTTCGTTATCGTAAAAATATAATCCAGTAACAGCGTAATTGGATTTAGGATGCCTTGGTTTTTCTTCAAGTTGAGTGACGTTACCTTGATTGTCGAAGTTCACAACACCATAGCTGGTTGGGTCTTCAACATAATAGCCAAATATTGTGGCTCCCGTTTCGCGTTTGGCGCAGTCTTGAAGTTTCTCTGATAGTCCTTCTGAATGGAAAATGTTATCCCCAAGTATCAGACTTATACCATTTTGGCCAATATACTTTTCTCCAATAATAAATGCTTGAGCGATGCCCTCAGGTTTTGCTTGGACAGCATATTCAATGTTTATTCCCCATTGGCTACCATCACCAAGAAGATGTCTGAATGCCAATTGATCTTCTGGGGTGGTAATGATCAGCATATCCACTATGCCTGCAAGCATCAAAGTGCTAATGGAAAAATAGATCATTGGTTTGTCATACACGGGCATGAGCTGCTTGCTGACGGGTAGTGTCAATGGGTAAAGGCGGGTGCCAGATCCACCAGCTAAAATAATGCCTTTTTTTTTCAAGTTTGCTCCTGTCTGTGGTGTTAAGTTGGCGTTACTTACATCTTATAGAACCTATCAATATAAAAACCCTAGAAATGTTTATAGATGATGTCAACAGAGTTTTTTTAGTTTAATTAGCTAGCCGAGCACAGCTTAGCAAGGCGTAGAAATCTAAGCTATTGTGATAGAAGAGTTTAATCTCCTATATGTGCCACCAAATAATCACCTTAGAGGTGGTTCGGTAGTTTTTGGTTTTGGAGGGTAGCTATATCATTAATGATAAAAAAATTGTCGTGGTAATGCCTGCGTATAATGCCGAGCAAACGCTCACTCGAACATTCGAGGAGCTACCTATGGATATTGTGGATGATGTTGTTTTAGTTGATGATGCAAGCCAAGACAATACTGTAGAAATAGCTGAAAAGCTAGGTATAAAAAACATCATTTTACATGATGAGAATAAAGGATATGGTGGTAATCAGAAAACCTGCTATGAAACAGCTTTGTCGCTGGATGCTGATATTGTAATTATGGTTCATCCAGATTATCAATATACTCCAAAGCTGATTCGGGCAATGGTTTCTCTGATTTCTGATGATGTATTTGATTGTGTGCTTGGCTCTCGTATTCTTGGAACGGGTGCGCTTAAAGGTGGCATGCCAATTATCAAGTATATTGCCAATCGGTTATTGACATTTATTGAGAATGTGTTGGCTGGCTACAAATTATCTGAATACCATACTGGATATCGAGCATTCTCCAGAAAACTTTTGCAGACTGTGCCCATTGAGCGTAATTCAGATGATTTTATTTTCGATAATCAGATGTTGTTACAAATCATTCATTTTGGGTTTGATATTGGTGAAGTAACTTGTCCCACTCGGTATATGGATGAGGCGTCCTCGATAGGTGGTATGCGGGTCGTAAAGTATGGCTTAGGTGTTTTGGTAGAGTCAGTGCTGTATCGGCTAAACAAACTTGGTGTGATAGACCGAAGACTTTATGATAAGTAGAAAGGAAAACCGTAAATGCAGGTCTTTAAAGATGACTCACCTGTTCATATAAAGCGTGTCTTTCACTTATTTGCTTTTCTTATATTTGTTTTTTCCTCTGTTTTAAGTTATCAGATGGTTTCCCATGCTGACCTG
>JAYPYM010000291.1:4318-4667 GCA_038135915.1 Gammaproteobacteria bacterium
ACCTGCTTGCTTGGGATACGAAAAAATATACGGTCGATAATACCAATATACATGAGATCAATGCTGCTTCTTTGAAGTGGATGTTCACTGAGACCTATTTTAATAATTGGATTCCATTGACTTTATTGTCGCATGCTATAGATATTCAAATGTTTGGGTTTGAGCCATCAGGTCATCATTGGATAAGTGTACTGTGGCATATCGGTTGTGCTTGGTTAATATATATTTATGGATTAAAAATATTATCAAGGCTATGTCCTACAAAACAATGCGGATCTAGTTTTAATTTATATTTAATTAGTTTGTTTTCTGTATTAGTTTTTACAGTACATCCCCTACGAGTTGAGTC
>JAYPYM010000292.1:0-3108 GCA_038135915.1 Gammaproteobacteria bacterium
GTTATGCAGTATTACCAACAGAAGGGCGTACCAGATGTAGACGCAGACAATATATTTATTGGCAATGGTGTTAGCGAACTCATCAGTATTGCTGTGCAAGCATTGCTCAACGATGGTGACGAAGTATTACTGCCAGCACCAGACTACCCGCTTTGGACAGCGGCTGTAACCCTGACCGGCGGCAAACCAGTTCACTATATGTGCGATGAAGAGTCAGATTGGTATCCAGATACCAATGACATGGCAAAAAAAATTACTGATAGAACCCGAGCCATAGTCATCATAAACCCTAACAACCCAACCGGAGCCCTCTACCCTCCTTCGCTCATAGAGGAAATCTGCAAGCTTGCCCGCGAACATAATCTAGTCCTACTAGCAGATGAAATATACGATAAAATTCTTTATGACAATGCAAAACATGAGAGCGTTGCTGCAATAGCAAAGGACTTACTCACGGTTACCTTTAATGGCCTATCCAAAAACTACAGAGCCGCAGGGTTCAGGTCTGGGTGGATGGTGGTTTCAGGTAGGCTGGATTTAGCCAAAGATTACCTGGATGCACTGAACATACTGGTTTCAATGCGTTTGTGCGCGAACGTTCCAACTCAATTTGCAATACAATCTGCGCTAGGTGGCTATCAAAGCATAGATGATCTTGTGCGGCCAGGCGGCAGATTGTGCGAGCAAAGAAATATCGCTTACAATATGCTCAACGAAATTCCCGGGCTCAGCTGTGTAAAGCCTAAAGGCGCTTTATACCTTTTTGCTAAAATTGACCAAAAGCGCTACAAAGTGACTAACGATGAGAACTTTGTTTTATCACTTCTCAAAAGAGAGAGCATACTCGTTGTGCAAGGCACCGCATTTAACTGGCCAAAGCCTGATCACTTTAGAGTGGTGTTCTTACCTTACCCATCTGAGCTAAAAACCTGTTTCGAGAGAATAAAAAATTTCATGGCTACCGCCCCAATGGAAGAATGGTGTTAGACTGAGAATAGAGAATTACTGATGAATCGATGCCAAAAATGGACTACACCTTAAACACACTGAATTTCGACGACTTCTACAAAGACTCAGCATTGGGTCTCTTACATTTAGCTGGCACTTTTCCCAATAAGACAGATTTATATGTGTCAGATATTGTTGGGCCAGATGAAACAGATGAGTACGGACTGCATTCCCCTCGATACTTAAGCGCTTTAAGTGCACTCATATGGCTGATAGAAGAAGGCTTTATTCGCTGCGATAGTGTCCATAAACAAGAAAATTTAGAGCAAGCAGTCATATCTCATAGTACTTTTCTCAAATTATGGAACTCCGCACCCAAAGAAGTCATCGATAGGATTGATGACCTTACAGAAGTTAAGCGTCAAGAGGAGCTTGAAAACACTCAGAGGCTTGGCAATGATTACAGCTATCTTTATATTATTCACAGCGCAATCAAGTCTTCAAATAGCAACCTGCTCGCACAGGTCATGCTCAACTTTTATGCCGAAGCTTAAAGTTTTTCACTTATAAAATTTTGGACTTACTTAGATAAGGAAGGATCTAATAGTAGTATTTAAATGGCGGAGGAGGTGGGATTTGAACCCACGAAGGGCTATAAACCCTTGCCGGTTTTCAAGACCGGTGCTTTCAACCACTCAGCCACCCCTCCGTCGAGCAGAAATAATATACTAAACGCTATTTTAGTCAACCGATTTTAATCACAACTTTAGCTAATTTTATTTGTTATATGGAAATATCGAACAATAACACAAGAAGAATCGAATGCTATGACACTTGATTTTCCAACATATAGACTTATTATGTCAGTATTGAGGCGAAACCTAGGACCAGCGGAACTTTATATGTTAAGCTGAATCCTATCACTGCTGAAACTCTTGTATTTAATTGAATAAATCGGTTGATACATACTTAGGAGAAAAAACCATGCAACCTGAACAGAATAATCTGTACTACGCAAACACCAGCGCCATTTCGACCGAAGCGCATAAAGTCCTTCGTAATACATATACATTGCTAGCCATGACGCTTCTATTCAGCAGTGTAGCCGCAGGAATTGGCTTAGCCATGAACTTGGGCCGAGGGGTGGGAATTGTTTGCTCACTTGCTGCACTCGCGATTGTTTGGCTTGTCATTCCTAGGGTTGCAAATAAAGCATCTGGCATTTATTGGGTATTTGGCTTTACAGGCTTACTTGGTCTGGGCCTAGCGCCAACATTGAATTATTACTTATCAGCCTTTAATGGCGGCACCATTATAACACAAGCCCTAGCTGGGACAGCTGTGACCTTTTTGGGCCTTTCAGCATATGTAACCACGACAAAGAAAGACTTTTCTTTCCTTGGCGGCTTTTTAGCAGTTGGTTCAATGGTGATGATTTTTAGCGTCCTTGCATTTTTAGTGCTCTCCCTATTTGGAATTCAAATGCCAGTACTGCATCTTGCTCTTTCTGCCGGTATTATAATACTCATGTCAGGGTTCATACTTTTTGAAACTAGCAGTATTATTCAAGGCCATGAAACCAACTACGTAAACGCAACCGTTTCTCTTTATCTGTCCATATACAACCTATTTGTCAGCTTGCTACACATAATAGGCGCGTTCAGTGGAGACGATTAAGCAAAAATTGCTTTCGAAAAAAAGGGCGAGCAATCGCCCTTTTTTAGTTAGGCCAGAAAAAATCTTTAGCTATATTGATATTTCGGTTATAAATAGAGTTTAATCGTTACGCTTTCGGCTGATTTAGATATAGGTAGCTAATGAACGACTCTAGGCCCTCTTTAACCATTATCGTGCTAGGTTCACCAGAAAACAGCCAAGGCGCACTCACCGCTCTCAATTTCGCAATAGCAGCCGTTAAATGCTGCCATATCAGAGCAGTTTTTTTCAACTCAAACGGTGCCCACATTGCAAGCAAACTATCTATCACACCACAAGATGAGCGTGATTTAAACAAGAGCTGGTGCGGATTTGCAAATCAACACGGGGTGAAACTATATAGCTGCATTTCAGCAAGTATCAAAAGAGGTGTTTTAAACGAGCATGAAGCCAAACGGTTTAATAAAGATTGTACAGCTTACCCAGAATTTGAAATCACAGGCC
>JAYPYM010000292.1:3118-3405 GCA_038135915.1 Gammaproteobacteria bacterium
CGATCGGACTATAACATTCAAGTAGCATATGCAAATGAAAAAAGACAAAGCTAATCGCAAAGCACTGGTACACTTCACCGCTCCACCCTACGCCTCTCAAACCTTCAAAGAGGGATTAGACCTTGCGCTGGTTTTAGCCACATTTCAATACCATGTGACGCTGTTTTTCAGCGGCGAAGCTGTTTGGTCGCTCTGCAAAAATCAATCAAAACAAGAAACCGGCCCCAAAATTGTCACTGATGGCCTCAAAGCCTTAGCATTATACGATATAAATCGCGTAGTTGTTG
>JAYPYM010000292.1:3415-4659 GCA_038135915.1 Gammaproteobacteria bacterium
CCTTTATAAAAACAACATATTGTTTGATACAGAACATATACAGTACAATTAATTTCAATAGACCTTTGCAACACAAGACATCATTTTCACCTACTAATGCTGTTAAAAACGACTCACTCTATAAGACAAAAAATGAAACCCATTCTACATATCATTAACCAAGCCGCTCAAACAGACCAAATTCTCGGAGAGAAAGAAACTTGGTTCAATGAAAACGACGCCATTCTCTTTATTGAAAATGGCGTATACAATTATCCTAGCTTGATGAATGCTTTCTGTGATCCTGAAGTTAAGTTCAGGATCAAGTGTTTTTTTCTAAAGCCTGACATGGCAACGCGTGGCATAACCACTGTAGAAAAACCAGAAGCCACCTTTGAATGTATTGAATATGACCAAATGGTTAAACTGGTTCTTTCATTTCCTTTAAATAAAACATGGTAAAGCGAGCGCAAACGTGTTTGATAAAGAAAACTTCCTAACCGACCTAACATTATGGACACCAAAAGTAGCAAAAGAAATTGCCAGTTTTGAAAATATAACACTGACAGAAGAGCACTGGGAACTCATAGAGCTTGCTCGCAGGTTTCACCAGGAATTTGGCTTATCACCAAGCATGCGCCCTTTAATAAAGTATGCGAAAATCCACTTGCCGGAAGAAAAAGCCAATAGTATCCATTTTTTACGCCTATTTCCTAGCAGCCCAGCAAAGTTAATCAGTAAAATCGGCGGGCTACCGAAACCGGATAATTGCCTGTAAACCATTTCAGAAACCAAAGAAAATACACATGGCCACTTTAAACCAATACAAATCCAGCGAACACCCCTTTGCACAATATGTCAGAATATTAGGCAAAGGTAAAAAAGGATCGCGCGCGCTAACTGAAGTTGAAGCAAAAAATGCAATGAAAGCCATACTCGCTCATGAAACACTTGATATTCAGTTAGGCGCATTTTTAATGCTTCTGAGGGTTAAAGAGGAAAGTGCAGAAGAACTTTCAGGCTTTGTACAAGCTACTAAATCTCACCTAGCAGACAACGAACTAAAACAAATCTCAAACATTCAAGTGGATTTTGACTGGCCTACGTATGCAGGTAAGCGACGACACTTGCCCTGGTTTTTACTCGGCATTAAACTGCTTGCGAAGCAAGGCATGAGAACACTCCTGCACGGTACCGCAGGTCACACCTTAAATCGAATTTACACCGAAGACGCTTGCAAAACGCTGGGGATCCCCATTTTAGAG
>JAYPYM010000293.1:0-4607 GCA_038135915.1 Gammaproteobacteria bacterium
GCCCTGACCTGCTTTAACTCCTTCGAAGAAGTCACCATCATAAACCGCACCGGAATTCCATGTGTAGACACCCGAGCCATGAAACAGATTAGCCTTCCAACTTCCTCGGTAAATGTCTCCATTTGCTCTGGTTAAAGTACCATCACCAGACATTTTATGATCTTTCCAGTTGCCCTCATAAGTATCTCCGCCAGTCCAAGAGTACTTACCAAAGCCATTTATTAAACCACTCTCCGTGACCTGCCCCTGAAAAACAGAACCATCTTCTACTTCGTGTTGTGCTGCTTGGTTTGTATGTTGCTCTTCACCGGATGGGGGAAGCGGTTCATTATCACAGCCAGTCATCAACATGATTGGTAATAATAGCAGGAGTAAGAAGTACAACTTATTTGAATACACGCTTTGCGTCCTATTTTCGAAAATAACAATTCTATATAGAATACTAAAGGTTTGACACTACTACAACTCAGGCTCGACTATAGGCGGTACGAGCGTTTTAGGTTTTCTAGGTTGGTCAGACTGGTCAACATTAGCACTGCTTACTTCATGTTGTGGCATGCTTTTTCTTTTAAACAGTTTCATGATGTCGCCCATAATATAGTAAGTTGCTGGCACAAGAATTAGCGTAACCAGGGTCGCAAACACAACGCCAAAGCCTAGTGAAACAGCCATCGGAATTAAAAATTTCGCCTGAACAGATGTCTCAAACATCAAAGGCATTAACCCAAAAAATGTAGTCAATGTTGTTAGTATGATAGGCCTAAACCGTGAAACTGAGGAATCTAATATCGCTTGCTTCAGCGCCACACCAGATTTCAGCTGCCGATTAATATAATCTACCAACACCAGGTTATCGTTAACCACAACGCCACTTACCGCACACATACCCACTAAAGACCACAGGGTAAGCTCAAGCCCCATCATGAGATGTCCCAACACTGCTCCCAACAAACCAAAAGGTACAGCATACAGCACTAAAAATGGCTGAAAATAGGACTTAAATAAGACTGCCATAATCGCATACATGACAATCAATGCAATAAAGTAGAGATTCAGCAAACGAACCAAAAAGTCTTTCCTAGTTTTTTGTAAGCCAGATGGTGACCAGTCTATGCCGGTAAAGCGCGATTGTAGGGTACTAAGGTAACCATCCTTGCTTCTTAAATCCCTCATAATTTGCTCACTAGAGGCAATATCCTCATCAACGTAAGCGCTGATTTGCAAAGAGCGGCGACCATCTGTTCTACGTATGACTGATGGCCCTAGTGCGTATCTGATTTCAGCAATATTTGCCAAAGGTACAACAGCACCAGAGGGCAACAAAATTTGCATATTTTCCAGGTTCCACAGTGATCCGTTATAGTCCGCTGGATACTTAAGTTTGACCTTAACTTCTTCACCATCTCGCCTTAAACTCATCACATCAAGCCCATAAAACGCGTTACGGACCTGAGTTGCAATCTCATCCATATTAATACCTAGATCAGCGGCTACTGCCTTCGGCTCTAGATGGATTTCGTACTGCTCCCTTTGCTTACCTTCTCTTATATCATAAACACCATCATACTTGGCTAATACCTCTCTTATCTCTTTACTGACAATTTTCAACTTCTCTGTATCGACTGAAGTCAGCCTTAGATCAATCGCCGGGCCAGGCTTATTTAAAGTTGAATCGAAGGTGAGCTCTACTGCATCTGGGATATAGCCTACCAAATCCCGCCAGCGCCTATTCAAAGCCATGCCTTCTGTTTCTCTATCATCGCTAGGCTCTAGCTCAATAATAACCTGTCCAATATGCGACCCTTTGTTCTTACCTCCTTGGCCATAATAGGTCACAATATTCTTAATCTGTTCACCACCGCCCTCTTTATGTAATTGTGCTTTGAGCTTGATAGCAGCCAACTCTATTTGCTTAACAGCCTTTTCAGTCTCATGAAACGGTGTACCAATCGGCATTTTTAGATCGGCCACACTGTAATCTGCTTCAATGGTTGAAAATAACGCCATTTTCAACCAGCCGCCTTGAAGTAAAGCTAAACAAATTAGGAAAATGCCAACAAAAAAGGCTTGGCTGGAGTACCGCCATCTCAGTATAAAGTTTAAAAACGACCTCACTTTTGTATTAACAAAGTTACTAAAGAATTCACTGAATTTTTTTTGCAAGCCGAAACTTGGCAGAACCTTATTACTAGCATTCGAACGGCCTGACGAAAGGTGGGCAGGTAGTATCAAAAGCGACTCAATTAATGAGAAAATCAGAATTGCGATTACAACGATTGGAATTGCTCTTACCAATTGCCCCTCAGGTCCGGGCAAATACAGCATAGGTACAAACATCACAATTGTTGTCAAAACGGCGAATATAACAGGCGAAGCCACTTGAGATGCTCCTGAAATAGCACATTCAAGCCTAGACTTACCCAGCGGTAAGCCCTTTGATTGATGCGTATATATATTTTCGCCCACAATAATAGCATCATCAACCACAATGCCTAACACCAGAATGAATGCAAACAGTGAAACCATATTGATTGAGCCACCGGTATATAAAAGCACACCAAATGCCCCTAGGAAAGCAACTGGTATCCCTATCCCCACCCAAAAAGACAGCCTCAGATTTAAAAAGAGCAGCAAAATACCACAGAGTATTAACAGCCCATTCACTGCATTTTCCAAGAGAAGGTCAACCCTACTAGAATAATAGACAGACATATCCTGCCATATCGCAAGTGAAATACCCTCTGGTATAAATACTCTTGGATTTTCAATATACTTTCTTAGCGCATCAGCCACTTCAGAGATATTTTGATTACCAGTTCGATAAACAGCCAAGTAAGCTGCAGGATGACCATTAAACTCGCCAATACGTGCATCTGACTCTTTGAAGCCATCTACAACACGTGCCACATCGCTCACCTTAATGCGCGCACCATCCGCATAACTTCTAACGTATAGATCTTCAATATCTTCTTTGGTCTTTATCGGCGTCTTGGTTAGAATAGAAACCCGCCCATCATTTGTGTCGACTACACCACTGGCAATGCTCTGTGACCGACTGGCGATAGCTCTGGCCAATTCCGGAAACAATATACCGTAGCGCTGCATGGCGAGCTCATCAACTTCCACACTGATCTCATAGGGTTTACTTCTATTTTTATGAACTTTAGTGATTTCACCGCTTGATATAAGATCGTCCCTAATCGTATTTGCTAGATTTTTGAGCGCTCTTTCACTCGCATCACCATAAATAACTAAACTACCAACCAACCCACTCAGTTCAATTTGCCGAAACTTGGGTTCACCGGCACCCTTAGGTAAGCCAGTCACCCTTTCTAAGCGTTCAGCAATGTCTTCAGAAATCTTATCAAAAGCCTCCTTAGAATATGCTGCTACTTCTAAATTAAAAAAGACCACATTTGGCCTAATAAATACATAGACATTAGTGATACCATCGATGCTCTGTAACAGAGGCTCAATCTTGCTAACAACGGAGTTCTCTATCTCTGTTGGTGAGGCTCCTGGGTAAGTAACCGTAACTGTAAAAGTTCCCCAGCTAATATCAGGCAATACCTCTTTTTTAATCAAAGGTATGCTGATCACGCCAGAAATTAAAATAAGAACCATCAATAGATTAGCGGCTACTCGATTCTCAGCAAACCAGGCAATGGTTTTATACATCTAGTGTAACTCCTTCGAGCCTCTTGGGCTTGGGACTGCGCGAAGTGATAAGACATTAGCGTCTGCTCTAACCGAGGAGGAAACCGGGTTTGCATCGAAACGATCATTTTTATTTCTTTCATCACGAGCAGAAGCTCGGCTTTCTTCCATTGCTGATATCTGAGATGCAACGTTTTTCATTTCTGTAGCTATATTCTCTAGCTTGTCTGAATCGATATTGTCTATTACTCGCTTCGCGGACTCTATGTCGCTTCGAAAGCGATTATTTGTTTGAACGGCATTTCTCTGTCTATTTTCTCCAATACTAGATCGATCTAAATCGTTTTTTACAAAGCCGATTGATGCATCACGCTTAGTCATTATCTCGCGGCCAGACTTGCTTGTCGTGTTCGTATGTCTAAGCCAGGACTCGCTATAAAAAGGCTCTTCAGTGACCTTATTGATTTTGACCTGCATACCTTCTACAGCAACACTAATAGGGGTCGTAATGATTGGTACGCCACTCATAATATCAGCGCGCACGTAGGCGTAGTCGCGGTCTTTGTAAATCAGGTCAACGGGTTGCTTATGGATTCGCTCTCCTTGACTGACCGTCCAAACAAAATTCCCATAACGAAGCACTTTTCTAGGCAGAACAAGTACATGCTCAAAATCTGGCCCACTAATCTCCGCTTCCAAAAAGTGCCCTGCAGTCAAGGTCGGTCTGCCTGGTTGATCTGGGTCAAGGGAGTGAGGGTCTACAATATGCACAACCAGATACATGAGTCGGTTTTTGATATCTAGGCTTCCCTCCAAGCGCTCAGCTCTTCCTCGCCAGTAGTAGTCCTTGCCAGCGAATTGCATTTTTAGGTTCACGTTAAAGTCTTGGCCTTGCAAAAGCGAATCAGGTAGGCCCAACACACTTAAGTCTGTATCACTCAAAGGCAGTC
>JAYPYM010000294.1:0-4604 GCA_038135915.1 Gammaproteobacteria bacterium
GTCAACACGCGTTATTTTTATGAGCTGGCAAGTGCTGGGTTTGGCTATGATGAAAGTTTACTCACCAAGGTGCAAGCCTTTCATTTCAAAGGTGGGCAGGGAGCCAAAACCGGTACTGGTGGACATCTACCTGGCGAGAAGAATATTGGTAAGATATCTCAAGTCAGGAATATTCCCGAAGGGCAAGCAGCGATCTCTCCTCCTACTTTTCCCAATTTGACCACGAAAGATGACTTTGAAAGATTTGCTGATAGAGTTAGAGAGCTTAGCGGTGGTATTCCAATTGGATTTAAGCTGAGTGCTAATCACATAGAGAAAGACATCCAATTTGCGCTAGATGCAGGCGCTGATTACATCATTCTAGATGGGCGGGGCGGTGGTACCGGTGCGGCACCTGAGATGTTCCGAGACCATATTAGCGTGCCCACTATCCCTGCATTGGCTCGAGCACGAAAATATTTGAATGAGGCAGGCGCATCTGGCCGAGTGACTCTGATCATTACCGGTGGGTTACGTGTACCGATCGATTTTGTTAAAGCTTTGGCTTTAGGGGCTGACGGAGTAGCTGTTTCCAATAGTGCTATGCAAGCGATTGGTTGTGTTGCTGCGCGTATGTGTAACACCAACAATTGTCCAGCTGGTATTGCAACGCAGAAGGCTGACCTTAGGCAGAGGCTTAATGTAGAAAAATCTTCACAACAATTAAAAAACTTTTTTCAAGCGTCAGTTGAGCTCATGAAGGTCATGGCGAGAGCTTGTGGTCATAATGCATTGAATCAGTTTTGCAAAGATGATCTAGCAACTTGGCATAGAGAAATGGCATTGCTGTCCGGTGTAAAATTTTCAGGTATTGCTGATCTCAACGCAGTGCTTTAATACAGAAAGTATGGCTAAAATTTGATAGTGCGGATTTGTTTCACCGGTTTTGTAAAAAACCGGTGGGATGTTTAGTTAGTTGTGCGTTGCAGTAACCTCTGTGTTTAAATAAATATGTTGGCATAAGATACTCAGATGTGATGATACAAATCCTATCCCCCTTTTGATGAAACTGACCTGCAATTGGCAGCTGAATGTCTGCTATGAAGCCACCTGTGTCCATATATACGTCAGCTTTTAACTTAACTTGGTAACCGACATCTGAATAGTACAAGCGATTTATGACACTGGAATACTGATGAATTGGGTAGAATTCTGACGGATCATATCTCAGAATACTTATTGCCACACAAGCTACTAATACAATCGCAGCGAGTATATTAAAGATAAACTCATCGTTGTCCATATTTGCCGCCTTTCGTAATTCATATCGAACAAATAGTTTGTTGGTTAAACGACCTCATGGTAACTCAGTTCAACGCGATAATTGAGTTCAATAGTATGTTTAGTTGTAATGAATGATATGGTTTTGTCGGTGACACGATTAAATTGTGTTACATGATGTTAATGAGAGTGTGTAGGGCTTTGCAATGAGGAGTCTTGATATAACTATCAAACTTAGGGTGATAGCCAGGATCTGGTCTTACAGGTACAATAACCTCTTTGTTACTTCTAACGGAACCAACTATGCGCATCAGTACACTGCTATACTTGGCCACAAGTATAGATTCAAAGTCTAGGCTTTCAGGAAAGTCATTTTTTCAACCTCTAAGTACCATACGCTCGACTCATCCGAAATATTCTGTAGCACCGTCACTGATCGGTTATAGGTGTTCCCACATCAATTTAGAAAATAAAATAGCAGCGACAGAGTTTGATGAGTGTCCTGAATTTGAATCTTGTCCCATGGATAGCGATTTTCTAAAAATGCTTCAATCTGAATTCGGTATTTCAGGTGTTGAGACCAGTATGTTACCGAAATCAACGATCGAAAGAGAGTATTTCAGTCAAGCAGGCTATCAGAGCAAAGATAGAAAAGCATTAGATATTCCTGTATCAAAGCATTTAGATGCTTCTGAACAAGACGAATATTTAGCGATTAGTAAACAGGTAGATGATAAGCGTATCAATTTCTTGGCCAAACGTTTGGCAGCCAAAAATGCACTTCAATCTGCATACCAACAACACTTTGGTGAAAAGGTAAGATTGGAAGATTGCATCATTGGTCACGATGCTTTGGGTAAGCCGATCGCAGACATTAGAGGAAAAAGCGAAGACTGTGAGCTGTTGTTTAGTATTTCAGATGATATCTATGCTGTTTCTATAGCCGTTCCAAAGATAGGGCTAGCAGGTTTAGGGGTTGATGTGACGATTCTCAGTAGGTACGAAGAGATGACGTCCATAAGACGAGAAAAATTTATTAATAATTTCTTTTCACCTATGGAACGGAAAGAATATGATGAATTATTGCAGAGTGGATCTGAGAAACAAGTGGTTACTTTCCTGGCTAAATCGTGGGCTACTAAGGAAGCTGTGGTGAAAGCCCTAGGTACAGGATTTCGTTCAAAAAACGATTTTGAATCGAATATCCTCCCCAGCGAAATTGCTATGTCTTGCGATACTCAAGGGCGGGTTAAAGCAGAGTTCTTCGGTGATACAAAAGCCTGGGTGATGGGTAAGGGGCTTGGTGATGTCATTGTTGGTTTTGGGGAAAACCAAGATTTTATTGTTGCTTATGCTTTCCTTCTAAATACCTAGTATAGCAATTATTTACTCATCTGGATTTGTAATGCTATCCAAATCCTCCACCAAGCTATCTAGATTCACTATTAGCAATGGGTGTTCGGAACCAATACTCACAGCCTCTAAGGAACCTTTATAAGCTTTGATGTTTTTTCGAAGAGACTCTAAACCATTTAGCAGGAAAGTGTTTGAATCCGTCTCAGTGTTAGTATCAAATGCTGACTGAATTTTATCAAAACACCTGCGATAACTAGCATTTACATCATTCAATATTTGATTCAATTTTCTCTCAGCTTGATCTAAACCTATTCTTAATTGATTTTTTTCATCAGATTGTTTGTCCGTTAGGTCAACTAACCCACTTCTAAGTGCTTTTAATTGGCCTAGCTCAGTTCTCAGAAACTAAGTAATGCTTCACATTACTGTAAGTTCATTTTTAAAAGTTTTTAATTCTAAATCAACAAAGTGTTCTAGATTTTTTAAACTGCACATATGTCTTATCCAAGCTAAAAATTCTGTTAAATTTGTTAATGCTTCATCTTGATCTTTTCCATACACAGAAAAATCTGGTTCCCAATTAAAAGCACTAACAATAGCACTCCTAAGATGAAGACTTAGCATTAATTCTCCATTTTCTAATATTTCTTTATCTGCATTTGGATCCATAGGATATATTGCTTTTGTCCAATAAAGTGCATTTCCTATAGATTGCATTAAAAAACTTTCTTCCATTGTTCTTTCCCTTTACCTAACTTTCACCTAACTATCTACTAATAGTCCATTCACCATCTGATTTTATTTCAAGAAAACAAGTACCTTTATCAGAAACATAATTTGCAGAAAAACTTCCATTTTCAGCTGTAATTAACCCCAACTCTTCTCCATTACAGTTGTATGACCAAATGTAAAAATTGTCATCACCAGTATGGCTTATTGTAAGAATATTTCCAGTATCTTCTAAGCCATATGCTTCTATAACTTCATCATTAACACCACTAATTGAACTATCTTCAAAATTTCTAGCACTTGCAATTGGTTTAAAAACTAATTGCCAGTTATGTTTGCTTTTAATTTCAACATACTTTGTAATCCTTGATCTGTAATCTTTGTAATTTATGATGTAAATATCTGATATGTTGCCATTTCTAGCTGTTATAAGGAAATCTTGTTCTAAATCTTCATTAAGGCTCCAAGCATAAAAATTTTCTCCTTCTTTGATTGCCTCAAGATACAAGATTTGTAAGTTAGTTCCAATAGCAGATACATCAACAACATCATCTCCACTTCCAGAGAAAGTTATCCAAGATGAAGCTGGAGGTGTTTCAGGAAATATTGACTTAGGTATGGTTGTTGTAGTTGTAGTTGTAGTTGTAGTTGTAGTAGTTGTTGCTGGAATATTGTTGAAAACAATCTTACATCTTTCCTCTATTTCAAAAAAAGCATTACTTTCATCAGAAACACTGACAAAAAGTTCATATGTAACTAACTGAGTTTTATCATCATTTTCAATTAAAACACTGTACTGTTTGACCTCTTCAGCTAAAGGAAAATCAAATGATGAATTTGGATTAGCTTTTTCAAAGTAAGCTCTACTTTCATATTCACCATTTTTCCATCTTGAATATCTCAAATAATCAACACCATAATTCCCTGCTGTTACTTCAAAAATTAATTGAAACTCACTTTCAGTAACTTGATCTTCTGGACAGTTAGGAAAAGTAACAGTTGGAAGTATTACATCTTCAATATTCACAGTTGTAGTTGTAGTTTCTGGAACTGTAGTTGTAGTACTAGTTGTTGTAGTAGTTGTGGAAGTAGTAGTTGAAACAGTACTAGATGTAGTAGTAGTTTCAATTGGGGGTACAGTCTCCTCTGTAGCACCTCCACAGAATGAAAAGAGTACAAAGATAAAGACTGTAATTTTTTTCATACTCATAATTCTATTTTCATTTAAAACCTAATATGCAACCAATAACAATAGCTTG
>JAYPYM010000295.1:0-1066 GCA_038135915.1 Gammaproteobacteria bacterium
GTCGTGCACGCCTAGATGAGTGATCGTTTCATCGGTAGAGATTTTGTCTACTAGTTGATGAATAAAGTGGTTTACATGGATTGATATTGCGTCTCCAAATGTCCATTGCCATGCGGATTCTCCGAGCGGATATCGGTTTGGTTTAGGAATGATATTGCTGTGGAGTTTGTTGCTCATGATCTGTTTCATTTAATGGTTTTAAATTTAAGCTAATTTGGCTCGAGGAAGGTGCTGATTAATGATTATATTAGATGATATTAACAAAAATACATGATAGTATTCTGACATATTTTATGAATAGCAGTTTATGAGGATTTTTTGTGTATTTTCGAGCTAAAAGAGCAGTGTCAATATCAACTATAACAGCTGGTATGATCATTAGTTTGGGTTTAATGACTGGCTGCAGTGGCGGCGGCTCAGGTTCATCTGATTCAACCAATACAAGTGCAAAGCAGATACAAGCAGATGAGTTTCCTGTTTTTTCGCTAAGTGGTTTGTGGCGGTTTACAACTCAACTTGAAGCCAGCATTTCTATTGAGTCAGATGACGGCCCCGACCAGGTTGATGCGAGTATTGAGTTTGATGACCACATTATTATTGATAATGAACCTGGAGACCAGTATAGCATTCTTGCATGTGGCGATTTAAACAAAGAAGTCTTTAACAGCACTTCATTTGAGCCTTATTTAAGTGAGTTTGCTCAAGAGCCGGGCATCGATAGTGAAACCTGCCCAAATCCGCAGATCGATTATTTTCAAATTTCCGACACTGAGTTTCAAGTTGAGGTGATGTGTGACGGTGCATCAGCAAATTTCTTGATGGAGCAACTTTCAAATGTGCCCGCGTTCCAGCGGGGCGAGTTTACCCTGGATTCTGTAATATTTGGTGATAACGAAATTAGTACAGGTGATTCATGTGGCTCTGTAGGTAAGGCTTCTTTTTCCTCAAATAATGCTGGATTCAGTGTTACCAATATTTTGGTGTCAGGACAATATGAAGGCCAACAAGTTAGCATAGAATTTGCTTTCGTTGGAAGCGGCGAACTTACAGCCGGATTCTATCAGAT
>JAYPYM010000295.1:1076-4557 GCA_038135915.1 Gammaproteobacteria bacterium
ACGGGAGGGCGTGCTCAGTCTATTGAAGTAGTAGAAGGTGATGTGGCTGAGTTTTCGGATGAGACAATTGTCAGCGGCAGGCTATACGTAAATGAAGATATCACTGAAGATGGTGTAGGTCAGGAAATCAGCTCGGGCCAAATTACCTTGGATATCTTAAACGACTCGCAAGTGGCGGGGAGCTTAAATGTAATGATAAATGGTTCCAGCTTGTCGGCAAACTTTAGTATTGTACTGAGATAGATGATTTGAACTAACATAAGCCGGTCCAAACCATCCAGCACTGCTTTGCTCAAGGGTATAAAGGGCAAAGCTATCATACTTTAGGCTTATTTCTCTATGGCCAGGCTTTACACCAGCCTGGTTTTTCAGTATTTTTAGCTCCTAAATCTTATCAAAAAAAAAGAATAATCTTTGTTTGTAGTTTTATTCATTTGCTTTAACTTTTTTTGAGCAGACTTTTCACAAAAAAAAATACGTTACTTTTTAGGCTTTAGATAATAAATAAAGGGGACTTGTATGGAACTGAAGTCGACTACGCCTAGATTAACACTTAATCGAATTCTAATCGGCATGATGTTCGTCGGTTATGCTGGCCAGGTCCAAAGTGTTCAGTTTAACTTTGGAGAGCTGGAAGGTTCTTTTGACTCCACATTTAGCATAGGTGCCCAATGGCGTACCCAGGGACGAGACAAAGAGATTATTTCGCAAGCAAATCGGGGTACCAACGGCTTGTCCACTGTTGGCAATTCGGCTTCAGGTGTGCCGGGCACGCTGGGCGATGGAAGTTCAAATATTGACGATGGAAATTTGAACTATGATACGGGTATTATCTCTTCAACCTTTAAAGGTATCCATGAACTCTCGTTAAACTGGGGTCAATTTGATCTCTTTGTGCGCGGGCGTTATTTCTATGATTTCGAGAATAAAGATAACGACAGGGATAGAGTGGTGACCTCTGCAGCTACAACTGATGCAGACGTCGCAAGCCTTAATGCAGCCTTGGGAGCCTTAAGTATATCTCCCAAACATGTTAGTGGAAATTTAACAGCTAACGATCATTATGAATTGAGTGATGAGGCGCAAGATGCGGTTGGGGCGCGCGCCGAGTTTCTGGATGTTTTTTTAAGTGCCGCTTGGTTGGTTAATGAAAAGCCGCTGGATATACGATTAGGTCGACAAGTGATTAGTTGGGGGGAATCAACTTTTATACAAAATGGCGTAAATGTGATTAACCCCGTGGATGTGCCTGCGCTTCGATTACCCGGTGCAGAAGTTAGGGATGCACTGCTCCCAGTTTCTTCCATTTGGGTCTCTTATGGACTGACTGACGCACTTACCATGGAAGCTTTCTACCAATTTGAGTGGGAAAAGACGCGAGTAGATGAACCAGGCACTTATTTTGCTACAAATGATTTTGTAGGAGAAGGTGGAGAATTTATCACTATTTCTGGTTTAGATGAGTGTACCGATAATGCTATAGCTTGTACTTTTCCCAATACAGTGGCCCGGCAAGCTGATCGAGAAGCCAGTGATGACGGTCAGTTTGGGTTTGCATTTCGTTGGTATGCTGAGTCGTTAAATGATACGGAGTTTGGTCTTTATTACATTAACTATCATAGTAGAAGACCTATCATTAGTGCCGTCGCGGGTGAATATTCTGGGTTATTTTCTACCTTCCAAACCAACGCACAAAACGGTTTAGTTGCTGCACTAACCGCGCAAGGGCTATCGCCTGAAGCAGCAGCTGCTTCAGCGTTGGTACCGGCAAACTTTTTCGCTGCAAATGCGACATTGGAAGATGGTACTGGAGAATATTTTATTGAGTTTCCTGAAGATATTCAGTTGGTTGGCTTAAGTTTTAATACCAGTTTGTTGAATTCAGGCGTGTCACTGAGTGGAGAAATCAGCTATCGCCAGGATGCACCGATTCAGATAGATGACCAAGAATTACTACAGGCTGCACTTTGTACTATACCTTCAACTTTTGGCGGTCTTCAGTGTGCTAGGTCTCAATATGTGGGCCATATTGACCCAACTTTAATACCGGGTGGCGGAGGCGAGGTCCAGGGTTACATTGAGACAGAGGTTTCCCAGGCACAAGTGACGGCAATACAGGTATTTGGTCCCACTTGGGGCGCAAATCAACTAGCAGTTGTTGGCGAAATAGGTGTCACACACGTCAGCTTACCAGAAACAAGTGTGCTTGCAGTCCAGGCGCCAGGGTCGTCTGATGATGGTTTTGACGCTGATGGTGATCTGGGGAGAGGGGAAACAGGGTTTGGTGAAGAAGTCTCATGGGGCTATAGAGTCCGAGCTAGATTTGATTATAACAACCTATTTGCTGGTTGGAATATGTCAACTACCTATTCATTTGCTCACGATGTGAATGGCACCACACCTTCGCCAATTAATAACTTTGTAGAAGATAGAAAAGCCTTTAGCTTAAACCTTGGGTTTGTTTATCAGCAACAATTGGGGGTGAATTTAGGCTATACAACCTTTTTTGGTGCCGGTGAGAAGAACCTCATTAATGATCGAGACTTTGCTGCATTGACGTTTAGTTACTCTATCTAGATGATAAATCGTGTGCTATCTCATCCACGATTTAAATATTGTAAGGATTAAAGGAAATAAAAATGAAATTCAAAAATATGATGTTACTGATTGCAGCGTATGCCTCAGTGGTCTTAACACCTTGTGTATACGCGAAAGTCTCCTCGGCGGAGGCGGAGCGCTTAGGTAAGGATTTAACCCCACTAGGCGCGGAGAAAGCTGGGAATGCGGCTGGTACTATTCCTGCCTGGAACGGAGGCATTAAAACCCCACCTGCTTCCTACGTACCTGGCCAAATGGAAACGGATCCCTTTCCAGAAGACAAGGCGTTATTTACCATTGATGCGTCAAATATGGAAAAATATAAAGACCATTTGACACCAGGGCAGCAAGCTTTATTAAAAGCTTACCCAACTTGGAACATGCCTGTATATAGAACGAGGAGAACAGCTTCTTTTCCTCAATATGTTTATGATGCTACTATTGCTAATGCTTCTAGAGCAGAACTGATAGAAAACGGATATGCAGTAAAAAATACTCTGATAGGCGTTCCTTTTCCGATTCCAAAATCTGGAATAGAGGTGGTCTTTAATCATAACTTGCGCTGGCGGGCTAGCAAAGTTGCGAGAACATTGGCGCAGGCTGCACCAACTCGATCAGGGGATTATACCTTGGTTAAGTTTAACGATTATTTCGATTTTATCTACGGTAGGGAAGATGCTCAGTTAGATAAAATTAACTCCTCTAACTTAGTTTTTTACTTTAAGCAGAAAGTGACTGCACCTGCACGATTAGTAGGATCTATCTTATTAGCTCATGAAACATTAAATCAGGTCAAAGAACCTAGAAGAGCTTGGACCTATAATACGGGTCAAAGAAGAGTGAGGCGGGCGCCAAACGTTGCTTATGATAACCCTGGTACCGC
>JAYPYM010000296.1:0-484 GCA_038135915.1 Gammaproteobacteria bacterium
ATCTGTCCAAGAGAAAGGTTTATGGGTCGTATTTGATTCAGGCTGTGGTTGTGGTTCGTCTTGTTTATCTAAAATCACTTGTGGGTCTTGGGTCTTAGAAGGATTGTTGAAAAAGCATGAGATGCTTTGGGTTGAAAAGCCTGTTTCTGGAGGCTATAACTTCCAAGAAGGTCAAAATGTTAAGCTTTCTATTGCTGATGGTGCACACTTGTTGGGGTCGTTGATCATGTTTGGCGTTCCCTTGCTTGGTTTGTTATTAGGGCTTCTAGCATCGCTTGTTTTGTCTCGACTTTTCGTACCTTTATTGCAAGATGTCACTGATTTTCTTGCCGTTATCGGTATAGGGAGTGGGATGATGTTAGCCTATTTCTTGCTTCGGTATTTTTCATCAAGTTATTTTCTCCAGAAAAAATTGCAACTCTGCTTGTAAATCGCCGTGATTTTTTTTGTGATCGTGTATAATCGCTTATCCTTACATATCATG
>JAYPYM010000296.1:511-4023 GCA_038135915.1 Gammaproteobacteria bacterium
ATAGAGAGATGAGTGAGCAAGTATTAGACTCTATGGATATTGAACGAGAGCGTGGCATCACGATTAAAGCACAGAGTGTTACGCTTCAGTTCAAAGCTAAAGATGGAACATCATATCAATTAAACTTCATTGATACGCCCGGTCATGTAGACTTCTCTTATGAAGTGTCTCGCTCACTCTATGCATGTGAAGGTGCTTTATTGGTGGTCGATGCTGGTCAAGGTGTGGAAGCTCAATCGGTTGCAAACTGCTATACTGCTATCGAGCAAAATTTAGAAGTAATACCTGTTCTCAATAAAATAGATCTACCTCAAGCTGAACCTGATCGGGTTGCGGAAGAGATTGAAGATATTATTGGTATCGATGCGACTGATGCTTGCCGTGTTAGCGCAAAAACTGGCGTGGGTGTAGAGGATTTATTGGAAGCGCTTGTGTTGAATATTCCGCCTCCTGTTGGTGATCCTGAAGGACCTTTACAGGCGCTGATCATTGATTCTTGGTTTGATAACTACCTGGGCGTAGTTTCCTTGGTTCGGGTTAAACAAGGTACGCTGAAAAAAGGGGATAAGCTTTATATTAAATCCACAAATCAAACCCATCTGGCCGATAAAGTAGGCATTTTTACACCGAAACAGGTTGATACACATTGTTTAGCTGCTGGCGAAGTTGGCTTTGTGGTTGCTGGTATCAAAGATATTTACGGTGCACCGGTGGGGGATACAATCACACATCACAAGACTCAAAATACAGAGGCCTTACCTGGTTTCCAGAAAATTAAGCCTCAGGTGTATGCTGGTCTTTTTCCAATTAGTGCAGAGGACTATGAGGAGTTTAGAGAAGCATTGGCGAAGTTAACTTTGAATGATGCCTCTTTATTTTATGAGCCTGAGTCATCTGAAGCGTTAGGTTTTGGGTTTAGATGTGGCTTTTTGGGTATGCTGCATATGGAGATTATCCAGGAAAGGTTAGAGCGTGAGTATGATTTAGACCTGATCACTACGGCGCCAACGGTTATTTATGAAATAGAGCGCACAGACGATGAAACAGTATATATAGACAACCCTTCTAAGTTGCCACCTTCTAACCAGATCCGGGAAATGAGAGAGCCAATCGCTGAAGCCAGTATTCTTGTTCCGCAGGACTATTTAGGCAGTGTGATTACCCTTTGTGTTGAGCGCCGAGGTGTTCAGAAAAGTATGCAGTATACGGGTTCCCAGGTTTCATTAGTTTATGAATTGCCAATGGGCGAAATAGTGATGGACTTTTTTGATCGCTTGAAGTCAGTGAGCCGAGGGTATGCTTCGCTAGATTACCATTTCAAGCACTTTGAGCCTAGTAAGATGGTAAGGGTGGATATTCTGATAAATGGTGAAAAAGTCGATGCTTTGGCAATCATTTGTCATGTTGATAATGCACAGTCTAGAGGAAGGGCGTTGACAGAGAAAATGAAAGAGCTTGTACCCAGGCAAATGTATGAGGTTGCAATTCAGGCTGCAATTGGGAATAAAATTATTGCGCGAGAAACAGTAAAAGCCTTGCGTAAAAATGTGACTGCTAAGTGTTATGGTGGTGATATCACTCGAAAGCGAAAGCTGTTAGAAAAGCAAAAGGCTGGGAAAAAGAGGATGAAGCAGGTAGGTCGGGTAGAAATTCCCCAGGAAGCTTTTTTAGCCGTGTTAAAAGTAGATAAGTAAAGCCAAGGCCCGTCCATGGTAGGGCAAATTGATTGTGGGAAATTTAATTGTTTTTTGTCTTGGGTCGTTGAGTTCTGGTGGAACATGAAGAGAGAGGTTAATGGATATAGATATTGCGTTTTGGATTGTTGTGGCGGTTGCTGTTACTGGATCCATTTATGTTTTTGACTTAATCGCATTAAAGCCTAAAAGGCAAGTCAGTGTTGCCAACTATAAAAGGGAGGCAGTTGAAGTCGATGATGAAGTGATTGCCGAATTAGAGAAAGAACCAGTTTGGGTTGAGTACCCAAAGTCTTTTTTTCCTGTCTTATTACTGGTGCTTGTATTTAGATCTTTTTTAGTTGAGCCTTTTACGATTCCTTCTGGCTCTATGATGCCTACTTTGATTGCTGGGGATTACATACTCGTTAATAAGTTTGCGTATGGGTTAAGGTTGCCCGTCATTGGAACCAAGTTTGTCTCTATGGATGACCCTAAGCGGGGAGATGTTATGGTGTTTAAATACCCTGAAGATCCAAAAATAAACTATATTAAGCGAGTGGTTGGTTTGCCAGGTGATTTGATTGAGTATAAAGATAAACGGCTTTGGGTGAATGGTAGCCCGGTAGAAAGAGAGGAAATTTCGAGATTATCGCGCCAAGCAAGGAGTGAATTCTTAGAAACAGTAGGGGATGTTGAGTTTAAAACCTGGGTTTATCATAACAGGGTGCTACCATCTGGGTTATTAAGGACTGAGTGGACTGTTCCTGAAGGCCATTACTTTGTTTTGGGAGACAATAGGGATAACTCCAAGGATAGCCGATTTTGGGGGTTTGTACCTGATGAGCTAGTGGTGGGCAAAGCATTTGCGATTTGGATGCATTTATCTAATTCAATTTTGCCTAGTTTTTCGAGAAACGGTGTAATTATCTAGTAGACCTTTTAAAAAGTAATGTTGGGTAGATACAAGGAGAGCTGATGCAAAGGAAAGTGATACCATGGTTAAGATCTAAAGGCATAACCTTTTTAGGATTTTTAATGCTCTGCATTATCATTGGGCCGTATTTTAAGCTGCTTTTGGATTTATGGACGCCTGTTAATAATGATTTGACAATCCGTGATATTTTTCAAGATATGGTGAGTGACCCAAAAATTAATAGCATGCCGAAAGATCAAGTGGAATTAAAGATTTTTCGTAGAATGAGCGTCAACGGTGTACAAGGGTTTGATAAAAAAATACACTTTTCAATGAAAAAAGATGGTAAAAACGGCGTGAAAGTTTGGATGTATAAAGAGGAAAAAATACCCTTTTGGAGACATAACATGTTCATTTTGTACATTGTTGATCATAGCTTTCATATAAAACCAAAAAGCGGGAGTTAACTTCTTGGATGTGAAAACTGCCTATGCATCGCTTTTTCGACACCTGGGCTATGAGTTTGAAGATATAGATCATTTAAAATTGGCTCTAACGCACTCAAGTGCGCATGGAACCCGGAATAATGAGAGACTAGAGTTTCTAGGTGATAGTGTTTTGGGTATTGCTATCGCAGAACATTTATATTTAACTTACCCTGATATTAATGAAGGTAAGCTCAGCAGGCTTCGAGCTTACTTGGTACAAAAGAAAACCTTGGCGCTAGTAGCGAGGGATTTAAAGTTAAGTGATCATCTGATTTTGGGTTTAGGAGAGCTAAAAAGCGGTGGCTTCCAAAGGGACTCGATTTTAGCTGATACATTAGAGGCCTTGATTGGAGCAATTTATTTAGAAAGCGGTTATGACAAAGCACGAGAACTCATTAAGTCTTGGTTTGGCTCTCGATTAGAAAATATGAATAT
>JAYPYM010000296.1:4033-4553 GCA_038135915.1 Gammaproteobacteria bacterium
TGAGCAAGTACATAAAGACCCTAAAAGTAGGTTGCAAGAGTGGCTACAAGCTCGAAAGATGGGGGTACCCTCGTATCAAGTGGAAGAAGTTAGGGGGAAAGAGCATGAGCAAGTGTTTGTGGTCAACTGTGAGATTGATGCGCTTAGTATCCAGCATAAAGAAAAGGGAAAAAGCCGTAAGGAGGCTGAACAAAGAGCGGCAGAATATGTTTTAATGAAGATCTTGCAAGTATCCTAAAAGAAATGAAAGTACCTTTATGAATGCTAGTAAAATTGGGCTATTAATTGAAAAATCTAGAAGATAAATGCGAAAAGCATAACGATAAAGATGACAAGCAGCACAAGGTGGAAGATAGTATTTGCGGATATGTGTCCATCGTTGGCCGTCCAAATGTAGGTAAATCTACTTTACTTAATCATATCTTGAAGCAAAAGATCAGTATAACATCACGTAAACCTCAGACAACTCGGCACCAGGTTCTGGGTATAAAAACAGAGCGTACAACACAAACCATTTATG
>JAYPYM010000297.1:0-4530 GCA_038135915.1 Gammaproteobacteria bacterium
GTGTCTGAGAGTATGGCGGTGAGGGAGCCTAGGTGGTCTTTGATGAGGTAGTTGGTGCGGGCTACGCCGTTTTCGATAATGATTTGGGCGAAGCCTAGGTTGTATTTGTGTGTGAGCACGCCGTCTTTGTCGACGATTTCTAGGTTGTCGATGTAGCGGGTGTTGATCTGGGTGTTGTTGATTTGGTCGATGCGCTGGTAACGACTACGATCTGGCCCATAGCTGAACTGGGTAGTGGTATTACCAGTGGTAATTTTAGTGGGTTTGTTGAATAGGTTGTATTCAATGGTCCGACCATCGCCTGTGAGTTGGTTGCCTTTTTTGTCGTAGCAGTACTGGCTGTTTTGATTGCCTGTGATACGGGTGACGGCGTGCGGACCTGCATGGGTGTTGGTGCCACAGTGGTCTTGGTTGGTTTCGCCACCGTATTGGTAGTTGCCTATGTTGGTTTTACTACGAATGTTGCCTAGGGCGTCGTAGCTTTGGTGTTGCTCGATGCCGTTTGGTAGGCTGGGCGTGGTGAGGGTGCTTTTGGTCAACCGGTTCAGCGCATCGTATTCAAAGTGTTCGCTTTGGTTATGCTGGTTGTCGTGACGATGAGTGAGCATACCGATCTGGTTGTATTCAAAGTCTAGGTTTTGTATGGGGGTGTTGCCCTGGGTGGTGACTAGGCCCTCCAGTCGACCTGTGATGGGGTGGTAGTAACGACTGGTTTCAATGTTGCCTGCAATTTCTTCTCGGGTGATGTTGCCTTCGGCATCGGTTTCTTTTAGGGCCCAGAGTACTGCTTGGGTGTCGGCATTTTTTCTATGGGTGAGCGTGGAGTAGTTGTCGTATTGGTAGCTTTCTGTGTACAGACCACCTGGGTATTGGATGCTAGATAGCCTGCCGAACACGTCATAGGTTTGGCTGCTGTCGAGCCGGTGCATGGTGTCGAGTACGGATGGGCCAAAGGCATAGACTAGGTTGTCTAGGGCTGTATCGATGTCATCATTCCGGGATAAATGCGCCCATTCACCCGTTAGGGTCGTGGTGCCGGACAGCCGGTTGTATTGGTCGTAGTAGTATTCTTTTCGGTAGCCATTGATGGTTTCTGTACTCAGCATGCCTGGTACTTTGGTGTCGTAAATCCAATAGGATTTGATTTTATAATCTGGCTTCCAGGTGTAACCCAAAAAGAAGTGGCGCCCGTAGTCGATACGTTTGGTCATGCGGCCAAGCTTGTCGTACCACATATCAATGGCGTAACCATCTGGGTCGATTTGTTGTTTTAAATGGCCGATCAGGTTATAGGTGTAAGTGTATTGTCCTTTGTCTGGGTCTTTCAGTCTAATTTTTCTGCCTAGGTGGTCGTATTCTGTTTCAATGCGGTGCCCGGCTGGGTCTAGCGTTTCCACTAGGTTTCCTAGAACATCATAGGTGTAACGCATTTCGTTGTGGTTGGTATCGACAGCGGAAATCCTCTGCCCTTTGATATTCACCACCTCTTTATGACTGAAGCTGCTTTGACCATAATGCTGGGCATCTCGAGTGATGGTGGTGAAGCCCTGGTATTGCATTGCGTTTTTGGTGCCATCTGGGTAATGAGATTCAATGAGCCGCCCTGCTGGGTCGTAAAAATGCTGAGTGTAATTGGCTTGACCCGGGAAGTGGCGATCAGTCTGTTTATAGACTTGACCACGCTGATCAAATTCGGTGCGGCTATAGACATCGCCACCAAAGGTTTGCTGTCGGCTTCCAATTTCTCGACCGAGTCGATCGAAGTATTGATAGAGGTCCCCGCTTTGTGCACTGGTCACCTTGGTATAGAAGGTTGCATTGCCCAAGCAACCGCCGTTACACCAACTTTGGCTCGTAGTAGTATTGATGCCCAGCGGGTTGGTCACCCGATATTGCCGCCCCATGGCATCGTAGGCATAGTCTGTGGTCAAGCCACCAATGTCTTTACTTGCGGTAACCAGCCAGGGAAACCTAGCATCTTCATAACGGTATTCCTTTTTGTGGCCTTCGGCGTTAGTTTTGGAAATGATTCTGCCGACTGAATCGTACTGGGTGTTTGAGCCACCGAAATGAACACCGAGAAGATTACCATTGGAGTCAGGCACACTACCAGTGGTACCCGTGTTGTACAGTAGGCCCCGTGCATCATATGCATATGTGGTGACCAACCGCTCTTCAACAATATCAGGTTCGCGTATTTCCTTGTGCAGCTGCCCTGTGTTATTAATATACTCATAACTGGTGGTGCGTGTGGTGCTGTGCATGGCATAGCCTGGTATGCTAATGTGAGACGGCATTTCGTAATGAGCAGTCTTTGTTCTGACTAAATTTCGGATGGTCACATCTGTACCATCTGCATAGATTTGGTGGTAGTGGTTGTGCCACCAATATTGGTAGTCGAAAGTTTCTTTGTAAAAAGCATCACCATTACAGTTTGGCATGCCTTGGGTACCGCCACTGAATAGATTATTGGACGTTAAGCAGATCACCTCTTTGTCCAATCTGTCAAAGAAGTAGTTGTGCTCACGAATCTCTAGGCTTTTAAAGCTACCGTCTAAGTGCCAAGCCCAAGTGGCTTTGGTGTGAGGTTGCGTGACTTTTGCAAATGCAGAAGAGCCAAAGCCTGGCTGACCACTACTGGTCGTGTAAGTTGCTCTGGTTCTGGATAGCAGTTGGTTGCCGAGATAGGTTTCGATGTGAATGGGTAAGCCGCTCTGGCGGTTGATGTAATCTTGGCTGTACTGGGTATGGGTGCTGTGAGTGAAATTGGTCGTACCGCCATTTGCTAAGGGCTGGGTAAAGTGCTCATGTTGAATCATCTTAGAGAAACCCAAAGCACCATAACCTCGTAAATTGACCAGGTAACCCATGTATTCATAGCTGATTTCATTAAGTATCGGGCCATTGTCATGGGACAAGCCTGTGTCTGTGCGTAGGCTGGTCACCACCTGCAGTGGTGGCCTGATTTTTCTGTCTGGATAGGTGTTGGCCTGAGGTGAAAAATCGTAAACACTCTCGTCAGTGAGCAGCCCATATTCAGGTTGCACGACACTGCCATAAGCATTGGTGACCTGAGTCATCTGTTTATGTACTCGTTTGGAAATATAGACATGACCGGTGGATGACTTGGCTAAGCTCGTGCTGCTCAGGGGCATTTGATAGACATCTAGTTGAGCATCACCGTCAAAGTCAGCTAGGATGATACTGCTATAATCATTCAATGCTTCTTGGTTGTTACCACTCACCCAGGTCACCAGTGTTCTGATGGGGCTATGATGGAAAAAATCCTCACCGTTAAAATAGTTATAAAAGACTTGATCAGGCTCTTCTGTTCCCCAACCTTTAATTTGGTAAAGGTCCACCATGCCGTCGCCATTAAAGTCGGCAAATTTGAGCTGATTAAAGCTACGCGCTTGGTTTTCGATGGCTGATTCAACAAAGGTATTCGCGCCCTTGCCAGTGTATGATCTAAAGCTGCCGTTACCTTCAGATAGAAAGATATCATCACGCTCAGTACTGCCTTTACCTTTAATAAAGTAAACGTCGCTAAAACCGTCACCATTGAGGTCTACAACCTTAAATCGACTGGCGTCTAACCCTAATTCACTGGCTTCGTTACTGAGACTATAGTGAAGACCCTCGACATAGGAGACATTGTATTGACCAGCATGATTAAAAAACAGAATCGCATCATGTTCAGACAAATTACTTTGTTGATTGTGAGGCCCCGTGTGCCTCGCCATGAGATAGATATCCGTAATGGCATCGCCATTAAAATCGCCCAACTGAACACGAGTCAAGTCAAAGGCTTGGTGCGCTTCATCACCGGGGAATAATGATTGGTCGTAATCGTAACGAAGAGGGAGCCCATCTTGTGTCATGTAATAAATACGCATGGGTTCATTTTTGGCTGCATTACCGAGATAGAGCAAGTCAGTCACCGCGTCGCCATTAAAGTCGCCTGTGCGCAAACGTTTTATATCATCAGCGTCATACAAGGGCAGGTTGATTTCGCCTGCTTGCTGGAAGGTGCCATCCGCTTGAGCTAAATAAATGTGACCCGTTTCCGTTTGACCGGGGACATGCATGGAAATATCCGCTTCGCCCTGAACAGAATTCTGATACATATAATCTAATTTATATTGCACACTGTTGCCGTCACCGTAATAATAAATATCGGATAAGCCATCGCCATTAAAGTCAGCAATCATGATTCGATCGATGAGGTGCGTCCAATCTACACTGTGACTGATCAACGGATAGCCCGGTGAGCTAACGGTTTTCTGAAATACGGTTGCAGCGTTCATGAGACCATCCCTGACTTCGTACTCACCATCTCCCTGGTTGATAAAGATTTTATCTTGGGCGGCAGAAATAGTACCTGCACGCATATTGTTTACATCGATGATATCTGGTTCAGACACACCAGCCACCCAATAAATATCGCTGAGTCCATCAGCATTAAAGTCACCAATTTTAAAACGAGATAGGTGATGGGCTTGCATATCATGATCAGGCACAAGCGGATAG
>JAYPYM010000298.1:0-4527 GCA_038135915.1 Gammaproteobacteria bacterium
CACCGAGGGCCCGAAGCTCTTCATATTTGATGACTGAAACTTCCCTACACCTGAAAGACTAAGTTTGCCATAGCCATAAGTGAGACCAAAGACACTATTTTATTCCTGATGTCTGAAGCACTACTCACTTGAGGGGTGCCAGTTGGCTTCTCTGGCCCAGTAGGCGCATCACTTAGAACAGCCCCGGGACTAGTTGGGGCTTCAGTTCTAACATTAGTCTTGGTTGGCGACAATGTTGGCTGATCACTAGTCGATACCTGACTGGGCATATTAGTTTGACCAACAGGTCTCTCACTAGTTGGCAAAGCAGTAGGCTTGCTAGTTGGATTCACACTTGGAAAAACAGTAGGCTTACTAGTCGGACTCACACTTGGAAAAACAGTAGGCTTACTAGTCGGACTCACACTTGGCATATCACTGGGTTTAACACTTGGCATTGCAGTGGGCTTGATAGTTGGGTTCACACTTGGCATATCGCTCGGTTTAACGCTTGGCGAACTGGTTGGCTTACCGGTTGGGCTCTCACTCGGCATCGCGCTAGGCCGCTTACTCGGCGATGCACTAGGCTTGGCTGTTGGACGATCGCTAGGCGGAGCACTCGGCATTGAAGTTGGCAACTGGTCTTGATATTCATTCAGCAGGTAATTGAAAGCATCATCTAAATTCGCAATTCCTGGGCCACAACCATCGGATGGTCCGATGATCGGATCCAAGGTATTAAGAACTGCGGTCATTATTTGAGATTGCGCCTCTTCAGGTAGACTTAAACGAACATTATTTAAGAATACAATAAAATCTGCTGCAAACTTCGCAGTTGCCCCACTTGAGGTATTCTCCCCGTCCTGCGTATGTCGACCATCGGGATCCCCCCTGTAGGCAAAGGCAGCAATGTCTTGTCCGCCTCTAGGGCTCCATGCCAAACTTGAGCAAGTACCATCTTGATTAACAGGTGCAATTGCGTATACCACTGGTGAATTTGCTGGGGTGATGCATGCACTCGAGACATCCAAAAGATCTAACAACTCGTCAGCAAATAGGTTGCCCAAAAAGTTATCTAATGCGGCAAACCGAGTACCAGCAGCAGCAAAAATAAAATTAATCGGGTTAATGCTATCCATCCTTTGCTTCATCTCGACGATGCTCTGATAGCTCTGGTCACCTAGGCAGTCCTTGTCCTCCAATGCGGTTTCAACACCAGTGCCTGCTGGGATCAAGACTACTGCAGGATTTTCGGGCTGCTTGCTCATTTCATGAACCACTTTATCCAAGCCGACGAGCGTACCTTCATGTGTTGGCCAACAAGTACTGATTTCTGACCAGTATAGATTCATAACCTCTCTAAGATCTTCCAGGCCCTCAGCATCCGGAAAATTTTCATACAAGGTCACTAAAATAATTCTATATGTATTCAGCGCGTGTCTTGGGCCATAAGGAACATCATCACCAAAACAGTTACGCATCAAATCACAAGTGTCTGAATTTCCATGTGCGTATGGATTAGATTGCAAACTTCTAACAGTATCTGAACTCAACGCCCCACTAAGATCAAGCACCCAATCAGGGATATCATCCATCGCATCTAAAACTGCTTGAAAGGCCACCTTATCACGATCAACATCCTGCTCAGCTAGTGCACCTAAGGCACTAATATTTGAACCAGGATTAGGGATTGAACTTCCCATATCATACACGATAGTATTTGGCTGTTTTGATGTAGATGCCAACGCTCCATCATCTAAAATATAAACACCAATCTTACCCGGCCTAGCTTCTACATCACTGCAATTCTCACTTAATTTATTTAAACGACTATTATCACTGGTGGTGTTACTCATGGATAAGTCTATCTCTGGAAAGCGTGAGCTAAACTCTTCTTTTGGTTTTAAGAACCTGTTCGCGCCCTCACCTTGGCTCGAGATAAACCTACTGGTCATAGCCAATAAATGTAAAATTCTTCCCGATAACTTCATAAGACATACCTCTAATACAAAACGCCCACACCCAGTAAGGCGAACGGCCCTTTTGGCCCAATAGTGTTCAATATTTAACCGCTTAGAGAGAAAATTATCAATACCTTTATAGGGTATTATTGATAGGACTCAGACAAAAATATGTTCTAATTAGAACAGTTTACTGGTTTACCAATCAGTCACTGAACTCGATGATGCTAGGTAGTTTGAGTGGAATAGAGTGAGCTAGAAACCTTTCTCCCAACCTTGGCTTTTTTTAATACAAAACGAATTTGGTGATCTTTATTTTCCTCTACGGGCAAGCCTAAACTAATCACACCGCGGTTGGCTAAGGTAATCTCCTCTCGGTGCACGTAAAGCTCATCGCCCCCTTCATTGACCACAAATGTTCCGTTGGTACTTTGATCGGTAAGTACCGCTTTTCTATGTCTTAATACCAATTTAGCGTGATTTCGAGAAACTTGGGGCGAATCGATACAGATATCCGCTGGTTGTACTCTTCCTATCGTTAAAGAACCTTGTTGATGCGTTAACTCAACTGTCTCAAAGGGAGTTATAAATTCCATACACCATTGATGCCTAGCAGAAACATTAGGTAAGTCTCTGCTAGGCGACAGATACGTGAGGTCAGTATCGTCCGGCGCCCATATCACTTCACATAATTGAATAGGTTCAGCTTTACCCTTCACCTCCAACCAAGTAATTGGTCGATACTGAAAAGCATTACCAAACCCAGCAATACTAGCCTTATCGCATACTACTTGGTTAGCTTTAGCTAAAGATACCATTCGAGCAGCTGTATTGACGGTATCACCAAAAATATCACGATCAGCAAATAGAATCGGGCCAGCATAAAATCCAATTTTCATTGCAAGCCCTGACTCCCTTAAAATGTCATGATCTCTAAAGGCGGTAAGAACTTCGCAGCAAGATGTTATCCCTTGTTTGCAATCCAAGAAATAAAATAAGATTTCGTCACCAATATACTTAACAATTTCTCCATTATTCTCACGAATAATGCCTGAAACCACCTCTAGACATCTAGATATTCGCTGCTGGGCTTCAATATCACCCACTTGCTCATATAATGCTGTACTGCCAGCAATATCTGCAAAAACGACAAGTGCATGGGGGTGTGCATGTGGATTCATAAATAAAAAGGTCCCGAGCTTATATAATGATACCAATTCAGCATTGCATTTTGCAGAAGATCATTGGAAATAAAATATTAGTTAGTTTATCCTAATTCCCCGCTTTAAACTGCCAATTGATACGAAAATTACACGACATTGGAAAATGTATAAAGAGGCTCTATGCTGTTGGTATAACAGGTAAAGTTAAGACTTGCTATCCACTTTGGAGCAATTATTCAAATCCGACACGCTTCACAGGGTGTTAGATAATTGAAACTGAGTAAAAAATAGGTGAAGTTAAAATGAGTTTTAATCAATTAAATGCAAAACGACATGAGTTTGAAAAGAACGTAAAAAAGGGACTCCAAGCCTTTTCCACAGAAGGAAAGAAAGTACTTAGAGACCTAGGTGTGAGAGGCGATGCATACAAGCTCAATTACAGCAATATCCAAGAAATATTCGCTGACATCAAACATTTTAATCAAACACCGAAAGCTTTCATCAAAAATCTTGATTATGCGACTTACGAAGCACGTCAACAGTTTAACTGGAATAAGAATATGCTCCTAGCGTACGCTAGACAACAGATTGACCAACAAGTTGGACCGAAGTTTGATACCTATAAAGGGCGCCTGCGTGATCAGGTAACTAAAATAAAGCCCTTCCCTTTCAAGAAAAGGGAGCGAATCAAGCAGGCTAACACATCAAACTAGTCCAAGCTTATATGATTTAGCAGGTCTTGAGCGAGCTTTGGTCGGCTTGCTCTTCGCAACCTTTGAACCAGGCCTACGATCATCAGACGTATAGCCCCTTTTGCTTTTAGAATAGCGCACCTCAGTCTTGCTATTACCTGATTTAAAATTACCAGATCTTTCCCTTTCCCCTTTACTACCCATACCACCAGCAAACTTCTTTTTCGGTGCCTTAGACTTCGACCTGTGCGATTTCGACGCTTTGTCTACAGGCTTTACCCTTTCCCTTGTTTCACCAGACAAGAATAAAGGCTTATCTTTCTGAGCTAGAAATAATGCAGCGGCTGCAACATCAAGTTCACTCATCTCGTATTTAGCTTTGAAAGTACTAGCAAGGGTCTGAAATTTTTCAAATGAGCTATCAAGCACCGCTTTTTTCATTTCCATCATGATTTTTTCAACACGGCTTGACTCAACTTCATTACGACTTGGGAGCTGATACTCCTTAATTTTATGCTTTGTAATACGCTCAATCAGCTTTAATATTCTTTGTTCTCTAGGTGCGACGAAAATAATTGCTGAACCGCTTCTTCCCGCTCTGCCAGTTCTACCAATTCTATGAACGTAACTGTCAACATCATAAGGCACATCATAGTTAATAACGTGACTGACTCTTGGTATATCAATGCCACGAGCTGCAACATCTGTTGCAACCAATATGTTAAGTACACC
>JAYPYM010000299.1:0-1097 GCA_038135915.1 Gammaproteobacteria bacterium
AACTGATACATTTGGTTGGGCCTTAACGTCACGCAATCTTGCTATTTCCAATGGTAGCCAGTCTGCATTTTTTACTTTGTTTAATCTATTTGGTGGGGAGATCTCAGGTTCTAGCCATGTGGGGTATGACCGGCAGATGATACAGTTGCCTTTGGCACCTGAATACCTAGGATATGCTGACATTGGCATAGATAAAACCTTGTTTCGAGCCGCCCGGCCAACCATTGAATTATTGCCAGAACGACAATTTAAATACCATGTTGATTTTAGTCAGCTCCAGATTGGCGATGATGTGGGTGCAATTTGCGTGTCGCGGCCAACTAACCCAACAGGCAATGTCTTAACTGATGATGAGATAGCCCAATTGCAAGCTTTAGCGGCAAATCATTCAGTGCCCTTGATCATTGATGGAGCTTATGGGGCACCTTTTCCCGGCATCATTTTCTCGGAGATTGTTCCCGACTGGAACGCTAACACAATTTTGGTGCTTAGTTTGTCAAAGCTAGGGTTACCCGGCGTGCGGACGGGTATTGTGGTTGCTCATGAATCCATTATCGAGACCTTTAGCCGCGCCAATACTGTTCTCAGTTTAGCGCCTGGTAATTTGGGGCCTATGCTTCTCACACAATTACTAACAGATCATTGTTTGCAGGCATTAGTAAGGCGCCATATTCGCCCATTCTATGAGGCGCGTGTCAAACAAGCTTTGGCTGCCTGTAGTGAATATTTTAGCGATGTGCCCTATCGGGTTCACAAGCCGGAAGGCGCTATTTTTCTCTGGTTATGGTTTGAGGGATTGCCTAAAGGCTGTGTGGCCTTGTATGAACGACTTAAGGCCAGGGATGTATTGGTGGTGCCGGGCGCCCACTTCTTCATTGGGCTAGAGGAAAATATCAACTGGCCTCATGCCAAAGAATGTATCCGAGTGACTTACACGCAGTCACCTGAAGTGGTCAAAGCAGGGTTGAAAGTGATTGCCGAAGAGGTGAAAGCTCTGTATGCAGGCCGTTAGATCAGTGACTCTGGTGTTTCAGGTGGACATTGTTTCCACTGATCAAGCGTATTGAGCAGTTGGCTAAAATCGGATTGGAGTGGTG
>JAYPYM010000299.1:1107-4373 GCA_038135915.1 Gammaproteobacteria bacterium
CTGTTATAGGGTGGATGAAAGCCATTTTCACCGCAGCCAATAGCAGTCGTCCACACTCTAAATGGTCTCTAAAATAGCGATTGTGGGGGCCACGTCCATATGAGGTATCACCTATGATGGGGTGAGAGATGTGCTTCATATGATAGCGCAGTTGATGGCGGCGACCAGTTTTTGGCATCAATTCCACCAAGCTATAGCGGGAATGTGGGTATTTCTCAATACAGACTGGCAGTTCATATTGGTGCAATGTTTGTAACTCGGTGAGACCCTCTTTAGGGGCTGAGAGAGTGCTAGGATCTCGATCGTCACGTCTACTTTTCACTGGATGCTGGATAGTCATTGTGATGGGTGTGAAGCCCCGCACCAGTGCTTGATAATGCTTTTTAACTTGGTGAGTTTCAAACTGTGCGCTAACTAGGGGTAGGACTCGACTGTCTTTGGCGAACAGTAAAATACCGGATGTGGGTTTATCTAAGCGGTGCGTAGGGTAGACGTGTTGATTCAGCTGATTGCGGAGTATTTGTACTGCAAAGCGAGTCTCATGACGATCCACTTCACTGCGATGAACGAGCAATCCAGCCGGTTTATGAATGGCGACCAGCACCTCGTCCTCATAGAGAATGGGAAGCGTATCTTCTGATGTGGTTATTGGCGTTTTTATGGTTATGCTTGGGGTGCTCCTTGACCGCCGGTTGTGCTACATTGATAAGCAAAATTAATAGTTTTCTGTACGTCACTATCAGCTCCCATTATACATAAGTTCTCCAGTTGGCCGCAGTATCTGTATGATCTAATGAGAATATGATTAAGTTCTTTATTGCTGAGGGAAGTATTTCCATTTTGGTGATCGAGGAGTTTTGATAAAGCGTCTCGATTGAATGCTTGTATTTTGCCTATGTAGATTTGCTGCCTTTCATGGAAATGCAAAACCTCTTCCTTGGCTTCTCTCATTGTGGGGCTCCCTCCAGTCGGATCAAAAAGACTGGCTGTTTCTATATTTTCATTCACTTTAGATGAAAAAACCGCTATAGCTTTGCCAACCCGAGTATTGAGTTCTAAAGCTTTCTGGATAGCTGGATGATTCACAGGCACGTTGTTAGTCAAAGGCATGATATATACACAATCCAATTTTCAATATGTTTCGAAATTATTGTGTATTAATTTTTCCATATTTTTACTCATAACACTGTAAAGAGACGTGTATCTTTGTAATTAGCTTTTTTACCAGTTAGGCCGGCGCACAGTTTAATCCTTCGAAATAAGCTGTTCCATATGTGAGCTAAGCTCCCTTAATGGCTGTAAACTGATCCAATAATTGATTGCATCTTACTAGTCCAAGTTCAGCTCGCTTAAAATCATTGTCAGTGGGTGTTGAAATGTATTCCTGGCGTATTGTTTCATTCATTGACAGAAATGCTTCGAAAGATTTTTTTGCTTCTATCACCAAATTTATGCGTTGCTCTAATGTTAGAGCGTCATCTGAAACATGTGGTGTCTCTGCGCGATTAAGCTTAATTTCTGCTGGCGTTAGTAAGGGGAGATTGTGTGATTTTGCCAATGTAAGGATTTCATCAATGTGAGAATTTTTCAAACCCGGTGCGGCTGCTATGATACTTTCTCGTAAAGTTTCTTCAGCACGCGCTTTGATGCTGCTGGGCTCTGCCGAAGGTGCTAGCTTTCGCAGTATCTGTATTAGCCCGATCCATTCACTGATGAAGGCGCAGTTATCAGTTTCTTGCGGTCCAAATGCGGTACCAAAATTGGTGATTTCAGTGGTCTCTTGGGGAAATACTGAGATAAATTCAGCATAATGTGTATCGGAAACAACCAGAGCACCTGATTTCAAAGCCTTATAGTCAGCGCTAATGCGTTGCGATAATCGTTCTAAAAAATCGACTCTCTGCTTAAGCCCATTCATACAAGTGTTATGATTAAAATCATACACCTTAGGATGAATTTGGCCTGCTGGGTCTTTTGAATGGTGCTCGCTGCCTGGGCCAACGTTGGATTTATTGATTAGCCATTTTGATTCAGCTATACGTGCTATGGTTAGGTTTGTTGAGTGTCCATCAAAGCTGCTATTTAACCATAAAAAGCCGGTGACAGGTAAGCGGTTTAGATGCTCTAATACGATGCGAACTCCCTGTTCTTCAGAAGAAAATGGATCTAATAGCTGTCGTTCCAACTGATAGCTTTGTATCAGGCATTCAGCAACATGGTCTGAAACGTTTGGTAAGGTGGCCTGAATTAATACTTCTTTCAGCTTAGGAGTTAGGTTTACAGGGTAACCGCCCGTGCGGATATTTTTTAATTGAAATAAATTTTGCATGGCATGCAAAATTGCCTTGGTTTTTGAACCAGCCGGTGCAGCTTCTAATGCAGATCGATCGAATTTATCTCTAATGTATGTTTTGGCACCCTGCAGTAGAAGCATGACTAATGCGATATAGTTATTCAATTCAGCTGCAATATATAAAGGCGTTCTACCTAATGAATCCTTCATATTAGGTGATACGCCAGTTTGAAGAATTGCTTTTAATCTCTCTAAATTTTCCTGTGCGATGGCCTCATGCATTGCAGTGGTATGTTGTGATACATCCGCCGCCTTAGATGTGATGAAACGTGACTTTGGCATCATATTCAGGTGTAGCGTTTGAATAGGCGATAGATGTCGATGCGAATACTGTGCAAGTTGGAGTGCCATTGCATTTGAGGTTAGCCGTTGCGATGTTAGTTGAAACGTTTTGGCTGATGGTGCTAAAAAACGACTAACCTGCAAATCATATGCTGCTTGACCATTCCTTGATTTAATTAAATGTCCCTTTAAAGGGTGATGCAATGCTTTTGAATGTCCGAGAGCTTTCATAATGATGTGGTTGCACCCTTGGTCTTGTGAGTGCGCACAGACACTCGAAAATTTGAAACTAAACTATCATAATGCTTTTAAAAAAAACAGTTACCAAGTCCTATTGTGTTTATTAGTTAGTATGATTTCCCTCATTTTTTAATATTTATAGGAAAGTTAAATGTTACTTCTACCATTATTGGATCTTGTTTTTTTTGAGCTTATACTTTCATTGGTCTCACGAGTATTAATAGGGTAAGCATGACTAATGAACGAGTTACTCTCCACAATAAAGTTGCTTGAAATGGAGCTTCACCATAATGGAACATGCTGCGATCAAGTACGCGTTGAAGAGCTATTGCATCCAGATTTCTACGAGGTGGGTAGGTCAGGAGTGTTATATGACAGATCTGTTGTAGTG
>JAYPYM010000300.1:0-448 GCA_038135915.1 Gammaproteobacteria bacterium
AAGAAGAAGGCGAATGGTGTATTGAGCAGACTATTTTGAAGGATGGTAAGCCTTGGGATGCAAATATGGTACTTGACGATGGTGGGGACCTAACGGCCATGCTGCATGATAAGTATCCTCAAGTCCTAGAAGCAGTGAATGGTATTACCGAAGAGACGACAACTGGAGTTCATCGTTTAATGGAAATGCTGGCCGCTGGCGAGCTTAAAGTGCCGGCTATTAATGTAAATGACTCTGTAACCAAGTCAAAAAATGATAACAAGTATGGCTGTCGACATAGTTTGAATGATGGTATCAAAAGAGCCACAGATCACCTCTTGTCTGGAAAAAAAGCGATAGTGATGGGCTATGGTGATGTAGGTAAAGGTTCAGCATTGAGTTTGCGCCAAGAAGGTATGATTGTCAGCGTGACTGAAGTTGATCCTATTTGTGCAATGCAGGCATGTAT
>JAYPYM010000300.1:458-4372 GCA_038135915.1 Gammaproteobacteria bacterium
TCTCGCCTTACGTCAATGGCGTTAATGACCAGCAAGCGGCTTCAATTAATAAAGACTTACTTGCAAAGACAGACTTGGTGGTTACGGCCACTGGCAATGTTAATGTTTGTGATAAGCATATTTTGGCGGCGTTGAAGAAAGGTGCTGTGGTTTGTAATATTGGTCACTTTGATAACGAAATTGACACAGCTTTTATGCGAGATCAGTGGCAGTGGGAAGAAGTAAAGCCGCAAGTACACAAGGTGTACCGGGATCAATCAAAGTCTGATTATTTAATTGTGCTTTCTGAAGGTAGGCTAATTAACCTAGGCAACGCAACAGGGCATCCTTCTAGAATTATGGATGGGTCATTTGCTAATCAAGTATTAGCCCAAATACACCTCTACAAGAAAAAGTTTGCAGACTTATCATCGGAGCAAAAGTCAGGTCAAATTACAGTTGAGGTGCTACCTAAAAAGCTGGATGAAGAGGTTGCGCTTTATATGGTAGAAGGTTTTGGTGGCGTAATTACTAAAATGACATCTGAGCAAGCTGATTACATCAATGTTAGTGTTGAAGGACCATTCAAGCCTGAAACCTATCGTTACTAAAAGCGAGTGGTAATTTAATCATGCCAACTGAAGGATCTTCGGACAATATTGTTCATTCTAAGCCTAAAATTAGCTTTGAGTTTTTTCCGCCAAAAACTGATGAGGGGAATAGAAAGCTAGGCTTAGAAAGAGCGAAGCTGGCTGAGTATAAGCCTGAGTTCTTTTCTGTTACTTATGGTGCTGGTGGGTCGACAAGGGATCATACCTTTGATGTGGTGGTTAAGACCCAAAAAGAAACCAATATCCCTACAGCGCCGCATCTGTCTTGCATTGGAGACACGCGGCAGGCGCTAACAGATTTGATACAGAAGTATAAAGCATTAGGCGTTAATCGTATCGTGGCATTGAGAGGGGATTTGCCGTCTGGGTTGCCAGCTAAAGGTGAGCTTCCCTATGCTAGAGATTTAGTATTGCTGATTAGAGAACTCACTGGAGATCACTTTTTCATAGAAGTGGCTGCCTACCCAGAAATGCACCCCCAGGCAGATAATATGCAAAAAGACTTTGAGCACTTCAAGCAAAAGGTGGAGGCTGGTGCTAGTAGTGCAATAACTCAGTATTTTTACAATATTGATGCTTACGAGTATTTTTTGGAGTGGTGTCAAAAGGAGCAGATTGATATACCTATTGTTCCAGGTGTTATGCCAATCACTAATTATAACAAATTGGCTAGATTTTCAGATATGTGCGGTGCTATGGGGATGATCAGGCCTCTATCGCTGCATTTGGCGAAGAGGTGGTGACTCACCTGGTTGATCAGCTGGTTTCATTGGGCATACCGGGAATTCACTTTTATACTCTAAATCAAGCTGATCCAAGTTTGAATATTTGTAAGAATCTTAATTTACTCTAGCTATCTCTATCCAATGATACGATGGTCTTATTTTGTAAGACTTTGTGGCCTTGAAGGATTGGCTGGTTTATCATAGCCGCATGTCTTCTAAAAATCGTGATTTAAATCTTGATCTAGCAAAACGAGACCTTTCCGTTTTGTGGCACCCATGTACCCAGATGAAAGACCATGAAACGCTTCCTCTTGTGCCGATAAAATCAGGCAAGGGTGTTTGGTTGGAAGACTTTAATGGTAAGCGATATATCGATGCAATTAGTTCTTGGTGGGTGAATCTTTTTGGCCATGCGAATCCAAGGATTAACGAGCGGGTTGCAAAGCAGCTCGAGACTTTGGAACATGTCATACTTGCTGGCTTTACCCACGAATCCATTGTTGAACTGTCGGAAGCCTTAGTTCGAATCACGCCACCTGGTTTAGATAAGTGCTTTTATGCTGATAATGGGTCATCAGCGATTGAAGTTGCTTTAAAGATGAGCTTTCACTACTGGCAGAATCTCGGAAAACCTTGCAAAACTAAGTTTATCACGTTAGAAAACTCATACCATGGTGAGACCTTGGCAGCTTTGGCGGTAGGTAATGTTGCTTTATATAAAGAAACCTACGCCCCGCTTTTGATGGATGTGATCACAGTGCCGAGTCCTGATTGTTTTGATCGAGAGCCTGGCGAATCTTGGGAGTCTCATTCGTTAAAACGTTTCCAAGCAATGGAAGACGCCATTGTGCGGCATCATGAACAGGTTGCAGCAGTCATTATCGAGCCGCTTGTGCAGTGTGCTGGCTATATGCGTATGTATCATGCCAGTTACTTAAAACGATTACGTGAAGTTTGTGACCAGTATCAGGTACATTTGATCGCAGACGAAATTGCAGTGGGTTTTGGTCGTACAGGTACTTTATTTGCGTGTGAGCAAGCAGAGATAAGCCCAGATTTTATGTGTTTATCTAAAGGTATTACCGGTGGGTACTTACCCCTGTCTGTTGTATTAACAACAAACGATATTTATGATGCTTTTTATGATGAGTACCATAAGCTAAACGCATTTTTGCATTCTCATAGTTATACTGGAAATGCGTTGGCATGTGCTGCTGCTCTAGCGACTATTGATATTTTTGAGCAAGATCAGGTGGTGGATCAAAACAAAGTACGAATTCGTCATCTAAATAAAGCATCTGAGCACTTTATCGATCATCCGCATGTTGGTGAAGTTCGTCAAACAGGAATGATTCTAGCGATAGAAATGGTCAAAGATAAGAAGAATAAGATCTCTTACGATTGGCAGGAAAGGCGAGGTCTTCGCGTTTTTCGGCATGGTTTAGAAAATGGCGTCTTGCTGAGGCCGCTAGGAAATGTCATATACTTTATGCCGCCTTATACCATCAGTGAATCAGAGATTAATCAGATGTTAGATGTTGCCTGGACTGGCTTGCAATTAGCAACCAGCGATTAACGGAATATGGCGGTTAGGATTTATCAAGCAGGCTTAGTTTCACATGATGCAATCACTATAGTGGAGTCCTCGCATCATCATTTGTCTCGTGTTTTGCGAAGTAGCGTTGGTGACAAGATTATTTTGTTTGATGGTAAAGGGCATACTGTAGAATCAGTTATTAAAAAGATTAGTAAGCATGAAACACTCGTTTTTACAGAAGAGATAAAAACTAGCGAGCTTGAAGCTGATCTAAATTTGCACCTGATACAGGGTATTGGTAAAGGTGAACGTATGGATTATGCCATTCAAAAATCTGTTGAGCTTGGCGTATCGGAGATTACGCCTATGATCACTGAGCGGTGCAATGTACGTTTAAATCAGGCGCAATTGGAGAAAAGAGCAAATCGTTGGCAGCAAATTATTATTTCGGCTTGTGAGCAGTCAGGGCAAAACTTTATGCCAAAGCTGAATACAAGTGTGACTATTCAGGAGTATCTGCTTGGAAAAGCTAATATTGATCAACAGGCTGACCAGATTCGAAGAGGCAGGCATATTTTGATTCTCTCTCCAGATGGAGAGAGTTTGGATGAAATTACCCTGAGTGATCAAGGGGCAGCTTTTGATTTGATGGTTGGCCCAGAAGGGGGGTTCACTATATCGGAAGTTGAGCACGCACTTGGTATTGGCGCCAAGGCTTGGCGCTTAGGCCCAAGAATATTGCGCACTGAAACTGCCGGCGTTGCTGCTTTAAGCATTTTGCAATATAAGAAAGGAGACTTTTAGGATATGACAAGTGAGAATACTTGGGAAATGGAGCCGTCGTTGAATGTACTTGGTGGTCAGCTAGAGCCTTGTAGTTTAGATCCTTTAACGGGTTTTTTTAGAGATGGATGCTGTAACACGAATTCAAACGATTTGGGTTCGCATACGGTTTGTGTTGTTGTGACAGAAGCTTTTTTGGAATATTCAAGATTTAGAGGGAATGATTTGTCGACACCTGTGCCCGAGGCCCAATTTCCAGGCCTGAAGCCTGGTGATGGT
>JAYPYM010000301.1:0-4345 GCA_038135915.1 Gammaproteobacteria bacterium
GTCTGTAAGCGCAAAAAGTTTTGTCTCGAGGGCACCTCCTTTTTTATTAAAACTTTGATCCGTATTCGATAGCTGTTCCTCCAAGACAGAAGATTTATCTAGCGTAGCATCGAGCTGCTGTTGCATTTGAGACATTGAATCTTTAGCTTCTACATTCAAATAAAATAAATAGGAGCAAGCTGCGACCAAAACACCTTGGACAAATAGGCTTAACATCCAAAATGGCCGCATGGAGGAAGTATTCTGGAGGTCTGGAAAAGGTTGAAGTGGTACCTCAGGTGACACACTGGGCTTATAAGTGCTCGAAGAAACCCGACTGCTTCCACCGGAGAATGATTCTCCAGGCTTTCTTAAACTACTATGCGACCCGGAGTCCGGATGAGAAAACTCTCCTATCTTTGGTTCGATACGCTGTCGACGGGATCCTGATCTGGATCTATTTGTCATACTCACCTCTATATTTTATTTCTATGAAAATAAGCGAATTAATGTATAAAATAGCTAAAAATCAAATTTAATGCCTTGGGCTAAAGGCAAATCAAGGCCATAGTTTATCGTATTAGTGGCCCTTCGCATATAGCTTTTCCAAGCATCTGAGCCAGACTCTCTACCACCGCCGGTATCTTTTTCGCCACCAAACGCGCCGCCGATCTCTGCACCAGATGTACCGATGTTGACATTAACCAGCCCAGTATCAGCACCACACGAAGACATAAAAAATTCTGCCTCTCGTACATCATTCGTAAAAATTGCTGAAGATAAGCCTTGTGAAACCTGATTATTCCAACGTACCGCATCTTCAAGTTTTTTATAAGAAATAACATATAATAAAGGCGCAAAAGTTTCATCAGCTAATGCGGTAACATTAGGTTCAATCTTTACAATTGCAGGCGTAACATAACAACCATGGGTAAAATCCAAATCACCAACTGATTCAGGCTGGATACGATCTCCACCACAAATTTTTTCAGCACCGGCCTGTAGCACAGTCTGCAAGGTTTCGTGCATCATTAACCAAGCACCTTCATCAATAAGCGGCCCAACTAAGGTATTCCCATCTAGTGGATTACCAATTTTAATCTGTCGGTAAACATTTTTTAGCGCATCCATGACCGCTATGATTTGCGATTCATGAACAAACAAACGGCGTAAACTGGTACACCTTTGCCCGCTCGTGCCCACTGCGGAAAAAACCACCGCTCGAATTGCCAAGGATAGATCAGCGCTTGGCGTAATCACCATGGCGTTATTACCACCTAACTCCAACAAACTCCTACCTAACCGAGTAGCCACATTCTTGGCTACTGACCGCCCCATTTCCACAGAGCCAGTGGCTGAAACAAGAGGCACTCGTCCGTTCAAAGCGATGGAGCGCCCTAACGCTCCATCTCCAATCACCACTGCTGATAATCCAGCTGAAAACGAGGACCAGGCCGGAAATTTTTCTAACGCTTGAAGTAAAATTGAATGACATGCCAATGCACACAGCGGTGTTTTTTCTGATGGTTTCCAAACCAATGTATTTCCACATACCAATGCAATCATCGCATTCCACGCCCAGACCGCCATTGGAAAATTAAAGGCAGTGATAACACCAACGACCCCCAAAGGGTGCCATTGCTCCATCAATCGATGCTGAGGCCTTTCACTAGCAATCGTTAAACCGTAAAGCTGCCTAGACAAACCGACGGCAAAATCACACATATCAATCCATTCTTGCACTTCCCCTTCAGCTTCAGATAACACTTTACCCATTTCAAGCGTAATCAAATGAGCAAGTTGATCCTTATATTTTCGAACTAGGTTAGCGACTTCTAATACCAGTTCACCTCTTTTTGGTGCCGGTATACGACGCCAGTACCGAAAAGACTGCTGAGCTTGATCAATGATATGCTGCAACTGATCTTCTGAAGCGATACCAATTTTAGCTATTTTCTTTCCGGTGATCGGTGTAAATACATCAAAGAAACCCGCTTCACCTGTTTGAATTTTTCCGCCTTGAATAGCACCCGCATAACAGCCTTCAATGATGAAAGGCTGAACCAGTTCAGGCAACTCATACAAGCTGGTTCCCGTGCTTACCTTTTGGTCTGATGCTGTCATTTATTGGCCTTCCTTGTTGACTTGATAGACGCTCCCGAACCGATTCTCAATGAAATCTTCATATGCTACGGCTTCTTGCGAAACAAAACCCTGAGTAGGTAATTTACCCTCCAAATGAAGATCTACCACAGCGGCTAACCCAGAAGCGGTGGTTAATTGGATAGAACTCCAAGATTCACCATACAATTGACCGTGATAAATTTTTCTAGCATTCGTGTTTTGAACATATTTGCCATCAATATATCCAGCAACTGAGCAGAACACTAACACTACATCTTGCAAGGTCATGGGCACTGCTTTCTCTAAAATATCTTTAAGCAGCTCACGCCTTTGACCTAGGCGTAAACTTTGCGTTAGGAACTTCATTAAATGGCAATGGCCATCATAACGAACTGTTTTATAATCAAGCCTATTCAGTTTACCTTCGAATGTCTCACAGAGAGTACCCAAACCACCAGAGGTGTTGAAAGCTTCATAATCCACACCGTCCATAGAAAACCTTTCAAGCCCTTCTAATGGTTGTAAAGCCCTCACTTTTCCATCTACAATTGCCTCACAGGCATTACAATACTCATTGATCAAACCGTCTGTTGACCAGGTTAAGTTATACATCATCATGTTAGAAGGATAAAGAGGCAAGGCGCCAACCCTCATCTTAACAAAATCCAACTCATCAAAACCCTTTGCTAAATGATTAGCTAAAATTCCAATAAAACCCGGTGCCAAGCCACACTGTGGCATGAAGATTTGGCCAGGCTTAGCCTTCGCAGCTAACGTTTTAATCAGCTTTGTAGTAGCGACGTCTTCAGTTAAATCAAAGTAACTACATCCTGTATTTAAAGCAACCTCTGCAATCGCCTGATTCAGCTGAAATGAACAAGCGGAAACGACAAGCACCGCATCTTTTAACAGACGTTTTAGAACTTCCCGATTACTAACATCCGCTACTTCTATGCTAAACACTTCTCGTGTATCGTTTTTTGCGATTAAAGACAATTGGCGCTCTAAAGATTTCAAGCGATCCGCAGACTGATCTGCGATCAATACTTTGCCAACCCCTTTTGCAACCCAGTGCTTAGCGATATGTGCTCCTATCTTTCCAGCACCTAACAAGACTAACTTCCTGCGTTCCGGTTCATTCATTCGCCACCACCTATGAGATCTGTTTACTGCTTGCTATTTAATACACTATAGCCTCTTAGCCAAGCAATTGAATAAACCCAAACCAAACAAGCACAGTTGAAGCCAACCTATTGACAGGCAAAATGACATCTGCCAGACTGTTTCTCAATTAACCTATCCTGATTAACTTAGTGAGCTACCTAAAAAATGGACCCATTAAAACCGCGTGCTGAAGTAAAAGACACGGCAACGCCCTCAGCCCCACCCTCTTCTACGCCGGGAACCTCAACGGTGGCTACCGCCTTACCAGATCAACCAATTGGTTCCCCAGTAGGCCCCCTTTCCTCGAATGCATTAGCTTTTATCACCACTCAAGAAGAACTGTTAAGCAATATTATTCAGAAAGCCTTGGGTGATATAGAACCAGGCCCTACAGAAGCTTTTATCAGCGCAACCAATACCTTCGTAGAGAATTTCAATGAATCTCTAAAGAACAATAAAACCGCCAATCGAGGGGTTGCGATCTTATTGTGTCAATTCCTAGAGAATTTTTTACGTGATACCTCTTTGGACATCGGCATAAAGGATCAACTTGAAAGAGCTTTTAATAGCTTAAAAGACTACTTAGTTTCAGATTTTACGAGAGAGCATTCAACACAAGAAGGAAAGGAACAGCAAGACAAAGACTTTAATCGTATCAATCCACACCAGATTTCAGTCGATGGACATCCACTGTCATTACGACTAGGGTCTAGGATCACAGATAAATACACCGCGGTTGCAAACGTAAAAAGACAACTGCTAAGCAAACTAGAAACAAAAGACCCAAGCAAAAAGAAAGAAATTGTGGACTTTATTCTATCCGCTACAGCTCAGACTTTTGGTGCTGGCTCAACTGAAATATTAACAGAATTAGCTAATCTCATTAAAGATCATCAGGGTGATGATGACGCCTTCTACCAACCCAATACTGAGTCAGATAAACAAAAGTACGAGTTTGAAACTTCTTCAGAGCACATTATATTAACCATAAAAAGTCAATATGTTATTTTAGATCCGATTGACTTAGGTAACTCAAGCAAATTATCCTACCCACTGAATGCCATTTTGTAATATCATT
>JAYPYM010000302.1:0-4320 GCA_038135915.1 Gammaproteobacteria bacterium
AAACTATCCACACCAATAAAACCATTATTTGGTGTGTAAACCAATAGGCCATCTTGCATCTCTACTGAACCATTGGAACCTTGACTGAAGGACTCAATGCTTAGTTGGTCATCCTCTACATCGGTATCATTCGCCAATACATCTATCGTTGCACTGCCGTTTTCTAATGTAGCAGCCGTATCATCCATAGCCACGGGCTCATCATTGACGGAAGTGACTGTGACATAGACACGTGCCGTATCCTGTCCACCATTTCCATCGTTAACTGTGTAGTTAAACTTCGCAGTGCCATGGAAGTCAGCAGGTGGAGTATACTTAACTTTACCATCAACGATCTCCGCTACACCATGATCAACATCTGCTACGGCAGTAATCGTTAACGCATCCATGTCTGGATCAGTATCGTTAGCTAATACATCAATGATTAAGACTTCATCTTCTGCGATACTATCTTCATCATCTTTGGCATCTGGCAACTCATTTACCGAGGTAACTTTGATAATCACCTGAGCACTGGCTTCACCACCACGACCGTCTTTCACAAGGTAGCTAAAGCTATCACTACCGTTAAAGTTTTTGTTAGGGGTGTATACTACTTTCTGCGCGCTATTAACCACTGCAGTACCCATCGAAGGCCCATTTTTTATCGTCACTTGTAATGGGTCACCATCTTGATCAGTGTCATTGGCTAACACATTAATCGTCACGCTTTCGTTTTCCTTAACAGTTGCAGAATCATGCTTGGCAACAGGCGCGCTATTCTTCTTTTCAGTGACTTGGACATATACTTTAGCTGTGTCTTTTCCACCGTTACCATCACTAATGGTGTAATAGAACTTGCCTTTACCGATGTAATTTGCCTTCGGAGTAAATTTGACTTTCTTGCCGTTATCGACAATGGTTGCAGAGCCCTTATCAACGTTTGAAACTGCTATAACTTTCAGCTGATCGCCATCTGGATCCTTGTCGTTAGCCAGTACATCCACAATGATTGACGTACCTTCTTGAGTCGTTACTTCATCTTTGTATGCTTTAGGGGCTTGTTTCTTCTTTTCAGTGACTTCGACATATACTTTAGCAGTGTCTTTTCCACCGTTACCATCACTAATGGTGTAATAGAACTTGCCTTTGCCGGTGTAATTTGCCTTTGGAGTAAATTTGACTTTCTTGCCGTCATCGATAATGGTTGCAGAGCCCTTATCAACGTTTGAAACTGCAATAATTTTCAACTGATCGCCATCTGGATCCTTGTCGTTAGCCAGTACATCCACAATAATTGGCGTACCTTCTTGAGTCTTTACTTCATCTTTGTATGCTTTAGGTGCTTTGTTACTGGAAGAACCACCAACCAAGTGAACACTGACTTGGTCTAAAAGATTACCGGTAGTATCGTTACCACCATCTTTTGAAGCAAAGATAAGCTTTGTCTTATCTTTCTGAGCCTTAAATTCAAATTGATACTTTTTCCATTTACTGTGATCATGATCGGATATTTGTTTACTGAAATCAGCAACAGATACAGAGAATCTTTCAGTCGCTTTTTCACGCTTTCTCGCAGCAAATGTTAGACGATATGTCTTTCCTGCCTGAGTCTCAAATGATTGGAATATCTTAAATTGGCCATTACTGTTACCTGGATGCGCATTTAACTCTAAAACACGTTTTCCATGGTAAGGGGGCACAATAAATCCATCCAACCAAATTTCTAAGTTCTGATAAGACTTCCAACCTGGAACCTCTTTATATATTTGCCAAGTATTTGGTGATCCGTAGCCTGGTAGAGGCTTACTGCTGCCGATATCCTCAAAACTACCATTAACAATAAGGTTTTGCCCTGACTGGCCAGAAGCGAAGGCAAACTGAGAAAGTACACAAGAAACAACAAACAAAAAAAGAGGCTTTAAATACATCTGAAAGAACGCCTTTTATATTTTTTAGGTTAATTGGATGATAAAAATTAGACTGGATTATACAATCAATGCCATATTGACACTGTTTAGTTTTTGTAATTATTGCCGGCTCAGCGAATTAGAACGCTTGACGCGAAACCGCATAGCGTACTAAAGTCGATAATGGCTAAAATAGAACAAGCATATAGCTCTATAATACTATAATATGAATCTACTCTCTTATAAGCACTATTTGTTGCTGCTATGTTTACTCATGCTCACTGGCTGTATGAGTGTGCAAAAGGCGACACAGTTTAAACCCCATTCCGAGGCCTTTATACAACCCACTTATTTTGATGTTGCTATACCTTCTTTTGACGGTACCAGAATTCAAGCAACTGTTTATCAACCTTCATTAAAACCACACCAAACCGCACCTGTCATTATTCACGCACATGGGTTTGGCACCTTTAGAATGTCCAGACCGCTAAGCCTTTACGGTAAATTTGTGTTTTCTGGCCAAACTAGCTTACAAGCATGGAAAGAAGGATACTGGGTGGTCAGTTTTGATCATCGCGGACACGGTGCAAGTGAGGGGCAGATACACTTTCTTGATGATTCCTACGAATTAAAAGACATTTCATATTTAATCGACTGGATCGAAGCCAACATCCCTCGGATTGCCTATGAAGATGGGAACCCACTCATCGGCATGATCGGAGAAAGCTACGGAGGTGGCGCACAATTACTCAGTGCAGGCCTGGATCATCGTATCGACGCAATTGTGCCTGTCACTACCTGGAACGACTTGAATAAAAGCCTCGCTCCAGAAAAAATACCCAAAATGGGATGGTTAACAACACTGATTGTAACCAGTAATTTTTTGAACCCCGGTAACGTACACAAGTTACTGAACGATAGTTATTTTGTTGCGCGCGGGGGAACGGTTCCACCTAAATTAACTGAAACCTTGTCCACAAGGTCAATCGCAGAGCGCTGTAGCCAAGTCAACGGAGACGAAAACTTTTCACCAAAAGCGGACGCCTTGTTGATACAAGGCTTTAGAGATGTGCTATTCCCAGTCAATGAAGCTGTGAAAAATGCCGAATGTTTAAAAGCACATGGTAGAGACGCTCGGATCATTGCTACGCAAGATGGCCACCTTTTACCATTTACCCAATTTACCTCTAAGTTAGTGTCTGGATACAATATCGAAGATTATGTGCATTGTGGCAATAGAAAGCTCAAAACCACCGACCTTGCACTGTCCTGGTTTGACGAAAAATTAAAAGGGGTGGTTGGCGCAGCAGATGTCATCCCATCCGTTTGCTTGACACACGATTACAAAACAGGCTCAGTCTTTACTCAAGTACCCCAAGGTGGTACAGCTTTTAAGATTCCTGAAACACAAATCTCTTCAGGTATGGCCGGGCTATTCGAAGCACCGCTGAACTTTTTTGAAGCGCCCATTAATATGCTGCAAAAGCTTAGTGCTTGGGTACTTCCGGAGAAAGACCAAGGTCAGAATATAAATATTCATAAGCGGGGTGGAAAATACAGACCGGCCTTTGTTCCCCTATATCAGCTCGAATCAGACGCCATGATGGCGGGCATTCCAACCGCAAGCCTTACCATCAATTCAAACCAGAAAACCATGCCAAGGCTATTTGTTGGCCTTGGCATTAAAACTGAACATTCTCGAACAGTTACCCTGGTCAGCGATCAAGTCTTTCCCATTAATGGTATTGGGTTGCACCAATTAGAATTACCTGCAATGAGCACTCGCTTACGAGCTGGAGATATAGTAGGGCTAGTGGTGTCCGGCTATAGCAATCAATACCGGTTCAGCGGTTCTGGTATGCGGACTAAAGCAGATTTAGCTGGCAACATTGAAATTCCAATTTTCGGTATCGAAAATGCCGATGACCAATTTCTCGTTCAAGCCTATTCAGACAACTAGCTTGTGCTGTTACTTCGTTCTGAGGTTCTAGGAGCGCCTGATATACTGTGCTCGGCATCAGCCTCACTGGGTGTCACACCCGCTTGAGTATTTGAGTGAGAGGTAGCCGACGTAGCTAGCGTTCTCGCACCACTAGAATGTACAGCGGCTCTATCAGCGGCTCTATCTAAACGTACCGTAAGCGCTAATAACGCGTTCGCTTCCTCATTGGATTGAGCGGACAGATCACCTGGTAAACTAGGACTTCTTTGAATTTGGGCAGGATGCCGTAGTGGGAATAAACGATCAAAAGAGAACCTAGCCTCTCCTCCCCTCTGAGCACCTAGACCAGCAGAAAAATTGCTCGCGTAAAACATTTGTCCCGGTGATAAGTTTGATACAAATCGATTATCGTCATCATCATCAGACGTGGTTGAGTTAGGTAACTCAAGCAAATTATCCTACCCACTGAATGCCATTTTGTAATATCAT
>JAYPYM010000303.1:0-4294 GCA_038135915.1 Gammaproteobacteria bacterium
ACCTCAACATTGGTGATATCTGTGTCATAATCGGAGGAAGCATTGCCAGAGAGTGCAATCGTAGCTGTGGTATCTGAAGTTCGAGTCAGCGTACCTTTACTCACGCCAGTAGGCAAATTATTCACTGTCCAGTTTGCAGTATTTAGGCTTGATGAGAAGGTGCCGCCCGACAATGTAACGGTAATAACTTCACCGTCCTCAGCACCCTCTAGAATAAAACCGTCATCTGAGATCGCAATAGATTCTGCATCGTTGGTGGCTGTAATGCTCATATCATCCGAGGTAATGTCTTGGCCTTCATTGAGTTCGGCTGCGGAAATGGTGATGTCAAAGGTGGTAACGTCCGAGTCAAAGTCAGTACTATCGAACGCTAGGTTCACAACCGCTGTATCCGAATCGGTGTAGAAAACGCTTTCTATGGTCGTACCGGTGGGCGCGTTATTGAGTGTGAAATTAGCAAAATCTAAGGTTCCGTCAATAAAGGTATCGCCTGAAATATCTAACGTCACCGAGCGCGCATCTAGGTTAGCTTCCGTCATTGCGCTATCGGGTGTAGCCGTTGCTGTATTTTGCGCGGATGCCCAAGAGACATTGTCCCAAGATACACCATCCGCATTCCAACGATTGTAACCGGCAAAGCCTAAGCTACCACTTGGATGAGAAGAATCAGTAGTATTGATTCTTAATACCCCGTTCACCCAAACCTGGATGGTACTACCAACGCCTTGAATTTGAAGTGAAGAGATTGAAGTGCTGCTGGCGTAAGAAGCGATTTGCCCTGTGGTATTATCGAGAGCAAGATTACTGTTTTTTAGACGAACAACATAATCTCCTGAACCCCATTGGTCATACCATATAACTAATGCGTAATAATTGGATGAATCGGTGTATCTAAATATGATACTTCCTTTACCTTCACTTGAGATATTGTTTGTAGTTGCTGAATCGCACGTAAATACAAAATCATCCCAACCTGTCGTTCTTAAGATGGCGTCAAAAGATGTGAATGCACCATCTACCACACTAATGGTGGTCGCTTCAGTACCAGAAAACTTCGTACCACCATTACCGACATTTGAGTAACCTGTTACACTTGCCCAAAGTGAATTAGTAGTCAATATGCTAAAAATAAATAAAATCGAACACAACTTAGTTGTGCTAACACATTGCAAGGAACACATTGAAAAACAAAATCTAGTTCGCATAGCCAAATATAAACAGCCTAAGAATCATCACAAAAACGTAAAAAACCACATCTGAGTATTGCCGGATCAGGGGCATAAACAAATATAAAGTCTTGTCTCATAACAAATAGCAGTGTTCTAATTGAATGATAGTAAAATAAAGCCAATCAAGTCATTAAGGTGCTTAGGTTTACGTAAAAATATGTTAACCCTTTGAGAATTTCATTCGTTTAAGCTAATCCGACTAACCACATACACATTGTAGCGCCTGAATTTACAAACTAAGTTCATCACCCAATCTTGAGAGCATTCTCCTCTAAAAACCAATAGTTCTAAAAATAATTCGCTCTGTTCATTCGTCATCGAACCAAATACGTGCCAAACTAGAATTTGTTTTATTGGATGCCTTCTGGCGGTCAAAGGTTTACCCTTTCTAATGAATGTTGCTTCGATAGCCCGCTGCTTGCTTTAGATTTTCTTCACCCTGACGGCTTACCGATACTATTGAATCACGCGAGAAATAGCCAAAAGATCTGAGCTGATGAATAGCCCGCTTTCGATAGCTCGCTTTAAGTTGATTTCTACCTCTGCACCATCTCGAACTCTCTTTATATTTACCGTACCCCAGTCATCGGCAAACCTGGGCTCATTACCTACACTTAATACAAATGTATGGTTCAGGTTCTTGAAGAACTTTTCCAATTCATTCTGCTGATCTAAACCAACAAATAAAATGTGGCACCCAGAGAGAATATTCTTATCCTCTCTCTCGGTACGAATAATTCTTAGTTCTCTTTCTCCAATAAACGTGCCATTAACCTTATCCAAGAAACCGCCAAAAGGAACGTGTCCAACCAAACAAAGTTTTAAAAAACGATCATTTTCAAAAGCTTTTGCCGGCCAATTTACAAAATTGGCAAAATTATACAAAAAAAGTGCCTTAATTTGATATTCTTCTACGCGTTTAGCAATAGCTGGATCGGCAGAACCAACACCTGCATAACCAAGAAAAGTAGAAAATACTAGAATAACAAACAATTTTTTAAACACACTAATCGCTCAATCTCAGACATTTACCACGCTAACTATTTTTCAAACAATCACAACCTATATTTTACCGCAATATATAATTGGAAATCATCCACCTCGTTACTGCCTATCGTGCTATTACCATAACTATAGAGAGGTACGGATAGCTGAGCAGAAACAAACACATCACCGTAAAGCTGAAAAATAAGCCTACTACCACCACCTATAAAACCACCTTCTGAAAAATTATCAGATAAGGTTTTTGATAAGATATTATCTAAACCGTAGCTTAGATCCAAAAATAAGCTGGGTTTGTAAAATAACTCCCATTTTTTCTCACCTATTCTTCGAGATTTACTGTCGATTGTGAATGAAGAATAGACTCCAGAATGAGGACTAAATAGCCCAGCGGTATAACCACTCACTCCGTAAAATCCAGTCATTGTAAACGTTTCCGCTGAAGGCACAGCATTAGGGGTTAGCTGGAACCGAGTATTCCAATTAAACTTGACTATTCCAAGCTCATTAAATAAACGAGTATTTCGGTCTGTATAGCTAAATACAGAAGCACCTTCTAACAGGAAAAAGTGGTCATCTACAGATCGTTCTTCATTAATCGTTAAGTAGCCATAAGATAGTTTTAGATCAGCGAATCCTGACCACCCATTTTTTCTGTATTGTAGGTGGGTAGAAGGATCAAGCGTGATCTTAAAGTAACTTGAGGATTCCTCAAAAATTGAGAATTCAGGTAAATCACTACCTAGTGTTGTGTAGTTAAAGGAAATACTTAGCGAGTCAACATAATCAGCATAATCAAATAAAGGCTTCTGACTCAGCTCATCCCATGGGCTATATGTTAAAGAAGTGGTTAAAACTCGCCCACTGAGTTCCAGCGAGTCAAAATCACCACCAACTTGATAAGTACTACTAGCTGCTTGCAAAGTGAAATAGCTGTTATATTTATATACTGGGGCGAGATATTGCGCGAAACCTATAAAGCTATCTAAAGTTTCGGTTGTAGTGAGCATAAAATTTGATTGGCCAAAATATCCAAATAAGTTATGCGCCTCATATAAATAACTGACTCGAGCTTTCCCTGTTTCCTCGGCACCATAGTTATCTAAATCAACATAATGATTTGTTTCTTTTTCTTCCGTCACCCGAATATTTAATCTTACCTCTCCGGGATACATTCCACGGGAGTAGTAACTGAATGTTTTTAATCCAGAATATCGTTTTAGTTTTTGGGCTGCGACCTTAACGCTTGGACCATAAATGGGGCGCCCTAGTAGATTTTTGAAAGGTTCAACAATTTGTTCGACCTTATAGTTTCGATTACCGTAAACTTTAATATCAGCTAATACACCATAATTCACTTTAAACTTTACATGCCCAACAGAAGCCTTCTGAGAATCCAACATCACTGTATTAAATACCAACCCATTTTTACGTAAACTAGAAGACAGTTCAAAACCGATACTTTGCAAATCCTTAGGTAGTAGTTTTGCTGGCAGCTCTATTTTCAATATTTCTAACGCCTCTTCGAGTGACTTTTCTACAAAGGTTTCTTCAACACCATATTTAAAATGATAAACATCCCCAGTAAATCCGATGGATTGAACATATACTTGCTTAGCATCATCTATCACCTGCATTTCATGAACCACCGAAGGCACCTTAGCTACGCCCTTTTTACTGCCTTTATTAGCTTGCACAGTATCAACTTGCAAAATTTCTTTTACTTCTGCATGGTCAACAATTGATTTAAGCTGGTGTGTAGATTGCTGCTTATCAACAATCTCTCTAGACGGTGCTACTTGAGTTATTGCTTTGTCAGCTTTTTTGATTTTGTTCTGCTTATCCTGTTTATGCGAACTGTTGTTAGATCTGGTTTGTTTATCAGCCGTGGGGAAAGAACTCTTTTCAGAAAAATCAGAAGCCAACTCTAGTACAAGGGGGTCAAAAGCATTAATAGCTGTTCTAGTTGGAAAATCTATATTATCTAGAGCTGCAGCATTAGAATCATCGTACAAGGGAGAAGCTGCAGTCTCCAAGGTTTTGCTAACTAAATTATTTTGGTC
>JAYPYM010000304.1:0-4274 GCA_038135915.1 Gammaproteobacteria bacterium
GTCTTCTTTTGGGCCGGTTGCAAAGGGCTCCATCAATTCATTAGGGGAAACAGCGGTATCAAAGTGGGATACTGATGAGCCGCCACGATATGACGTAGGCGCATACATTTGAACTTCACCATTGTTTAAACCTTGGGTGAGCCCGCTTGCGGCAGTGTTGGTTTGCGTGCCAGTCCATACTAAATTGCCCTGGTTCCGCATCGCATTTTGTCGTTCGCTGTTAGAACCCATTTCAACGAGCATCTGCCCTGAAGAAGCATCTTTTAGATGGACCGAGTAGATGTCGTCTGTGTCATAAAACTTCGCACCGTTGGAGCTCATGAGTGATAAGAACCCAAGCCCATGCCCAATTTCGTGCATGACAACAGCCAGTAAATCAATGCTGTAGGGTGGCGCGTTTCCATCTATTCCATAATACCAATTAACTTGATTTAAACAGTTATTATTATTATCAATGCTGCTATTAAAGGTTGCTCGGATTTCTGGGTTTGCACCATTACGGTCCGTGCCCTCCATCGCGTTGGCGAGAGCGATACTATAAAAAGTGTTTGGTCTAGCGCCAGGAGCGCTGGAGGTCGCGACATTTGTGGGGCCGGCGGAACCCAATACACCGCTGCTTTTTGAGCAAGTTAGTGGGTTGAATCTGGCCTCAACCGTGATGGTCACGTCGCTGTCTATAAATCTGCCCCAATTTTCAGCTGCAGCTTGAAAAACATTAAGTCGTTGATCGCCTAAAGTGGCCCCAGTATTACCGCCAACAGTTGTGGTTGGTGTAGGGTCATTAAAGCCTTCACTCCCACCATCACCAACTTGAATGACAATGGTTGCAGCTTGAGAGACGCTTGACATGAAAGCTAGCACGCAGCTTGCGAGGGTTGTTCTTGCTAAGCTTCTTTGCTTGCTTGGCTTTGATGATGGCTTAATTTTTTTAGACATATCTGGGTCCTCGGTTTTCAGTGTGTGCTCTCTCTATTCCTTTGACCATTGTGGTTGTCCATCCCGATCCCTTTCCATTATTACGTCTTGAATTCATTTCGCATTTTCGGTAGTTTCAATCGGACCCATATATTCTGTTATCGAGATATTGCCCTTATCATCTACAGTGGCAACGGGAACAGCTCTAAAAGCATGGTCGCCCATATCAACGATAATATTACCGTCGTCTAATGTAGACATTTCCGTGCCCCTTTCTGTTTGATGGGTGAGTTGATTGACCGCGGCTATGACTTCTGGGGCTATTGGGGTTGCATGTACATTTGTGCTAAGGTGTGATTTTTCATAGTGATCATTGTGATGATGGCTCTCAGGGTGCTCTGCCTTTGAGAGCCTAGTTGACACATTGTCTGTTTTGCTGTTCTTTTCTGATTGGAAGTAGTCTTGATCTTGTTGATCAGAGACTCTTTTTTGTAAGGCCAGTTCAATTTCTGTTAGTTTCGATGTTACGTGTGGTGGCAGTTTATTTTGGTGATCGTTGAATGCTAACTGATCGGTTTGTGTCGCAGGCGATTGCTGTTTCACCACATGGTTTTCTTGGTGTTGTGAAACAGGTTTAACTGAAAATACTTTAAGAAGTAAAAGTGACGTCGTAATCACTAATATGCCGCTAAGAACATAAATTTTTTTTCTAGCTAGCCCGAGTTTTGCTTCTTTCGTTGTAAGAGGGTCTGTAGACATGAAAAAACTCAGTTTGTCTGTGGGTTTGCTTAATCATCCCTAAATCTACTCGATGCTAAATCCTCTATTGTTCATACTAGGGTCTGAGTCATATTTTGCCAGTATATAATTTTTGTTTTTTGAACTGTTTCAATTTTTTTAATTTTTGTTGTAGCTGAATGAATTGATTGGGGAAATTTAGACGAATTTAGTTTAGTTAATGCGTGTTAATTGACTAATGGGCGCTAAGTTAACTCAGAGCGGGTTAACTTAGCGGTGTACTGTTCCAGAAACTAAATGTCTTTAGCTAGTACGTCTGCAATACCTATATAAGTGGAGGGCGTTAGTGCTAATAAGGATTGTTTGTCTGTCTCTGTAAGATCTAATGACTCAATGAAGGCTTTAATGCGCTCTTCGTTAATCTCCTTTCCTCTTGTAAATGCTTTTAAGGCTTCGTAGGAGTTTTGAATGCCAGCTCGACGCATCACAGTTTGGATAGGTTCTGCTAGCACTTCCCAGGCGTTATCAAGATCTTCCTTAATGCGCAGCTTGTTGACTTCCAGTTTCGAGATGCCTTTGAGCGTCGCTTGGTAGGCAATCAGTCCATAACCTAGGCCAACACCTAAGTTACGCAGAACAGTTGAGTCGGATAAGTCTCGTTGTAGCCTTGATATGGGTAATTTTTCAGCCAAATGGTTAAGGACTGCGTTCGCTAAGCCTAGGTTTCCTTCTGAATTCTCAAAGTCTATTGGGTTTACTTTATGTGGCATAGTGGATGAGCCGACTTCGTTATCCACTGCCCTTTGTTTGAAGTAACCTAAGGAAATATAAGTCCAGATGTCTCTGTTTAGGTCTAATAAAATCTGATGGATTACTTTTAAAGCATTGCAATATTGTGCTATGCAGTCATGTGGTTCTATTTGAGTGGTGTAGGGGTTAAATTCAATACCTAATGATTCTACAAAGGCTTGACTGATTGCCTGCCAGTTGAGTCGCGGGTATGCTGATAGGTGCGCATTATAGTTACCAACTGCCCCATTCATTTTTCCGAGTAACTTTACTGCTTTAAAATGATTAATAGCACTTTCTAGCCGATAGCCAAAATTTGCAATTTCTTTACCTAGAGTTGTAGGTGAAGCTGTTTGTCCATGTGTCCTAGATAGCATTGGAATATCTGCGTATGCTTGAGCGAGAGATACCAGTTTTGAATGAATCTCTGATAGCATAGGGCATAATACCTGAGTACGTGCTGCACTCAGCATACAGCTATGGCTTAAATTATTGATATCTTCTGAAGTGCAGGCGAAGTGAATAAACTCGAGATAGGGTGCTAGTGATGAGCGTTCCTTGACTTTATTTTTTACCCAGTATTCTACTGCTTTTACATCGTGGTTCGTGGTAGCTTCGGTTGTCTTAATCTCTAGCGCGTTTTCTTCGTTAAAAGTTTCTAACAGTTCATCCAAAAACTTGCTATCCGCTTTGGAAAGTTTTGGAAATTCTTCAATACCATCTTGATCTGCAAGGGATTTAAACCATTTTATTTCAATACTGACACGATGGTAAATGAGACCATATTCACTTAGGATTGGTCGAAGTGCCTTGGTTTTATTTGCGTATCGACCATCAATTGGAGATACCGCTGTCAGAGAACTAAGCTCTGTTTTCTCAGATGTAGTGGTATTGGTATGTTTGCCGTTCATGTTAATCTCTCATTAATCGGTTAAGTGAGTGTCGTAACTTGCTTCGCTGTACGACGAGCTGCCATCTATGGCCGCCTAGTTGACGCCAAAGCATCGATGCGCGAATGCCAGCAAGGAAGATGGCGCGTATTCGATAGACATTATTTGGTGCGCTCAGTGCCTTTTGTTTACCTTTTACGATAATTCTATATCTGAATTCACCAATGGTGTTGGTATAACAAGCAGCAAGGCGATCTAGTATTTGGTTATCAATAGCTCGATCTTGTAGTTCAAATTGTCGCTCACACTGTTTTAAATCACTGCCCAATTGTGCCGTAAGAGGTTTGGACCGGCTAAGTTTTTTTTGAAGGTGCATTAAACCAAGTGCGTATTTGAAAATTTGAATAAATGCTGGGTTCATTTGTTTAAACATGGTGTATTCCTGAAGAGAATGGAAGCCTTGCTTTAACCCTTCTGCGTGTGGGAATATTTCTTCAATGTTTTCAGGTTCAAATACAAAGATACTTTTAATGCTTGTTTCATATAAAAAATTGTCAAATGGCTCTTCCATTGCAATTCGGTAAGCCAAATCGGCTGCTTGAAAGATAGCAATGAGGGCAATACTGCGTTGGTCAGTAGGGCTGATTACTTGTTTCATATAAAATGAGTTGATTCCTGGTCAATCTGTGTTAAAAGCCTCGAGAGCATTTCCTGGCGTTGTTTCAGTTTCGTCTTCACCGGATTCGATAATTGCGCCGCCTAGACATCGCTCACCATCGTATAACACTAGGTATTGCCCTGGCGTTATAGCTCGTTGCGGGTTGGTAAAACGAACCAAGGCTCCTTGCTCGCCCACATCTTCTAGGACGCATGCTTGGTCCCTTTGTCTGTACCTACATTTGGCGGTGCCTTGCCAGTTTTTGCCTTTAATGTCGTTAATCC
>JAYPYM010000305.1:0-4211 GCA_038135915.1 Gammaproteobacteria bacterium
GATTGATACAGACCAGGCTCAGTATAAATACCACCATCCATTGCCCAATACATGATATCGGGGTTCACTGGGTCAAAAGCCAACTCATGATCCAAGCCTCTCATCCACTCATAGAGCAGCTCCTGCTTTTCAATGGGCCCTGACTTTCGCTCAAACGATTCACCACCGTCGGTGGACTTAAATATACCCGTTAGGTCAGTTTCAACCCAAACAATATTTTCATCCGTCGGATGAGGGATCACATCAACAATGACACCTCCACCACCATGACCAACATTCAACCAACCAGAATCAATCGGTGTTTCAGCGTACAAATTAGTCACTGCAAACAGATTAAACCAACCAATCACCATCAAATGTAAAGGGGTCGCAAAAAAAATATCATCTCTCAACAACACTCTGTACTCTCTAATATTTTTAAATTACTGATAACAATGAAATGTTAATCCAAACATAGTGGACCAATAAAGATCTATCTAAGGAAAAGAATATAATAACAGTGAACCAGAGGGGTTTATAGAATATTTTTAAGAATGCGTCGATAGAAAAGCAGGCTGACCTATTGCTGATTTATGAAATTATAATTGATACCTAGACGAGCATTGCGACAACTCGGATGAAACGCTTTTTAAGGTATTTGAAGCTTGTGTTACCTCTTCACCTTCGGCTGCAGCCTGCTCATTTAATTTTTCATACTCATTGAGGCTTTCAGTCATTTGTGCTGCTACCGCCGATTGGTCTTCGGAAATATGGACCATCAAGGTATTCATACTGTCTATTAACTCCACAGCATTATAGATTTCCTTAAGTCCTTCATTATTTTCTTTTATTAAGACATGAGTCTCATGTGCCAATTCTTCTCCTTTACCTATCGTCTCCACTGACTTAGACATATCACTCAACATGGTTTCTAGCGCCTCACTGATTTCAAGCGCCGACTCTCTACTTCTTTGAGCCAGCGTTCTTACCTCATCAGCCACCACTGCAAAGCCTCGCCCCTGCTCCCCTGCCCGAGCTGCTTCTATCGCTGCATTCAAAGCAAGGAGGTTAGTTTGATCCGCTATCTCTCCAATGATACCCAAGATTGGCGTAATTTTATTTGTTTGCTCAGACAACTGCAAAATACTCTCTGAAGCGGTTTGCATTTGGCTGACCAGGGTCTCTGTTCCTTGCCAACTTTTCATAGAAATATCTCGCCCAGCTTTTGTCACTTCTTTCGCATGACCTGCTACTTCAGAAATACTAATTGAATAGGAGTTTACGCTGTCCGCACTGGTATTAACTTGTTCGGCAACACCCCTTAACTTTTCATTTTCTTCAGTTTGGCGAGCATAACTATCATGCGTTTGCTGCGCAAAGCGTGATGCCCGCTCAGATTCCGTAGAGAGTAATACAGCTGCTTTTTCTAAACTCGCCAGCACATTACTTAAGCTGGATGAGGTTTGGTTGATCTTTTTTACCATTAAATCAGCGTCACCCCAAACCTCTTCAGGCAAGGGGCCAGACGACAAATCACCATCTGCAAGTTTTGAAAAGTGGCCGGTCAGCGCCTTAATTTTTGATGCTAAAACGTGAGACAAGAAATAGTTGGCTGCAAATATGAATGCAGCGACCAAGAAAGAAAAAAAACATAAGAAGACTAAGGGAGAAAAAGCACCTTCGCTAAGCTCTACGCCTTGCAAATGATACCCTAGCACAAAAGCCTGTATCGCTATTAAAACTGTTGCAATTAACCCTACGGCAATCAGCTGAAGCCGTATACTAGTTTTGATTCGCAAACATGTTTGCTTAACAGTGAACCAGTCCATCTATGTATAAATCCCTATGGCACAATAGCCGGAAATGTCAGTAAATTTTATTAGGCCTACATAATAGGTTAGCTTGCAAGTTGTAACGATCAAGTTAATTAGATTAAGTGATAACACCACAAACAATGGCCAAAAAGCATACTACAGCGTATTGATGATGACTGCCCACACGTTAAGAAATATGACAAAAAAAAGAAAGATATTGCCAGCTCTTTTATGCAAACTAGCAAAAGCCAAAACGGCTATAACTTGCAAGCATTTAGCAAATAGTAACCCTAGATACACCCCCATGGCAGACATTAGAGCTCTCACCACACGATTAGCCTCCATTTCTATGCCATCCACGGAAACAAAGTTAATAGTGGTAAGATAATCGAAAACAACAGTGGCCAGGAATAGGGCCCACCATAACCGAAAACGAGTTAAAGAAAACATCAAGTTCTCTTTAACTCGTATTTCTGTATCCAATAGTTTCATGGCAATTCGTAATTGGGCAACAGTGTCGTAGCTAAGCTTTTACCACGTACTTTAATATTTCAACAACCTGCTCAGGTGTTTTTGCCCATGCCAATGCAGCTGCATCAACCTCTTTCAGAGGATGAATAATCTCTTCACCATGCAAAGTAATGTAAGGCGTACCTAATGCAGCACAGTAACCTGCGTCGAACGCAGCATTCCACTGTTTATATTTATCACCAAACCGAATAATTGCTAAATCACAGTTTTCAATCAAAGTTTTTATTCGAATCGCATTCACTTTAGCTGATTTGTGGTCCCGCCAGAATGGCTTTGTTTCTTCTCCGAGAACATCTCCAGCGGCATCGCTAGCATCATGATCAGTAACAGCAGATGCAAATGAAACATCTAAATCATGTGCTCGACATCCCTCTATAATCTTCTCTCTCCAATCAGTGTGAATTTCACCAGATAAATATATACTCCATTCCATTATATCGCCACCACCTTGAAACAATCGCAAAACCGCCATTGTACAGCGCCATGATTCAAAATCAAATGTCTCAACTAACCCTTTTTGCCCTTACCACCACCATGTTGTTTAGCTTTTCCATCATGTTTCGCCTTCGCTTTTTTTTTCGCTTTTCGCTCAGCGTGATGGTCATGCCTAAGCGCCTTTCGCTCGGCTTTTTGCTCGGCCCTTAGGGCCTTTCTTTCAGCTTTTTGTTCGGCTCTCAATTCTTGCTTTTCGCTCCTATGCTCTCCTTTATGTCCTTTATTACTTTCCGGATTAGCTGAAACAAACTGAGTGGCACAACATAGACAGAATATCATTAGGTTGAACATCAACTTCATAAATAAAATCCTCTCAATCAATGATTACCTACACTTTAATAGTTAGCAGTATAATGGGAAAGTTAGAATTTTTTTTTTGTAAACACTTGTAACTAATAGAGTTTTTATAAGAGGCGGGGTTCTAAGAAGGAAAACAAAAAGTAATTAAAGCGGCGCAAATCGCTGCCGCTTTGTCGTAAAGAATAAATTTAAGCAGGTACTACATTATTGGCACAAGGGCCTTTCTGACCTTCACCAACCTCAAATTCAACTGATTGACCATCATTTAAGGTCGCAAAGCCACTACCGCCTTTAATTTCAGAGTAGTGAACGAAAAGATCTCTACTGCCATCTTCAGGTGTAATAAAACCAAATCCTTTGTCCGCATTAAACCACTTAACTGTACCTTTTTTACTCATATGACATTCTCTAATATTCCGGTTAATAAAAAATCCCTCCCTCAATTACCCTGATGGCACGTTAAGGGATGCAAAATTCTACACCAATAAACGATTATTCACTAATCTTTTTGCGAATAATCCACTTTTTTTCTCTTTTGAGCATAATGGCTATCAGACATTTATTTTATGTAACCAGGCATGACAATTCCACTTTTTTGCTAAACTATGAGTAATAGATGAGGGTTTAAGATCTAGAAAAAGTTTTGAATTTGAAAGGCGTACCAATAGTAAAAGCTTAAGGAAAAAAACATGACTAGTGAAAATAAATATCGATTAGTCACGCGGAGTGATTTCGATGGTCTAGTATGCGGGATTCTTCTAAAAAAAATCGACCTTATTGATGACATAAAGTTTGTTCACCCAAAAGACATGCAAGACGGAAAAATAGAGATCACTGGCCAAGATATTTCCACGAATTTACCTTATGTCAAAGGCGTGCACCTAGCCTTTGATCATCACCACAGTGAAACGCTTAGAAACGAAAAGCAAGAAAACCACATTATTGATCCTGCCGCACCATCTGCAGCCAGGGTTGTGTATGATTACTATGGCGGCTCAGACAAGTTTCCGAAAGCTTGGACTGAAATGATGGAAGCTGTGGATAAAGGTGACTCAGCCCAATTTACACAAGAAGAAGTACTCCATGCTAAAG
>JAYPYM010000306.1:0-4199 GCA_038135915.1 Gammaproteobacteria bacterium
CATTTGATGCTGACCCCGAGCATTCTCAGAGTGAACTGGTACAGACAGACAATACGAAGGCTGGCCAGGCTAAACATATGCAATTCAAGTCTATTCTAGGGAAAATAACGAATAGCAAAGAGAAGCGCTTTGAACAAGATAGTAATGAGTAAACCAAGAGTACGAGCATATGAGTAGAGATTGGATAGCAGGGTATTCGGGACGGTTACTTCTCAACATCCCTTTATTCCTATTGCTGGTATCTATTAATGCCAAAAGCCAAGCGTTTGACTTAAGCTCGTTCACAATTCCAGTCCTATCTATGTCACCTGGTGAAGATGGATCTCAAGAGTATTCTATGAGTATTCAGATACTCTTTTTGATGACCATCTTCACTTTTATTCCTGCTTTGTTGCTGATGATGACAGCCTTTACTCGTATATTAATTGTTTTTTCAATTTTGAGACAAGCAATCGGTTTACAGCAAACACCTTCGAACCAAATCATTATTGGCATGACGCTTTTCATCACCCTTTACGTAATGACGCCAGTATTTGAACGGATTAACATTAATGCGCTCCAACCCTATTTAAATGAAAGTATTACCAGTGAGGAGGCATTAAGGCAGGCAGTCAAGCCAATTAAATCTTTTATGTTGAAACAAACTAGGGAGGATGATCTCTCTTTATTCCTTAGAATGAGTAATGAAACGCAGTTGGTGGATAAAGATGATATACCACTAACGGTACTCATGCCGTCTTTTATGACCAGTGAACTCAAAACAGCATTTCAGATAGGTTTTTTATTGTTCATACCATTTTTAATTATTGATTTGGTGGTAGCAAGTGTTTTGATGGCGATGGGTATGATGATGCTGTCTCCTTTGATTGTATCCTTACCCTTTAAGATCATGCTATTTGTGTTTGTGGATGGGTGGTCGTTGATTATTGGTACCTTGGCAAACAGTTTTGGTACCTTTTAGAAAGATTTTAGTGTTTTACCATATGTTGTAAGGAGAAGTAATCATGGAAGCCTCTATTGCAGATTTATTTAGCCAAGCAATCAGTATTTGTTCTATGATGGTGACTGTAATTATCTTGCCCAGTTTATTCGTTGGTTTAATTATCTCAATGTTTCAAGCAGCAACACAGATTAATGAACAAACCTTGAGTTTTCTGCCTCGTTTAATGATCACATTTGCAACTTTAATCCTTGCAGGTCCCTGGTTGGGTACGGTGGTAGTTAACTTTACTCAGGAACTGATTCATCAGTTACCAAGCTACATACATTAGGTGCTATAAATCGGCTGCGTTAAATAGGAAGGTATGTGAATAGTACACTTTTTTCTGCAGTGCCTTTGATCGATCTGCCTTTTGGTGATTTACTAGGACGTTATTTTTATTCGTTTTCTCGAATATCCGGTTTGTTAATAGTCATGCCAGTTTTGAGCACTCGCCTTGTTAGTGTTAGGGTAAGAATGGCCCTCTGTTTGATGTTAACTATTATTGTTGCGCCTGCCATACAAGAAGTGCCTGATGTCGACCCTGCGAGTTTAACTTCTTTCGCGATATTAATGAAGGAATTTTTAATAGGGCTTTCTATTGGCTTTATATTACAAATCCTATTTCAAACGCTACTAGTAGGCGGCCAAATTGTAGCGATGCAAAATGGTTTAGGTTTTTCGACTTTGGTCGATCCAGTCAATGGTATGAGCGTTGCCTCAATCAGTCAACTTTACCTGATGATGGCTAACCTTTATTTTTTTTCCATTAATGGGCATTTAGTCGTCATTGAAGTCATCATAGAAAGCTTTCGTGTGATGCCTATAGGAATAGGGAGTTTAAGACATACTTGGTATGCTGAAGTAGCACAAATGGGCTCTTGGATGTTTGCAGGAGGTTTACTAATAGCCTTACCCTCAGTTGCGGCAATGCTCCTAGTGAACGCTAGCTTTGGAGTAGTTTCTAGGTTGGCGCCGCAATTTAATATATTTGCAGTGGGTTTTCCATTTAATATGGTTTTGGGATTATTCATTATTAGTATTACCTTAATGGATTTATTGCCTCAGTTTGATAGATATACCCAAGAAGTATTAGAGGTGATTAGAACAATGTTGGTGAGCTGACCAGATGGCTGAAAGTGAATCATTATCAATGCGCTTAAACACATGGCGACCAGTAATTTTGATTTAAGCACCCAATCAGCGATGGATATTTCTACGGCAACAAGAAATCTAAAGATTGCTGTTCAGGACGTAGCTGTTGGTCTTTCTCCTTTTTTTGGTTTGATCGCTGTGGCAGCGATTATAGGTTCTGTTGGCGTTGGTGGTTGGAATATGTCTTTTCAAGCATTAGCGCCCGACCTTAAAAAAATGGATCCCATTGCCGGTATTAAGAAGCGGCTATTTTCTATTAGTAGCTTGGTAGAGTTGCTGAAAGCCATTGGTAAATTTGTTGTTGTTGCAGTTGTTGCCATCCTGGTGATTTACTTTTACTTCCCAAGAATGCTTAGCTTGTCAAAAATGTCTTTAGATGTTGCGGTATCTAGCACGCTCAATACATTGGTGTTTTGTTACTTATTCATCGTCCTTTCAGTACTGGTTATCGTATTTATAGATGTACCTTTCCAAATTTGGAACCACACAAAGTCATTAAAAATGACGAAGGATGAAGTCAAACGAGAAATGAAAGATACCGAAGGTAAACCAGAGGTAAAAAGTAAAGTTAGGCAATTACAAAGAGAAATGGCACAAAGGCGTATGATGGGTAATGTCCCTGAAGCTGATGTAGTCATCACTAACCCGACTCATTATGCTGTTGCGCTAAAGTATGAGCCTGGATCAGAGGGGGCTCCCATGCTCATTGCTAAGGGTGCCGATTTGGTTGCTTTAAAAATACGTGAAATAGCAACTTTTCATAAAGTGGATGTATTAGAATCTCCTTTATTAGCAAGAGCAATCTATAATACCACTGAACTTGACCAAGAAATCCCAGAAGGTTTATATCGAGCGGTAGCGCAGATATTGGCCTATGTGTATCAATTAAAGGCTTACCGAAATGGTGAGGCGCCTGCACCGGGGCCTTTACCGGAAATAGTGCCGCCTGAGGGGTATGTTTAGTCTTCGTATTCATGCAAATGTAACGCTATCTTGATATATGACACATAATCAAAAAATTCACTTAAGAACTGCTACGATGGTAGATGCGAAGCTACTCTATAACTGGCGGAATGATCCAGAAACTAGGATAGCCAGTTTTCAGGATATGGAAATAAACTACCAAGACCACCTATCTTGGTTAGAAGCATCTTTAAACAATGAAAAACGTCGTCTATATATTGCCGATTTACTGGGCAAGGCGGTAGGTACTGTTCGAGCTGATGACGTGTCTGGCACTTGGGTGCTTTCTTGGACAGTGGCGGCTGAAGCGAGGCATCAAGGCGTTGCTAAACATATGGTGCATGAATTAGCACAAAAAATCTCAGACCCAATAGCAGCCAGTATAAAAATAGAGAATGCTGCTTCCGTGCGTGTTGCTGAATATGCAGGCATGCAGTTTGAAAAGGAAGTTAATGGGGTGCTCTACTATCGCCGTGATGCATTGGCTCAATTAAAATGAGTTAAAATAAAGCTTAAAAATGATAGCTTGAATGCAAAAAATAAAGAATATATTCACCATAGTGGTTGTATTTGAAATATATTGGTTGTATTTGAAATGAAGAATGTAGTTAAATACTGGGTTCTAGATGTTCTTCGTCTAATCATTGGCCAAGAGGAAATTTCGTGAATAATCCCATTATTGCAGATAAAAAACCAGTTAAAATTGAATTAGAAAAGGATAAAAGTTATTATTTTTGCACTTGTGGTCGGTCTGGAATACAACCTTTTTGTGATGGGTCGCATGCCGGCACTGACTTCAAACCAAAATCCTTTGTAGCTGAGAAAGATGGTGCTGCATATTTATGTCAATGTAAATACTCCAAAAATGCGCCCTTTTGTGATGGTACCCACAAGCAATTCTCTGACCAGCAAGTTGGCCAAGAAGGCCCAGCATTAAGTTCATCTACCAGTACCTTAACTGCAAAGATCACCAAAGAAGAGCCGACCGTTGAGTTCATTCATCAACTTGCGAGGGAAGGCTTGTCTCAGTTAGGTCATCATGGGCCTATGACGTCTATGGGCGTGCCTCGTTATGCTTTGCCCCAATGGGATGATATACAGC
>JAYPYM010000307.1:0-4189 GCA_038135915.1 Gammaproteobacteria bacterium
CTGGGTTTGCAAGTTTAGCCCTCAACTTTATAGTGCCGGTTCTTGAGTCGATTTGATTATCTATAAAGGTTAAGACAGCTGTATGAATTAAATCATCATCGTCCAGCAAGCCAAACTTAAATTTGGTTTCACCCACTACCCAATTATCTAAATGTTGCAAAAAGCTTCGCTCGTCTACCATGATATCGACGTAGAGAAAATCTGTAGATACCACTTGGGTTAATAAGGTTTGACCCGCTTGAACCCAGTTGCCTGGTGTGACCAAGGCTAAACTGACACGGCCCGTCACCGGTGCAACCACTTGTGTAAACTCCAGATTCAGCAACGCGATCTCTAGTGCCGCTTGTGCTGCGGCTACCTCAGATTGCGCTTGTGCAGCGGCTGCCGTTCTCGATTCATAGGATTCTTTTGAAATCACCTTCCGTTTAAGCAAGTCTTTACCACGTGCAGCTTCCCTCTCGGCCTGTTTTGCCTGCGTGCTAGCTTGATCAAGTAATGCCTGAGCCTGGTTAACGGCAGCTGCGAATGGGCGTTCATCAATCTTAAATAAGAGTTCACCTTCTTGAACAATACCGCCTTCTTCAAAATGGACCGCCGAAATTTGACCTGATACACGAGGCCTCAAGGCAACCTCATCCACCGCGCTTAAACGGCCAGAGAAGGTTAACCATTCGGTGATACTGCTTTCTTCCACCAGTGCAGCACTGATAGTTGGCGCTGGCGGTGCATTTGCATATAACAAGTTAGCGAAAGGGTTGAGTATGATTAAAAAAATAAAAACGATTAACCGCATAATTGTAAGCTCGGCTTTTGCATTTCATGAATTTGATTGTCTAACTCTGTTAAGTGTTGCTGCCAATAGTGTAGCGTATTAAACCACGGAAAGTGTTTAGTGAAAGCAGGGTCGTCCCATCTGTGTGCAAGCCAAGCGCTATAATGTATCATGCGAAGACTTCTTAACGGTTCAATTAATTGCAACTCAGCAAGGTCAAAATCGAAAAAGGCTTGGTAGCCTTCTAATATTTCACTCATCTGCAAAGCTTTTTCAGCTGGCTCGCCGCTAATCAACATCCACAAATCTTGAATGGCTGGCGCCATAGCTGCATCATCAAAATCTAGTAGCCAAGGGCCCTCATCTCGACTCCAAATAATATTACTTAAATGACAGTCACCATGTGTTCGAATCGTTTTCAAGTTAGGCACTTTAGCCCATGCCTGGGTGACCTGTTCTGCTATTTGATCAGTTAAAGATTTGTATTCCTTCACCAATTCATTCGGAATAAAGCTTGCTTCGATTAGAAAAGCGGAAGGCTCAATGCAATGACTCTGCACAGATATGGTTTTACGGTGTTCGAATGCCTTGGTTGCCCCAAAAGCATGTAAGCGCCCCATTAAAGAGCCAAGCCGGTAAAGTTGATCCAAGTTACTGGGCTCTGGCGGGTGCCCTCCTCGCCTGGGATAAAGTGAAAACCGGAAGTTCTGATAATTAAAAATAGTAACGTCGGCTTCATTTTTCCATGGCGCTACGACTGGAAGCTCAGCATCGTAGAGTTCAATTGAAAATCGATGTTCTTCTTCAATGGCTTCGTTAGTCCACCGATTTGGACGGTAGAACTTGGCAATGATAGGGTCGCCCTCTTCTAGATTGACTTGATAAACGCGGTTCTCGTAACTATTCAGCACGATGTAGCGCCCATCTACTCTAAAACCCTGGGATTCTACAGCATCAAGAACAACCTCAGGCGACAGATTATGGTAGTCCAATGTTAACTCAGACAAAGGCTTGGGCTCCCAAAAAAAATGAATTCATACAGTATTGAACAAGGCTTTGCAGGCTCAGCATACTGGTATTTCGACAACACAGTCAATGACAAAGATAGCATTTAATCCCAACCACACACAATGAAATCAGCAATGCTATTATTTATTGAGATACTGACGAACTCAATCAGAAACAAATGTTTAAAATTATTACGCCATGTCTCAAATTCCGCCAAACCACCTTAGCCATCAAGTGAGTAGTCAGCAAACACAGAACTCAAGTAATAGCACAGCTAAATCAGTTACTAGTCCAAATGTCACACAAACGAAAGACCAACAAGGGTCGATGCGACAAACCAACGCATGCCAGCACTTTAATAAGGTCAATATTCTACCGGAACACTTTATGGACCCAGCGCCACCTAAATCTGTTTGTGGTTACGACCTAAATATAAAAAAAGCCGGAGCTGAAGTAGTACATAATTTGGAAACAGAAATCACCTGCAGATCGGAAGGTGGTATTCAAGACAGTGCGGAGCAGGCGCTCCTGTTGAAGCAGAAAGGTCGAGAAGTATCTGTCACCTTTGCTTTAAATGACGAGCCGTACAGTGTGCTCGCTGAAAACCTGGAAAAAATGGGCAAAGCAGGCATTCCCGTCAGAATCGTGGCGGGTGAGAAAGCAACACGAGCATCTGACAGAGAAAATGGTACTGAAATACTGAGGAAAGCGCTCGAACTCATCCATTTCAAAGCGACTACTGGTGATGGCCAAAACTTAGGTATGAAAAAAGTAAAGCTCAAAGTCTGTTACCATGACGGCAGCGACTTACAATGTTTGGTTGATAAAATTCAAGCAGTCGAGCAATTCAGGTGTCACGTAAACGAAGTAGCATTGCAGTTACAGCCACTAGAAGAGCTTTATAATAATTTTGACGCTGTTGCTAAGTATCTGGAAGCCACAGGAAAATCAGACCTACCGATGGTGTGTTACGCAATTATTTTTGCAAATCAAACGGCTTATGACAAAGCACCACAAAAAATAAAAAACCTGGCTGGGCACGCTTTTGAAGACCAGGAACTATACCTCAGAGACTTAAAGAAAATTGTCGATCAATATGAGCAGGCCTCCATCCGATTATCATTTTTTGGTTTCTCGAAACTTCATTGGAGAAGAAGAGCCGCCGCAATCAACCAGTGCTATCAGGCTTTGCACTGACAGCTGACAGCTAATAACTGACAAACAGCACTTACCTATTACTCAATTAAAAAAAACAACGCTATCGATGATTTAGTTAAACAATAATATCTGCCAATTAATTAAAGGTACAGATCAGCACTTTGTTATATGCAGATACCTAGTGTTTAAGATAGATGATTTTATCTATATAATACCTGCGTTATTCATTCATTATTCATAACAAAGGCAGTAATAAATATGTATGCAAATCAAGCTACAGGTGAAGGTCAAACAGCAAGAGCCGCTCAACACCAATCACCACCAAGAGCAGATGACTACTTCATTAATATAGCCAGTCAAGATGATGTATTATCAACACCGGGTGTGTCACCTAAGCACGAGGAGATGTATGCTGCGACTGGAACTGCTGCACCTACCTCATCACACCACAGTTCCTCTAGTGACGAAACAAAACCCGTACCTGGCTTATCAGTTGGGCATGGTTTAGCAGAAAAGTACCGAACACTTCGAATAAACTTAGATGCTGCCTGTAGAGAGTATAAACCCTCAGACGACTTAAGAATGACTAAAGCCACCGAACAAACCATTCGAGCAGGTAATTTAAGTGATTCGACCAAACAAACCGCTAACATCGTCAATTTATTACAAACTAGCGCTACCGAGCTTAAAAATTTTGTGAAAAGAGTTTTTCGAGACAGCTATCAAAGCGACTATAGCAGCGAGAGTGTCGCAGAAGCATTAAACACAATCACTCATCACTTAACCAAGGCTCAGGAAGTCAAAGCAAAAATGGTTTCAGGTGAAATTCACCATTTTCACTACATCGATAAATTTATTAAAGAAACAAATGAATTGACTGATCGATTAATCTACAAATGTTTAGAAAAAATGCATTATACATTGAATAAAGCTGAAGGAGTTAAAAGCTTTTTAGTACAGCCAGATTATTTTTACGATGATCTTCGCAACGATCTACTCACAGCAATGGAGTGGAGCATCAGAGTTTTTGATCTGTTAAACCAAAATGAATTTTTTAATACCAAAATCATTGAACGAGAGGACTTTACTCCCAATGAAGAGCTGGCAGAAACGATAAGCATAACAGAACTATTAGATAGTGCGAGACAGAACCTTGCTCAAGCTCTAGAAATCGCGAATGCAACCAAACCTCCTGCAACGAGGCTGTAGAAAAACCCACTTTCTACGAGCAAGTTTTTCATTTTTTCTATC
>JAYPYM010000308.1:0-4181 GCA_038135915.1 Gammaproteobacteria bacterium
TTCATGGGTACGGCGACACTCTGTCGGTCTTATGCAAATAAGGTGTCTCATACAGGCGTGAAATTACTGGACACCCGTAAAACCATTCCTGGCCTAAGAGCAGGGCAGAAATATGCGGTCAGAGTGGGTGGCTGTCATAATCACAGAATTGGCTTATTTGATGCATTTCTAATAAAAGAAAATCATATTAAAGCTTGTGGTTCTATTGAGTCTGCTGTAGCAAAAGCGCGTGGTATGGAACCAGATAAGCCGATTGAGGTTGAGGTTGAAAATATTGAAGAATATATCCTTGCTGAAAAGGCGGGTGCCGATATTATCATGTTAGATAATTTTGATTTGAATGAGATTAAGAAAACTGTTCGGCTAAACCAGGAAAAGAATAAAGGATCTGTAAAACTAGAGGCTTCCGGGGGTATTACAGAAGAAAATTTGGTGGCGATCGCATCCACGGGAGTAGACTATATTTCTTTGGGTGGTTTGACGAAGCATCTAAGTTCCATTGATTTATCAATGCGGTTTGTGTAACAGCATTTTATATCTTTGTTTTCCTAGAGTTGATCAATTACAAAAATAGCATAAAACACTGCTTAAAATTCTTTTGCCTTAACTATAAATTAGTTGGAGTTCTGATGTGTCGAACTTCCAGGAGAGTTTTATCATGCCAAGTCAATCATCCTTAGATGTGAATTTTGCAAAAGAACATTTCGGCCTTAAAGAAGTAGGTTGGAAGAAAGGAGAAAGTATTGCAAAGTTCTCGATGGGTCCAGTGCTGTTAACCCGTGATATTGGACCTTGTATTGCTGCTAGCTTTTATTGTTGTGTGTCTAGAACAGTAGCCTTGATGCACACGCATCCAGAATCCACAAATACAACCGAAAAATTAAATGATATTCATGATTTATTTCAAGAAGATATTGATTTTGAACCGGTTGGTTCAAAATCTGACCTGGTTTGTTGGATGCGAGGTGGTCTGGGTTCAAGTGAAAGTTCCAGGGCGCAGGCCAAGGAGATTAGAGATTTTTGTAGGGCGCGCAATATCCCTGTCATTGAGCAGGGATTATTAGATAGTTATATGCCTGGTAATAATGAAGCAGTTTTAGGTGTATCCACTGACGGCACAGTTTATACTAGTATTTGTGATGAACCTATTGCTGCAGGGTAATATGGCAACAAGTAGTATCGTGAAAATTGCATTAATCGATCTTGAAAGGCAACGCAATTTGATTAACCAATTTAAAGAATAGTTCTGCAGTTTTAGTTGCGTCGTATAAAGCTGAGTGTGCTTGCTTAGCGTCAAATCCAATACCCGCGAGGCGGCAAGCTTTTGCCAATACGGTGTGGCCAAGCATGAGTGCTGATAAAGATACAGTATCTATATTTGAGAAAGGGTGAAAAGGGTTTCGTTTCAAGGCTGTTCTGGTAACAGCTGCTTTTAAGAAATCATGATCGAAGTGTGCATTGTGCCCTACTAGTATTGCTCGATTGCAGTCGTGTTTTTTCACTGATTTTCGGATGACTTGAAAAAGGTTTAACAGTGCCTCTGTTTCTTCTACGGCACCTCTTAAAGGGCTGTGCGGATCGATTCCTGTAAATTTGAGCGATTCTGGATCTAGATTGGCATTTTCAAAGGGTGTAATATGAAAGTGAACAGTCTCTGCTGGAATAAGTTGTCCTGTATCGTTCAAGGTGGTTGTGATAGCGGCAATTTCAAGTAATGCATCTGTTTGCGAGTTAAACCCGCCCGTCTCTACGTCAACTATCACTGGATAAAAGCCTCTAAATCGTTTACCCAGTGTATTTAAAAAATCTGTCATGATGTTACTTGCTTCTATCGTTGGCGATCATGCATGGGAATGCTATGAGTCGGTTAGATTATTTTCTCATGTTTAAAAAGTAAACGCTTTTCAAACTTTCATTGTTAAACTTTAGTTTACCACAGATCATAGGTGCTAAGAGAACTGAAGTAAAAATGTCTATGTTTTTACTAGCAGCAATTATCATAATAAATTCATAACTTCGTCATACTCACTCATTAGCTTATTTTGAGCTAAATGACGCTAACCAGCGGAAGCAGCACTTTTGCTAGGTACTTTAGCGTATTGACGCCAACCTTTTTTCTCATAAGAATCGGGAATAAGGTGTTTCTATCAACAGTCATTACAATTCAAGGAGAACGGTGATGATTAAAACAAAGTTTAGGGTGGGGCTGCTGACTGTAGCTGCTGTTTGTCTGCCCGGTTTGAGCGGAGCGCATGATAAGTGTGATTCACTGGCCAATGCAACTACAGCGGGTGGTGTATTTTGGGCGCCGATAGCAGGTTTTCAGGTAGGCTACTATTTGGCTAAAGCTGTCGATGAAGCCACCAGTAGTAACACCAGTGCAGATAGTCAGTATGACTTTTCGAACTGTTCGCTAGACCAAGCATTTACAAAAGAAGACTACCAGCGCGTGCTTGAAGTTGCTGGGCAGGAGCGAGGTGACCCCAATCATCAAATGTATCCCCTTGGGGAGAGTGGGATGCAGTTACATAGCCTTTCTTATAATTTTAACCAGCGAGTTGCTGCCTGGCAGTCGGCTAGAGAAGCAGTTCGTGATGCTAGGTTAGAAGGTGATGAAGAGGGCGCACAGGAAGCAAGAGAACAACAAAATCTAGCTCATGCCTTGGCGATTGATGCATTTGAGCTGTATGAAAATCACCACAAGAGCTTAGCTCAAATAGCTGGCCGGTTAGCAGATTCATTGCCTGCTAACAAGGATATTGGTGCACCAGAGCAGTTGCTGACTGTAAAAGATGTAGAGGAGGCAGCCACAACTTGGTTGAACAGAGGGTTGCCTTTGTTCGAGCAGGAAGCTTTTCGCATTCGTTGTTTGAATGAAGCGGGCTTGGAAGCAGCTTTGGGGCCCGCTAGGCGCTTCGTTGATCAGAATGATGATATACCGTCAGATGCGTTCATCAATGAAGACATTCTGAGGACGCCAACTTCTTTATACGAAGAGATTGCAGCTACTTTTGACGAAGATGTAATCGACAATTTGCCTAAGAATGCCTTGCCACCAGGCTTTGCTTTGAATGAGCCCATTCGTCTGCCGCAGGATATAGATGTGGTGGCTGATATGACGGTTCGGAAGGTGAATGTGCCTGAGTGGGTAGAGCGGCATAATCTTGTCGAAGGTACTAATTCCCAGGTAGAGTTTATGTTAGATCGGCAAACCCAAGTGATGGAGCGTTTACAGGATCGAATCATATTTTGGGATCCTTGGCAGTGGCACTGGATTGTGGGCCGACCTTGGGATTGGTTATGGGGCTTTAGGATCGAAGTGATACCGCGCTTTCCCAACCCTGGTCCTGGCCCTGAGCTCGTCGATCGTCTCAGAATTGTTGTGCCTGTTGATCAGCTAGAGGGCGAGCAAAGAGATATGGTGATGGGGCTTGAAAAGGGTTCACGGTTTGTGATGGATTTGAACTATCAATTGGGTACGCTTGGAGAAACTTTGGAAACCGAGGTATTGCCTAGTGCAGAAACCTTGCGCGGTAAGCTCTTATCCGATCAGCAACTGCCTGTGGGTCAATTCCAGATTCTTGATCCTTCAGGGGCGCTGTTGTTAGCAGCTGATATTAATTCTTTGGACACCAACCCCATCCACTTCCCAGTGCAAACGGTAGGGACCATTGATTGGGTTGAACCGGAGTTTGGAAAAGCAACGCATCTGATCTCTGAGGATGGCCAAATCACTCAAGAGCCTAGTATCACGGCATTTATGATTGATCCGAGGTTAACTGCAGAATTAAGCCCAATAGGCCCTGTGTTGATTGACCCATGGTGGTGGCATTGGATTATTGGCAGAAACCCTTGGGACTGGCTACGTGGGTTTGTCGTGATTATCGAAAGAGTGCCTGAATGGCCTTTCCCACCAGGACCTGGTCCCTGGGATCGAATCAGAATTATTACTGAGTTTGATGATCCGACCATTGATATGGTAATGGGCGATGCATTGCAGGTGGGTAGCCGGTTTGAAACGCAACTTTTCTTCAGGCCAGGCGGTGCGTTATCTGAGTTTGCATTAACAAATCGATTGCCACCTCAAGAAATCTTTGCTAAAGCGCTGCAACAAGATTTTGAAACTGGGAGTTTTGAAGTCTATCAAGCAGAGGCAAAAGAGCCTGTTGTGAGAGGTACAG
>JAYPYM010000309.1:0-572 GCA_038135915.1 Gammaproteobacteria bacterium
CAATCTTTATTTTCTAAAACATCAATACATAGCGCTAGGTGAAATCGAGGAAGGTGAACTGTTTTGACCAAAAAATCTACAACATTAGCAGGTAAACTTGAGATAATTTCCGTAATCAAATACTCCCTAATACCTGTTACGTCCCACTCCTCTTCCTCCAACGTGCTAATCGATTTACCTGACTGCAATCCTCGTATTACCCATTGAATTGCAACTGGCCAACCTTCTGTTCTCTTCTGAATTTTTAATGCATCTTCATGAGCAATTTCATGACCAAATTGATGTTTGAAAAGTTGTTTTATTGCTCCTATCGGAAAAACCAAATCTTGCACATTAATTTCTACTAGCTCTTGCGCTAGCTTTCGTTTGACTACGTGTATGCCAGGCACTTTTCGGCTCAACAAACATATATGGTAATTAGCAGGCAAATAATCGAGAAAAAAATTAATTCCAGACAGGATGTCTGCCTTCTCCAAGACATGAAAGTTATCCAACACCAACACACGATCTGGTGGCTTTTCTAATGAACACTCACTTTCATGCCAAATATTTAGCAAAACACCAAAGAAGGA
>JAYPYM010000309.1:596-4164 GCA_038135915.1 Gammaproteobacteria bacterium
GTTGGATATAGGTATCTAGTGCTTCAGAGACTTTAAGTAATTTTTCTTTTGCAGTTTCATTCAGCAAACCCAGAGCAGCAAGCAAATGAAACAAGAAAAAAGCCTGATTGTTATCCTCAGTATCTAAAGATAGCCAAGCACTGATTGGACAATAGGCATCGACCAGAGCGCTAACAACTGAAGTTTTCCCAAACCCAGCCGGCGCAGAAATTAATATGACTTTTTTATCCAAGCTTGCTTCAAACGTTGCCGTTAGCTGCTCTGAAAGGGTGACGAACCCAAGGCCTCTCGGCTGTTTAATTTTTGCTTCAATAATCACACTGATATCTCAAACCAACTACAAACATCTCAAAACTTACCATGATGAATAATATAATCCACTGCAGCGCGACTAGGTAGAAAAAAATACCCGCCTCCACGCATTTCAACAAAATTTTTTAGTCCAAAATATCTTGTTCTTATAGGGTCTGCTGGTACAGTAAAGGTGCCTTTATCTGCTTTTAAATTTACCGACATCTTTCCAACCAATGGGTCAACCTCATTATATAAACCACCGTACTTTTTATTATTCAACCATGCTTGCTGTATAAATTCAAACTGCCTCTCTATGTCAGCATTAAGACAAATAAAATATAAACCTCGTTCCACCTGATCTTCTCTCGATTTAATCATATCTACAGGATTCATGGTGTGAGAAAAAGGCTTGCCATAAGAGCGCCCTCTTCGAAGTATTCTATGACGTTTATTATTTCTCACCGACTCAGGAATGCAGGATTTATCAAATGTAAACGCATTGCGAGGATGAGCTCTTCGAATATGAGCCCCAATAGGACAACTCAAACCACTAGGGTCATGTTTATAGGAGAAGCGATTCAATACAGCTTTGTCCTGTACTGCTACCGGGTCAATATCAGGAAATTTCATCAGAGGAGCACCGCTTGGCCAACGACCAACCATTTTTGAAGCCAGCTTAATCGCACTCGCATAATCTTCTGCTCGCCGACTTTCGCCACCTTTAGAAGCATTTTTTGCCATAAAATCCCAAAAGGCTTTTACGTTTTGACGTAATTGACGAAATACTAAATATGACCCATTTTTAGAAAAATCTCGAATAGCTGCATTGTCTAAGCCATCGACTCCTGGCAGCATATGGCTCGGGTCAGATGCAGCAGAAACCGTTAGTCTGTTTACACTCCCTTGATGCTCATTCGGATAGCCAAGAATAAACTCCCCAGGCGCAATACTGTCCTTACTGTCCGCTCCATTTGAATCAACCTCTCCATTGACACCACTCATCTTAGGCTGTGAGATGCCATCCCTAAATCCAAAATGTTCTTTATTTTCTGGCAGCTTCTCTGTATGCAACGTCTTTAGCCAGTTTACGCCTGACTTCTTAGCCTCCTGCTTTACCTTGTTTGCCTGCTTGACTAACAAACCGTCGTTACGAGCAAATACCAAGAACAAGAGATCAACCGCACTTTCTCCATACCCCCACTGCCAACATTCAGGTGAACTATCCCCAATATCTCCTAGAATGCGTTGTCGATATGTCGACACCATGCCTTCGCTAAAAACGGTTGGAAATTTAGACAGCAAAGTCGATTGCAAACCAAGCTTTTCAAGCCCCGGATAAGAAAAAGCTAAATTAATGCACCATTCGTCAGAGGGCTTTACTCCATAGGCTAGATAAGACTGCATACCTTGCAACCAATTTTTTGCCAACTTAGCATCGTTGACTTGAAAAAGCATATAACAAGCAGAGCTATATTTTCTAAACCCATCTATGAGCAAGCTTTGTATTTCTTCTAACTCAACCATTACATCATTGCTCCACCCAGGATTAATATTGTACTTTCGATCTAAAGGAACCTAATCCATGCGCTATTTTCTTCGGTTAATTCACCCACAATACCCTGTCTAATGCTTGAGTTTTGGTGTATATTTTCAACACTTAAGTGCTTATAAGCACTATACCAAAACTGCGTTGGTGTTTGGCTTGCTCTTGCGTAGACCTTAAAATCCACCTCATTCCATGCACCACCTAAAGACTTTGAATCAAGCTTTGGGAACCCTGCAGTATGCAACCAAATAGCTGTAAGCCCCAGCGCTGCACGGTCAATAAAATCACCTAGATAATGTTGCCAACTTCCATCAAAGTTACTAACAAACAACAGTCTTCGTCCTTGGTCAATTAAAATCCAACGAGCAAAATGGATACCACTAATGCCTTGCAAATAACCATCCACAAATTTGTATCTTGCCAGTAGATTAACTAGCCAGAGAATAATCTTGAGACTAACCAAATAGAATAAGCCTGGCTTAACATAAGTAATACTGGTCATCTGATTCTGACTCAAATGATCCTCTTGAGTCTGCAAATCAGACACTCTCTTATGCGTACCATCAAAAGGCGACGGCACCTGACAATTTTTTTCATGAAGATACCAAGAAAAGGCAAAAGCTAGGACAGCAAAAAGAAACAAGAAAACGCTTTCTAAGGAAACAAGCACTATGATCAAGATGAACAGCAAGCTCTCAGGAAAGTATTTTCGCCACCACGGATAATTTTTATCTTTAGACTGGAAAACCCAATGGTACTTAGGATTTTGCTTGATGATCTTTTGCAGGTCTTGGTAAACATCCTGTTTCGATTTTCCCTCCCATACCCCAGCTTCCATTCCACGATCCAAACATTCAGCCAAAGACTCTCGAAGCATATCTTCTCTATGAATTCTCACCAAACTTTTCCTCGGGTGCCCAGAAAAGCCAGCCGAAGTCTTAACATGATGAGTTTCAAGATATGATACAAAAGCACTATGATCGTGAAGGGCCTGGCTGGGGAAGTTTTCGCAATACCGGTACAGCGCATAAAGGTCAATTGCACAAGCACCTACGAATACCTCCAAAAAACTTTTCCGGTCTCCATCAAAATCAACTATTAATAATAATTGCGGCCCAATTTTTTCTCCTCTTAAATCCTCCGTAGGCTCTAGAATCACCCAGCGAGCAAAGTGTACAGTATTTAACTTGTCAAACGGCAACACGCGATTTGTTGTAAGATTTTCTTCTAGTTGTTCCAAACTACTTCTAAGAGCAGCAAGGTTTTCTTCCTGTATTGGACAAATAATATTTAACTCAGACTGATCATACATAATCGTCTAACACCTTTGAAAAAAATAATGCTTTCGTCACAACTATTCTTAAACGCACCGCGCCTAAACTAACACCAGATTACTTTTCTGATCCTGCTTCGCTAAGATATTCACCCAGAAATGCTCGCATAAAGGCCCGTCGTAAGATGGGACCTGCTTACCTTTATTTATTCGCTCCATACGAAAATGCTTAAATAAAAACCGGAAAGATTCCAGCCAGATATTTTCCGCCACTTTCTCCCCAAAGCAACGATGAAAACCTGACCCGAACTGTAGATTATAAGGGCGCTGCCCTGGCTCAAACTGCCTAGGCTCAGAAATGACATAAGGATCCTGATTCGAAGCCATTAAGTTTAGAATCACCGAGTCACCCGCCCGAAAGTTCACTTCACGAATTTTACCACCTCGCTGAAGAT
>JAYPYM010000310.1:0-1451 GCA_038135915.1 Gammaproteobacteria bacterium
ATCACATTTATGGGCGTATAGAAGAATTTACCAACAATTTGGCTGATACGTGTGATATCGTCCAGCATGTCTTGATAGCCCATGTTGTTATTCTGCTGGTTTTCTTCAGAGAATGAAGTTGTTGTAGCGGCTTCGCTGTTGGGGTTATTGCCGTAACCATTAGCAGCTAATGCTGCAGTATCTGCAATACTATTTTTCAGGTTATCGATACCACTAAACCCGCTGTTTTGAATGGGTGCTATTGATGATGAAGAGGAGTAAGCTGCTGACATAATTTTATCCCCCTTTTCTGTTTTATTAATAAATCAATTACTAATGATTGAAACTTGGTAAATCTTTGTCTCAATCTGTAAAAGATTGTAACGTAAGCTAATGTTAATTGGCAATGATTGAATGTGTCAGCTTTGTAACTAAATGTAAATCATTTTACCGATTAGGGGGAAATTGGGCTTAAAGAAAACGAATCTTAGCTACTGAGGCAATATATCTGACCACTTAAGAGGGTCACCTTTGTAAAGATTTGTTGCTGCTTTGCAACCTATTAGTGTTTCGTAATGTTTTGGTTGTAAGCCAAAACCTGGCCTGATGACCTTGATGTTGGATTGGCTGAGCACTTCACCAGCGTGGATTGACTCAACAACGAATATCGATTTTCTGAATGAAACTGATGCCGCTTCTTCTAAGCCGGCACCGTATCCAAATGAACTTGTAGCGGCTTCGGTGTTGCGAACGGCGGTAACTAAATCTTTTAGTTCATTTGGTTCTGCTGAAAAAGCCGCATCGGGTCCGCCTTTAGATCTGTCTAAGGTAAAATGCTTTTCGATTAAGTTGGCCCCTAGAGCTACTGCAGCGATCGCCATGGTCGAGCCTAGACTATGGTCTGAGAGGCCGGCAGGGATGGAAAAGCTTTCTGATAAGTGAGGGATCGTTTTAAGTCTAAAAGAAGCGGGGTCAGCAGGGTAGGCAGACACACACCGCAAGCCAATGAGTTCTTTGCAGCGATGCTCCTGAAAGGTTCTGACCGCTTGATCAATCTCTGCAAGCGTTGCCATGCCAGTAGAAAATATCACTGGTTTACCCATGCTCGCGATTTTTTTGATCAGTGGAATATCGGTTAACTCAAAAGAAGCGAGTTTGAAACAAGGTGGATCAAATTGCGCTAGAAAATCAACAGATGTGTGATCAAAGGGCGTGCTAAAGCATAATAAGCCTTCTTCTTCAGCGGTTTTAAATAGTGCTTCGTGCCAACGCCAGGGTGTGTGTGCTTCTTCATATAAATCGTAGAGACGTCTTCCTTTCCAAGGGCCTTCCGAAATTTTAAAGTGTGGCAGGTCAGATTTTAATGTGATGGTATCTGGTGTATAGGTTTGTAGTTTTATTGCGTCCACACCGGTAGCAGCAGCTGCCTTAATCGTTTCGATGGCATGCTTCAAGTTGCCGCCATGGTTGGC
>JAYPYM010000310.1:1461-2790 GCA_038135915.1 Gammaproteobacteria bacterium
CCATGGTTGTCTGTTAGTTCGGCGACGATAAATGTTTGGTGCCCTGGACCGATAGAGCGGTCTTTAATTTTAACTTCTGTGACCGGGTTTGTTGGCCTGTTGTCGTCCATGGTAAATCCTATTATTTAAATGATTCCATATAGGATAGAAGCCTTTCGGGGCCTTTGTCATCTAGTTGGTGTAATACAGCAGGTGTTTTTGTTAAGTTTTCTAATGTGTCTAGCAGAGGGCTTATTTCAGTGAAAATGGGGATACCTTTTGATGATAGCCAGCCGGCAATGTTATCTTGGTTATCCATATAGTGAAGCCCGACCAAGTTTGCACCAGAGGCTAAGGCTTCGATTGCCAGCGTGGAAGTGCTGACTATTGTAAATTGTGCGTTTATCATTAATTCGCATAAATGGCTTTGAGGTATGGACTTGTAGAAGGTTATATGTTCCTCATCGTGAAATTCTTCAAGCGCTTGGGTATGGTACATTTGCTCGTTTACTATAAAAACCCAGCCAGCCTTTTCTGTTGTTATTTTATTAACAGAAATATTTTCAATGCAGCTTCGAGTTAAGCATTTTGGGTCTGCGGCGCCGAAACAAACGAGATTGTATGCGGTAGTTGGTATTTGAAATATGGTGTCTTCAATTGGTGCTAAAAAACAAGGGTGTATAATTGCATATTGATCTCCAACCAGGGTGTTGGGGTGGCATGTTTTGGAAAAGGGTGCCCACCTCAAGTCAGCGGTTGATCTGTTTAAATGGTCATCCAGGACACAAATTCTAGTATTGAGTGCTTTTCGGAGCCTGGCGATCATGCCTTCACTATATCCATAGTGATCTAGAATAACCCAGTCGATTGATGGCTTTCCATATACAAGTTGTTTCAGTATTTCAGTTTCCTCGTCTGTTATCTCGAAGCTTGGTTTTCCGGATAGCGTACCATTTGCAATTGACCTAGTGGCTAGGGTGATTAAGTGCCCACGTTTTTTAGCTTGTTCTGCTAACAAGGAACAGCGGCTTAGGTGCCCAGAACCAACCAGTCCACCGGAGTCAAAACGAAATAAAATATGCATGATTGGCTTTATCACTCGGAAAATGTTGACGCTTAACCATGTTTTTGTTCCACGTGCTCATTTAATGTTAGCCAGGCTGGATTTGCTTGTATGTTTTTTAATATTTTGCTCCAGTGACAAAGTGGGTCATCTTTTACGGATGTTAAAAGTTTTTCCATTAGTTTAAAGTCATCAATCGTATCAACCGTCCAGCGCATATTAGCAAGGGGTCTCGTAATACCATCACAGACAACAGTTGGCGTTGGGTTGACTAATTCGGCTTGTGA
>JAYPYM010000310.1:2800-4135 GCA_038135915.1 Gammaproteobacteria bacterium
ATTGCCAGTCTTAAACTTTAGGCCAGAGCCGGTGCGCATGTAAGGCGTGACATGCTCTCTCTCTGCTGGCGATGTAGCGTTTGATGCGGCATGTTTTAAGGCTGCAAAGGAAAAAACTTCAACATCTAGTCCTCGAGGGAATGTTCTTGTGATGACATTGGATGTGTAATCCGCCGATTTTTGTCTATGTATTTGTATGCAAGTATCAATGATTGATGGATCGATGAGCGGGCAGTCACTCGTCACACGTACAATTGTATCTGCTTTTATATTATTTGCTGCTTGAAAGAATCGATCTAATACATCATGTTCAGATCCTCGGTAGACTGATACGTTTAGCTGCTTACAGGCTTCAACTAAGGGGGTGTCGGCCTTGTTCGTGGTGGTTGCCACTAGTACTTTGTCTGCATTTGTGGCTGCTTTGAGTCGTTTGACATGCCAATTGATGAGCGGTGTATCAATGACTCTCTTTAGCACCTTACCCGGAAGTCGTGTGCTGGTCATACGTGCTTGAGATATAATAGCGACCTTCATGGCATTCGGATTATTGGGCGTTACAGACTAGTTAGGCTTTTGAAACTTTAATGTCATTCGATCACTTTCCCCAATATTTAAGTATTTTTCTTTATTAGTTTCACCTAGCCTTAATGTTGGTGGTAGTGTCCATACGCCTTTTGGGTGTGATCCTGTGTCCAGATCGTTGCTATTGATCTCTGACTTGGCAACTAGCTTAAAGCCGAACTTTGTAGCGATTTTGATCACATAATCTTCAGGGACGTATCCTGTAGCCATCATTGCTTCTCTGGACATGCCTGGTTTTCCTCTGTGTTCAACAACGCCTAATATGCCACCCGGTTTTAGGGCTTGATACATGGCTTGAAACACTTGTGCTTCGTGGCCGGCTTTGATCCAGTTGTGGACATTTCTAAATGTTAATACCCGGTCAAGAGATTCAGGTGGTGCGATAGTTTTGTGGTGAGGTGGTTGAAAGGCAGTGATAGTTAGGTTTCTATAAACATTCGGGTGTGCAGCAATTTTTTCGATAAATGCTTGGTAAGATTTTCGATAAAATTTTAAATGTGAAGCAGGGTGAAAGTGTGCAGCATATAGTTTACCATCGCGATCAAGGTAGGGGGCGAGGATTTCAGTGTACCAGCCTTTACCGCCGGGCCAAATTTCTCCCACCTGCATGTTCGGTTTAACTTCGAAAAACTCTAAGGTTTTTCTAGGGTTTCTATACTTGTCCCGTGCTTTATGGTGCTCACTTCTATGCTTGCCGTTTAAGGTGGATTTCCAGAGGTAGCCTAGTGGGTTGGGTTTTGAACTGGTGTTCTC
>JAYPYM010000311.1:0-4119 GCA_038135915.1 Gammaproteobacteria bacterium
AACAAAATGTCAGAAGTCTATTAAGTGCTGATATTTTGCCTGGTATTAAAATGAGGTCGGTTATTCTGAGGCCAGACCTTTCTGGTGAAGGTGTAAAAGCTGGTGCTTCGGCTGGTGTTGAACCCATTACCCGAACAGTCCTGTTAAGAACATCGATGGCTAATAATGTTCAGGTTTTAAGAGATTCGCTCTCAATTGTGATTGACTTGATCGCTCAGAGACAATTTTTGAAGGAGTTCTATAGCACCGATGGGCCTCTAAATATGCACTGGGTTAATGCTGTGATGCTACTTTCTGGGTTGGAGGTTTCGGTTGCTGCTTATGAATTTATTCTAGGTCAGGCTAAGTATGTCAAAGCTGAGCGATACAGTGATGCCTTGGTGCTTCGAGCCACTGCTGATTATTATGAATCTGCTCACTATCTTCGCTACATTGTTGGACAGCTAATATTAGGACCAATTGATCATATACTGAAAACTGCTTCTTCGCAGGGTATGACGGAACTGAGAGATATATTGGTTACTCAGTATAAGCAGTTCTATACACTTAGACGATGCCGAATACTGGTTCAGTCAGGCATTTAAATGAATTTAACAAGGGGCTTGTGAGAGAAAGCATGTTGCCCATTTATTTAGATTATGCTGCCACAACACCTGTTGACCCAAGAGTAGCTGAAAAAATGTCAGCTGCGTTGACACTTACAGGTGTCTTTGGGAACCCTGCGTCTCGATCACATTACTATGGTTGGCAGGCTGAGGCCGCGGTAGAAAAAGCAAGAAATCAAGTGGCAGACTTAATTAATGCCGATACCCGAGAAATCGTTTGGACATCTGGTGCAACTGAATCAGACAACCTAGCAATTAAAGGTGTTGCACATTATTACAGAAAAAAAGGCCGCCATATTGTCACTTCTCAAATTGAACATAAAGCAGTTTTAGATGCTTGCAAGCAATTGGAGAGAGAAGGTTTTGAGGTAACCTACTTGGTGCCAGATGAACGAGGTATCATTAGCCCTAGCAAAGTGGCCGAAGCTATAAAAGAGGATACCTTGCTAGTCTCTTTAATGCACATCAATAATGAGTTGGGAACAATAAACGATATTGATGCTATCGCAGAATTAACCTCTTCCAGAGGCGTACTTTTCCATGTTGATGCAGCGCAGAGTGTTGGGAAGCTACCCTTGGATATGGAGGCGACAAAAGTTGATTTGTTGTCTATTTCAGCGCACAAAATATATGGTCCTAAAGGTATCGGTGCGCTGTATGTTCGCCGTAAGCCTAGCGTATGTCTTGAACCACAGATGCATGGAGGAGGGCATGAAAGAGGGATGCGAGCGGGTACTTTAGCAACACACCAAATCATTGGTTTAGGGGAGGCTTGTGAACTGGCAGGTCAAACCATGGTTGCCGAGTATCGAAACATGGAAGCGCTAAGATCTCGTTTTCTTTCAGGCCTTAAAAGACTAGAAGCAGTAGCAATAAATGGTCATTTTGAGAAGTTTGATTTTAAGCAGCATTTCCCCGGTATCCTCAATATTCGTTTCCCATTTGTTGATGGAGAATCATTAATCATGTCTCTAAAGGATTTGGCTGTCTCTTCAGGATCGGCATGCACATCTGCGAGTATTGAACCTTCCTACGTATTGCGAGCAGTCGGTTTGACGGAGGAGCTCGCGCATAGTTCTATTCGGTTTTCCATTGGGCGGTTCACCACTGAATCGGATATAGACAGTGCGCTTGAACAGATCAGGTTTTCCGTTGATAAGTTAAGGGAATTGTCTGCGGAGTGGCGAGAAAGGGCTGTTAGCCCCTGATGCATCGAAATTTCATCATTCCATAAGATCTGTAGGCTTTTGGTTCCAAAAGCACAGTTGCCAGTGTGCTTGTTTGCTTGACTTTTCAAATAAACAGATGTTGCCGGTGCCAATTTTAAGATTGCTTGGTAGGTCTTTTGGTATTTGGTCGCATAGAGAGGTGCAGAATCTTGCGATTCCGTTACTGGTGACGACTAGGATATTGTTACCCCTGAATTCGTTTTCGATATCGTTGGCAAATTCAAGCCACTGGTGTTTTAATTTTTGGGTGTCTACCGTCCAGCCTGGTGGAACTTCGGCCTTTGAGTTCCAGTCATCCATAGCTGTTTGGCCAATCCGAAGTAACACCTTATGCTCGGGTTGGTTTTCATCTGGTCCATAATCGATTTCCCTAAAGCGATCGTCGATCACTAAATTTTTCTGGCTTAAACCTGCGGTTAGGAGTGCTGTTTCTGCAGTTTGGCGAGTTCTTTTTAAGGAGGCGCTGTAAGTTATGTCGGGTAAAAAATGCTGCTTTAAATAACGCCCGATAGACTTTGCTTTATCGAGCTCAACCAAAGGAAGGTCTGTGCGAGCGCCAACTCGTCTCGGTTGTTCCCCAGGTAAAAAAGTATTGCCATGTCTAGCGATTAATAGTCTAGTCTTCATTAAGTGCTCTTTTCAGTTCAATGATTTTAAATTCGTCGACAATGCTTTGGTATTTTGGTATTAGCTCCAAGAGCAGTTTATGCCGATCGTGGATCAAAGCCAGGGGTGTGTGTCGGCCTGTAAGGGCTTCGCGTGCCTTGGTGCGTTGAGATGTTATGCTAGGCTGTGATGCAATATAGTGAATTTTAAGCTGATAGATGCCAGCAGTTTTTAATAACTGACAAAGTTCAAGGTGCTCTAGTTTTGCTGCGCTGTGGTCAAACAAGATGTTCAGGTTTCTAAAGATTGCGTTTGCAAGCAGTCCGTAGCCGAGGGCTGCTGCGGGTTGTTCAAATTTTTTAAAAGCTTCTGTCGGGCATGAGATCTTTGTATAGCCGGGTAGGGATTCCATGATTTCATCGAAGGATAGGTAAAAGGTATTATTTCTATGTATGTTTATCTCAGACAATTCGTTCTTCGAGCCTTGAAGGATTTGATTACAATAGGTGCTCTTTCCAGCGCCAGGGATTCCCGCAAGATGAAGTAAGTAGGGTTTAGCTTGGCCCGGGAGATGATCAAGTTTCTGATGAACAAGTTTTTCTAATTGGTTTTTATTTGCTGTATGAGAAAGCTTGTCTAGTAGATTTTGGATCTCATCGTATATCCCTTTTTCTGATTGAATCATAAGGATATAAACTCACCATCTTTTGCGATAATTTTTTCTGCTCGCTCAATATCTTCTGGTGAATCGATGCCAGATAGACCTTGTCTGCCTTGATAATCTACTTTTACCATTTTTATCTTAATATCATTTTCAATAAAAGTAAGTTGTTCTAACCCCTCAAAAATTTCATAAGGTGATTTCTTTAGTTGTTGATATTGAGACAGTGTTTTACGTTGAAAGCCATATAGGCCAATATGTCTGGCTACTGGGGATAAATCTTGAACTTCTCTAAGCTTTTTTTCATTTCTAATGGCAGGTAAAACTTGTTTGGAAAACCAAATGGCTTCGTGGTTTTCATTGAAAACAACTGTTGTGCCTGAGAAGGGGGTGGTCTCCTTAAGTTTTCTAAATGCATCTAGTTCCTGCCAGTTTAATGTTACATACGGAGTGATGACCTCAGCAGGCTGTTTTATATAACTTTCGATCATATCGGTTAAAAACCAAGGAGGGCAAAGTGCGTTATCGCCTTGTAAGTTGATAATGAGCTCGGCATTTGTTTGTGTTTTTTCCATTGCTTCTACAGCGCGCTCTGTTCCTGATTGGCACTTATCAGAAGTTAAGAGTGCGTCTATATGTTGGGTTTTGCAATAATCAATAATTCGCGAGTCTTCCGTTAAAACAAGTGTCGAAATTTGACATTGGAATTTGCTAACCGCTTGTTTTGTAGCGATTAATGCTATGTCCCAAACGCGTGCTAATAAGGTTTTGCCTAAAATATTAGCCAGAGGCTTACCTGGTAAACGGGATGAGTGATATCTAGCTGGGATCAGGATAATTACTTTCAATGGGGACGTCATTGTCTAATATACCTAGGCTGTCTAAAAATTGAATGCGTATTAATCCACAAATGTGAGGTGTTTGTAAATAGCTTTAGAAACTTTCCCAAAAGACTGTTTTTTTCTGGGTTGATTTACTCCCTATAATTTATTTTGTTCTATTCTGAATACTATTAAGT
>JAYPYM010000312.1:0-4116 GCA_038135915.1 Gammaproteobacteria bacterium
TTTGATTCAGCGTTTTCGAGAGATAGTAGAGATTTTTCATCATTATCCATCGCTATTTACACTAGAAAATTAGGTTTCTAGTCTTGCTGGTATCTTCCCACTGGGGAGAGAAACGATAAGACAGGGAGAAGCAATTATCGCAATTCTAGACCCAAAGATCTCTCCTTGTTGATCAAGAACATCTCTTAAGCTGAAAGAATATAGCCTGTATTTGCCGTCCGAAGCATAAGAATCAGCGCCACCCTTAATCATAGCAGCGTTCAAAGTCCAGCCCCTAGAGGAAGGTTCAATATATTGATTGTTCTCGTGGCCGTAGGGATCATGTATTTTTCCCTGGGACTCTTTGTTTCCTTTAAGAAAGAGTTTGTTTTGGTCATCACGCTCAGTAAATTCTTCTTGACAAGCCCTGTATATGCGAGTGTCTAGCGTCACGGGTTGGCCCATTTTACTCTCGAATGATCTAAACAAATATTGTTTCATGAGTACGAACCTTTTCTTACCCCCCCATTTCTCATAGTCTGTATCTGATAATCTTCCACCATCTCGCGTTGCAATTTTTTCTAAGTGTACTTCTATGGAATACTTTTCTGGATTAGGTTTACATACTTCTTTAGCTTCGTAGTCGACGATTTTAAGCTGATGAAGGGCTATAATTACAGTATCCAAATTATTCGCTCCACCTTGATCAGATTCATTATTGGCTTTATTGATATCGACCCATTTATTCAAAATGTCTTTCAATAAATTTATATGAGTCTCGTTACTCAAGATTTCGGTATCGATTATTTCCGAGCGATCGAGAAAATTGAATTTTTCTAAGCCTTTAATAGCAAAGTAAGCTTCGTCTATGATGTTGCCATCTATGGTGCCGTCACCAATTTGATCGAAATGGCTTTTAAGGTTTTCTAGGCAAACTAGAAGTTGACTGCAGTGTGGGTCTTTGCTATCACTAACAGTGGCGCTACCTATACTTCGAACCGAACTATGCTCAGATTGGTCAATAATTTCATTGAAGAAGCTGAATCCTGGTGGTAAGTCATCGTTTTTATTGGTAAAAGAAGAGTTTATGCTCCGAATCTCTTCATGATGGTCATTTGGATGAATGCCGGCATCAGATGGCGCTGGTGTTGAAATTGCTGCTACTAATCGACTGAGTTGACTTTTTTGGCTTTTGTCGCGAATGGGATCAGGATTTTGAGGTTCTTGTATTGGGCTAGCAGGTTGAGATCCTTGTGGGCGTGAAGCGATAACAGCGTTAGTAGTACTTTTATGATTACAACAAAACATGATAATGACCGTCTTTACCAGAATAACAGAGAGAGTCTACATGAAATATGATGTCAATTCAATATTTAAGGTCGTAACTGCTGTAGACTTAAGGACGTTTATATCTGAGGTTACCTTTATCTCGGACGCTAATATTCCCGTTAAGGGTTTATTCTAGTTTTTTAACAGTTAAATTATCACATTGCCAATGTTTGCGTGTGCTACAATTTTTTATATGCCTTAACACCAATATATGAGCAGTAGACTCCATGGAAATAAATGTAGGAATCAATGGCTTTGGTCGAATTGGTAGCATGGCAATGCGTGCTGCTTTGAAAAGACCTGACATCAATCTAGTGGGAATCAATGATCCTTTTCTTTCTTCAGATGCCATGGTCTACTTTTTAAAGTATGACTCTGTTCATGGTCGGTCAGATGATGAAATTATTCCTCATAGAGATGCGATAGAAATTCGACGCTCAGGCCAAGATGCTCTCATGGTTCCGGTTTATAACGAAAAAGATCCGGCTTCGATACCTTGGGGAAAGGTTGGTGGTAACTATATTCTAGAGTGTACAGGAAAATTTTTGACGTCAGAAAGTGCTGTAGGACATCTGAAGTCTGGCGCAAATTATGTGGTGATGTCCGCACCAAGTAAAGACTCAGTGCCAATGTTCGTTATGGGCGTTAATCAAGAAACTTATCAAGGCCAATCGATCGTTTCTAATGCTTCTTGCACAACCAACTGTTTAGCACCGGTTGCAAAGGTGTTACATGAGCTAGCAGGCATTGAGGCTGGGTTGATGACTACGGTACATGCTATTACTGCTTCTCAGAAAGTAACAGATTCACTCACACCTTCAGATTGGCGTTTGGGTAGAGCAGCGTTCCAAAACATTATTCCCGCAAGCACTGGTGCTGCAAAGGCTGTAGGCAAGGTATTACCAGCTTTAGATGGAAAGCTGACTGGTATGGCTTTCAGGGTGCCGACGCAAGATGTTTCTGTGGTAGACCTAACATGTCAGTTAGAAAGGAGCACAGATATAAACGCTATACGTGAGTGTATGAAAGAAAAGTCCAAAGGAGAGCTCGCTGGGATATTAGGTTATACGGATGAAGCTTTGGTGTCTACGGATTTTATAGGTGAATCTTGCACAAGTGTTTTTGATGCGGGCGCCAGCCTTTGTTTAACGCCGACTTTCGTGAAGATTATTGCATGGTACGATAATGAATGGGCCTATGCTAATAAACTGTTGGATCTAGCAGCCCATATGAGTAAGCATAATTCAAATTGACATTATTTTGATGCTCGTTTATCTTCTAACCTTTCCTTGATTTAGAAATATAAAAACCAAAATATTATAAATTAAGCTAGCCACGCTTATTAATTGCTAAGTAAACAGAAATAAACGATGATGTCCTCTACTGATAACCTTACCGGTCTTTTACACGCTGATCAATCAGCTTATGGTGCTATAGCTGCTGAAGAAACAGCTACGCAGATTCAAGAAGTCGACAACGCACCAGCCGCCCCAGGTCGAAATACACCCACAGATCCACCAGCTGAAAACACAATTTTTGGTAACATTTGTGAATGTATGACTGATTGCTGGCGGGGAATATTTGGTGGGCAAGTTGAATCACTCAGTGTTGCGCCTGATGACGCTGGTCCGCTTACGCCGGGTGGTCAAATAGTGGAAAATCTCACTGATCCTACACCAGTTCGCCGATTAGGTGAAAATGAAGAACAAAGAACTACAGCTGAACCTGAATTTCCAGAAGTCGATCCCGACTTTTTTTGGGGGTATGGAGAAGAACCAGATGAAGGCCTAACAGCTTTCTCCAGTGAACAAGGTGCTCAGCTAAGTGAGCCGCTTGCACCTCAACCACTATTAAGCAGAAAAGGTGGCTTTATAAATCTTGCTGGGTTAGCACACTCTCATTTAAGGGTTGAGCGTACCGTTACCAGTGTGGTGGCGCCGGGGAAATCAGGTGGTGAAAGTGTGGTGGTGCCAGAATGGATCAACGCAAACTATTTTTCTCGTTTTGCTGGAAAGACTGGAAAAGAAGCATTAGCTCAGGCTCAAAAAACTATATCCGACAACTTCGGTCTGACTCAACGCACGATAGAGCGCTACCGACAAGATACAAATACAAATCTAGTGGAAGTCTTTTCAGGTTTGAGTGAAAACCTACCAAAGGGTGTCACACTATTAGATGTTTTTTACAGTGCATACCAAAATCAAACCATTGATCAAGATGAATTTAATGAATTTTTAGTTGGTTATTCCATTTGTGAGGAATTTGGTCGCTCAGATGAATGTACCTATGTGTCTAGAACTAGGAAGCATGGTCAGAAGGAAATCAATATTGGCACTATGAGTGGTTTAGTTGAGCGAGCCATAGTCGTAACGGATAATAATGAACTAACCGAAATGGGTGATGCTTATTTGAATTATATTATAGATAACCTAGTTAGATTGAATTGCCAAGTTGGGCTTGATGAAAGGATAGATTTAGGTCAGCAGGACGAACAAACAGCGATACTCAGAAAACAAGCGGTGAAATCACAGCTAATCGCATTTTTGAAAGATAACCCTAAAGCAAATTTTCTGTATAGCATTAGTTTTGATCGAGAAAAGTCCTACCCATCATTTAAAGACTACTGGTCAGGTCTTATGGAGAGTCACAATATAACGCCATTGACACTTGTTTCTAATGACGGAAAGCGAGATGAACCTTTTTCATTTCAGCTATGCTCTTACGCCCTCTTGATGAAGTTATGTGATTTAGTGAGGAGTTATGAACGAAAGTTGTGTATGAGGGTTTAGAAAAGGAAATTAGAAGGTG
>JAYPYM010000313.1:0-4116 GCA_038135915.1 Gammaproteobacteria bacterium
GTACACCAGCGATGGGTACTAATGGTTCACCATCCAGGCAGTATTTGTCATTATCATCGTAATCCACTGGATCAATATAACCGTCGTCGTACAGGTTGGCGCCACAACGTGTGATCGCAGATAATCCAGATAATGAGGCACCTACACCTAATAGACCATTACCACCTTGGCTGGTATAGGTAATACTGAGATTAGGTTCAATGCCATTAACCCCTGGCGGTAGTTCGATGGGCATTTAGTAACTGCTGGCGCCGGATGGCGTGACTGTAGCAGTTCCTGTTAAAGTCCCCACCAGCACACCAGGTGCTGCAGGTTGGTGATCTTCATCATATTGATGAACGTTCAGTTCGCCTTCGGTACCGCCGTAGGCGATAGCTTGTGTCGTACCGCCTGAACGCAATTCTAAATCTTGACTGCCATCGCCATTTAAATCGGAAAAAATCCATAGAACAGAGCCAGCATGAGGGGCAATACCTAGTTGTTGCTCGGTGATGTGCATGACGTCGTTGGCAGCATCACCTCCATAGGTATATACACTAGCATCCGAGGCTGTGAGGCCTTGCAATGCCAAGTCTAGTCGGTTATCTCCGTTCAGATCCACGTAGAAGGCTTGATGACGAGTCGTGAGTGCTAACCCAGAGATGATATGTTTGTCAGCTGAGAATAAAGCCTGATAGGAACCATCCGTTTGGTTTAGAAAGACGATAGACTCTATTTCAAATTCAAATGGTATGGCGTATGCCCCCATGTAGACGATATTCATCTGCGGTACAGCTTTTAATATAATATCGATTCGTCCGTCGCCGTTATAATCACCACTGTAAGGCACATGCGTGTTCGGATCATAGGTCATTGCCCATGTGCTCAAAGGTAGAAAAAATAGTAAAAAACAAACGATATTACGCATACGAACATCCATACATCACAGCCTGATTTGATCTAAACGTTTAGGTTGAAACAATCGTGAAGGAAGCCTACTAGGGTCGACTTGGTAACGGGGATGAAATAACTTTCGGATTTGAAACGAATGCATGTTTGAACGTAGTGAGTTCATGAGTGAAAACCGGAAGTTATTTCGTGCCCGTTACTTGGCTCAGTATTATTTTTTAGGAGCATTTCCCTTACTACGAATTTGCTGAATCAAAACCTTCATCTCTTGCGTCGAAGTACCCAGGGTGACACGATCTACAGACGATGGGCTAGCAACCTCAGCACAGACTGTTGATGAGTGAATGGTGATTTTTGAATTGTTAAAGTATGATTTGACCACAAACTCCGCTGGAGATATTTCATTTACCACTGGTTTCGAGACTTTGAACCAGCTGCTTTGGCAAGTGTCGTTCTCTACGTTGGCCACTTCAAACACCAGGCCATCCCCTTTTTCATTGACACTGATGGTAGTGATATGACCTGTGTACTGAGCTGCCAATGATATGACTGGAGCAATTAATAAAGAAAGCATAACCATTAGGGACTTATACATGTATAACCTCATTGAATATCAAAGAATTGCTTGTTCAAAGACTGGTGTTTAAATTCACGCTTAGTCTTTAAGATAAATATATTGGGGGTCACAGGTACCATTTTCGACGACAATGGCTACCGATTTGTTACTCACAAAGGCCGTCGTTATTAATGACATGACACCTTGTGCGCTCGCGGGGTTTGGTCTATTCCAAACGATCCACTTATCCGGCTTTGTTGAAGAATCACATCTTGAGTTATCGGTGGCATGCATGAGAAAAGACGCGGTTTCAGGTAAATAGGAGCCTTCCACCAAGAGTACTTTACCTGTGATGGTTTCAAGTGCATAAAGTTGAGACGAACAAATTAAACTACCGAGAACGATTAATATTTTAAAACAAGCAGGAAATTTCATGTATCCCCCTGATTAGAAGTAACAGATTAAAATGATTTTCTTTTGCCAGAAATTCAGACTGCAATATGATTGAGGGGGGTGTTAAGTCTATTAGAACAGCATATGCTTTTTGTTGCGGTAAACATTCAAACTACTTTCATTTAAACAACTTTCATTCAAACAACTTTCTTTGACTACCCTATGCAAAGATTGAATCTCATCAAGCGGGTCAAATGCTAAACAATATGATGGGCTTGATCAAGCATTTTTTAAGCTATGTTTTGATCAAAGGTGGGGAGATGATGATAGGCCAGCGCCTATTATTTGGAACTGATAAAAGATTGATCAGTTCCAAATGGTCAAAGTAATCATGCTTGCGAGAAATAATTAAGATGGCGTTTAACTGGAAGCCTTCTGTTGTCTCCAAATACTTGCGTACTTGTGGGTCGTCGGCTCGAACTGCTACTTTGAGAGGATTCAGAACCTGAATTAGATCTACTATGACCACCAAGCCTCGGCTCAAGTCGTTTGAGAATCTGTTCCTCTGCCACCGTGGGTTTTCCTACGAGGTTTTGAGGAGGGTCCCTAAATTCTGAGCGAAGCCAGGATACGATATTAGCGAACAAGCCATGATCGCCACAATCAGTCTGGTCTTCTTGGTCCAGTTCTGGAATATCTAAATAAGGGTCAACATTTCTATGGTTTGCAGGATGATTGTAAGTTGGGATGGTCATTATAGTTCTCTCCGAATATGTTTATTCAGTCATCAGCACAGGGGGTTTCGAATATTTACCAATAATCCTATTTGTGGCGCGCTGAAATTTATATCATTATGCCATAATTTAGTCAACTATTAACTTAATATTAGATAAGCACTTAGCTAAATCGGATAACACTGCGCTAAGTGATGAGTATTTAAGAATAAAGTTGGAGTGTAGTTGAAATTGAATCTTGATAGACTGAAATATGCTACTTCGAAAAGGTTTTTCTAGAACCATGAGGAGGGTCAATACATGAAAGGAATCATCCTAAGTATCACTCTTGTTAGTCTCTTGAATCTGAGTGGCCTCGCAATTGCCTCACTCGTTAATTTAACATCTGGCGTTTTTGATACTGACACTAAACTTTATTGGAGAGAACCTGCACTGACGCAGAATAAATCAGTTAATGATTTAAAAAAAAGTCTCATACCTCAAGGATGGAGTTTAGCAAGCAGAAATGATTTCAACACCTTAGTGCTCCACGCTGGTGCTGATCCATTACCAAGCGGCACATTTCTTTACAGCATCAGTCGTTCCGAACAGCATTTTGATCTAGCGGAGTATCTGATTACTTTACTGGGTTCAACATACCGCAGTGAGTTGGGGAACGGTGATTACCGTCAGCAAACCCTTGGTTGGCTTTCTGATAATGATGCCGGATCGCACTACTATGCAATGATTGAATCTTACAGTGTTGAAGGCGTAACGTGGGGGTCAATTTTTACCCATGGAAACCCCGTACCAGTTGAACCTTGGTATACCTTGCCTCAAGGAGGCAGTTTTCTCGTAAGGAATGTCCCAGAGCCCAGCGCTATATTTTCATCTATCAGTTTGCTCATATTACTGCTAGTAGCTCGTATAAAAAAGTATTGAAAATACGCTAAACAACACTTGACGATCACAAGATTATACGGCACTTTGGTTCAGTTTAAGCGCTACCAAAAAAGAGAAGGACCTTTAAAATATGCAAAACATGAAAAGTATCATGCCACTGTTACTTATTTTGTTTACCCCACTATCTGCTCAAGCCTTAAGTTTAGAATTTTCTGGCGTCTTAACAGTTAACGATTATGAATTAGAAGAGACTAATATCCCAAAGTCTAATATCCCAGTTGGTACAGCGTTATCTGGAAGCATAAATTTTGAAAGTGCTTTCGGTGGCTCAGGGAGTGCTAACCTTGGTGGAACTGTATCAGAGATTAGAGCATTTGGTACTTTTAATAATAATCTCTTGTTAGAAGATGGTAATCCTGACATTGATAGAGATATTGCTAAATTTAATCGCCTAGCGAACAATCAAATATTGATAACAAACCAATTGTTTGATGTGTTGTTTTTTGTGGGGGCTTCTCTCAATGATTTCTTACTAGGACAATTCGCGCTGGTATACATTCTTCAGCCAGATACCTTTACCGAAGAGACTACACTTGAAAATATCTTTTTTGAGCAAGAAGATATCATTGGCAGTGTATTTGCGTTATCTGGATTGTTACAGGG
>JAYPYM010000314.1:0-3235 GCA_038135915.1 Gammaproteobacteria bacterium
ACTTCATAATCCAAATGTAACAGAAGCTCTGTCATAGCATCTCGAGCGTCATCGTTATCCTCAACAACAGCAACTGCTTTAATTTTTTTATGAACAGTTTGCAAGTTGGAGTCTTGTTGATTGATGAAATGGCTGATCGTATCAAGTAAGTGTTCAGCATCAATGGGTTTGCTAATATGGGCTGTAAATCCTGAGTTATTTGCAGCTTCAATCTCATTTAACAGTGTCGACCCCGTTAATGCAAAGAATGCATTTGTATAGCCGATCTCTCTAATTTCGTTAAAGGCCTCAAAGCCGTCTAAATTCGGCATATTTAAGTCTAATATAATTGCATCATAAGCAGGTGCCTCTGTATTACTTACTGTCTTTACAGCCTCTAGCCCATCTCCAGCATAGCTTATATTTGCACCAGCATGCTTCAAAATATGTCCCACTAATTCTCGTATTTCATCAATATCATCAACAATTAAAATCTTTTTTTGATCCAATTTTCGTGTATTTTTGTTGGAGTTTATACGATACTCACCGATTGAATCATCTTTTCCTTCAATGACGGGCAATTCCAAAGTAAACATACTGCCTTTGCCTAATGTACTGGCAACTTTGATTGTTCCACCCAGACCTTGCGCAAGCTGATTGGCAATAGATAAGCCTAAACCACTTCCCTTTTGATTCGAAGAATCATATTGCTCAGTATTGTTAAAGGGAGAAAATATAGTATCAATCTTGTCCTGTGGAATTCCCGCACCTGTATCCCTGACTTGGATGACTAAAGTCCTTTTTTCATTTTCTCCTTCATTTGATTTTGTTTGTTGGCAGATCAAAGCCACATGCCCTTTTTCGGTAAATTTTACTGCATTGCTAAGAAGATTTAGCAGTATTTGAACTAAACGTGACTTATCTGAAATAACGATATTTGGAAGTGGATCAATGAGATTCAATTTAAATTTGATAGGTTTTTCCGCGATCAAAACAACCATTTGTTTGCTGAGGTCATCAAACATATCACATAGAAGGAATGGTTCTTTCTCGTAGGAAATGATTTCTGGTTCATTTTTCGTAAAGTTAAGCACATCATTGATCAATTTAAGTAAATACTCACTATTGTCACGTACAATTTTTTGATAACCCAGCAACTTAGGATCAGTATACTTTTCAATGATGATATCTGTATAGCCTATGATAGCCGTTAGCGGTGATCTCAGCTCATGGCTAAGTTTGGCCATAAACTCATTCTTAAATCGGCTGTCCGCCTCTGCACTTAAGCGCTTTGCTCGCTCTGATTCAAACTCTTTACGGCTGATAGCATATCTGATTGCTCGGGCCAATCTTGTCTGATTTAAGTCATTTTTCTCCAAGAAATCTACAGCGCCTGCTTCAAGGGCTTCCGAATCAAGTCTTGCATCAACTTGCCCGGTCAACATAATGATCGGTGCGCTAAAGCCAAGTTCCGCCGATTTCCATAAGAGTGTTAAACCATTAAAAGCGCCCAGAGAATAATCCATTAAACAAATATCATGAGCGTTTCGCTTGAACTCTTCTTCAACATCACTTGGGCTGTGAACCCAATCCAAAGTGAAAGAATCACTAAAAATATCCACCAATAAATCTCTAGTGATCAAGTAATCGTCTTCGTCATCCTCAACAAGCAGTAGTTTCAAGCTTTTCATCTTGAGCAAATAGTATCCTAATTAAAAGTGTGCTAACTTTTAATGATTGATTCCACACGGTTAATGTTTATCGGCAGCCTTACTGTATCTGACCAATACTTTCCTAATATTTTTGCCATTTCCACCATTTTTTCAAAAGTAACAGGCTTAGATAAAAAAGATGCGGCACCAAGGCTATAGCTTTTAATCATATCCTCTTCTTCCTTTGATGTGGTCAAAACCACCACGGGTATGCTTTTGAACTCAGAATCATTTTTCAAATCAATTAATGTCTCTCTACCGTCTTTTATAGGCATATTTAAATCCATTATGATAAGACTTGGCAAGGGGTAGGTTTCTCGTGATTGATAATCTTCTTCGCCTTTTAGGTAGGCAATGAGTTCCTGACCATTCTTTACAAACTTCAGTGATGTGTTGACATCACTCTCAGCGAAAGCATCACCTGTTAGTAATTGGTCGTCTTCGTCATCATCGGCCATTAAAATAACAAATGGCTGTTTAGCGTTATTCATCTGAGTGTCCTTTTTCTGCATCTATTTGAATCTGGGTGCTAGGAATAATAACCTTGAAAGTACTGCCCTTCCCAAGAATACTCTCCACAACTATTCTTCCGCCATGGCGTTCGACGATTCTCCTGCAAACTGATAGACCAATTCCAGTACCCTCGTATTCATTTTTAGCATGCAATCGTTGGAAAGGTGCGAAGATTCGTTCTTTATGGTTTGAGTCTATACCGATTCCATTATCTTCTATGGAAATTTCATACCAGCCTCTTCTGTCATGAGCATTATCAGTCTCGACTTTGTTTGATCGAATCTTTATATTTGGATCGATACCATCGGCAACAAATTTAATGGCATTTCTAACCAGGTTTTGGAAAAGTTGCCTCATTTGCGTTTCATCAGCCTCTAATGAGGGTAAGGCATTAAACTCTATTGTTGCTTTTTTTTCCTCAATGGTAATTTCTAAGTCCTCAAGAACATCAGTTAACACAGTATTTAGGTCAATTTGCTCAAATGGATTGGCTTTGGTAGTTACACGCGAAAAATCTAGTAGATTATTGATTAATTTTGACATCCTATGCGCCGCCTTATGCATACGCTTGATGTAGTCAGCGCCTTCACCCAGTTGGCTAGAAAATCTTGATTCCAGACGGTCACCAAAGGCCATGATTTTTCTTAGCGGTTCTTGCAAATCATGTGAGGCTACAAATGCAAAGTCTTGTAGCTCTCGATTACTTCGTTGCAATTCATTTGAATAATGTTCAAGCTGTATTGTTCTTTCAGCGACCTGTTGTTCTAGTTTATTTGTAAACCTCTTATGAATATTAATTTCTCTTTTTAGGATAAGGCTGATTATCACGAGCAAGAAGATACCGGTACCTGTTGCAATGAGCAGGGTGAATTTCATATCTCTATGATATTCTGCCTGCTTACTCCGATGTTCTACCAATAAGCGATCAGCTTTTGCTTCCATCATGGCAATTAAATCTTTGCTCTCGGCTAGAAGTTGGCGGGCAGTTTTCAAGCGTCTTGCATTTACATTTGATTCAGATCTTGAATCAA
>JAYPYM010000314.1:3245-4105 GCA_038135915.1 Gammaproteobacteria bacterium
TCTCTCAAAAATACGATTCAATTTCTCGACAATACTATTGATTTCAGGCGCTAACTCATGAGATTGATGAATTAAAGATTTGATTTCACTGATGCTCTGACGTATTTTGGCTTCTTTAAGTGAAATTTCACTCTTTTTGCAAAGCACTTCTTCTAACAATGAATCGCTTAAATAGGCGTCTCTTAAACAGATATGAATTGACTGATTGTCAGCGAGAAGGTCTTTGGTTAATTTGATTACTTTTTGAATGTGATCCACGTTTCTTTCTGTAGCAACATAATTTCTCATTAAGTTATTAAACCAAATACCGTTACCAATAAAGGTAACAGACAGAAAAAAGAAAGCTGCAATCCAAAAAAGGTAAATGCGAAATATGTTAGAATCCACAATAGCCCTTAGTCGGAATTCACAGTTTGAATTAAATTGCTACATGCTTTACATTCGCTCATCGCCTTTTCAATACAGCGCATCGCTTTTCTAGATTCTTCATTTTCTGGCAGGGATACCTTAGCAAGCTCAAGACTTAAACTTAGGTTATTGAGGTGATTTCTTATTTCATGTTTGATTTGAGCAATGCTAATTTGATTATTCACTAGATACCCTCTGATATTCGATGCATCATTAAGACTCGATTGACTTTAACCGGTTGTAGAGTGTTTTTAGACTAATCCCCAACATCTCGGCAGCCTTAGGTTTGTCGCCATCGACAGATTTTAAGGTCACCTTAATAAGTTCCCGCTCAACCTCAGCGAGTGACTTACCCACCGCTACTAGATCTTCGCTATTTTTATTTAAACCTATTCCTAGCTCAGATGGTATTTTTAGATAGTCCTGATTAGTATCACTCATAATGAATGCCC
>JAYPYM010000315.1:0-4100 GCA_038135915.1 Gammaproteobacteria bacterium
CTTCGTACGAGACAAAACAGCATAACGAGGACAACGGCAGCACGCTACAACAAACCTGCATTAATATTAACCAAGGGTTTGAAGATGATACTAATCAGCAAGAAAAAAACTTAGCAAACGCCTTAGAACAACTCGATTTAGACATGTTAACACCAAAACTAGCACTGGACATGCTATATAAATGGCGAGGTCAATTTATTGATACTAAAGAACCTAGCAAGAGCCTGTAACTAGTTAGACACTAGTTCTTGCTAAAAATAACCAAAAACAGTAAACTTCGGACCGGAAGGCAAAGTAGCCCCTGCCGCCAATACCAAAAAACCAAGACTTAAAGGAACTTACGTTAATGACTTTTGTCGTAACTGAGAATTGCATCAAATGCAAATACACAGATTGCGTGACTGTATGCCCAGTTGATTGTTTTTATGAAGGTGAGAATTTTCTGGTGATTCATCCGGACGAGTGCATAGATTGCGCACTATGCCAGCCAGAATGCCCGGCAGACGCAATTTTTTCCGAAGATGAACTTCCTGAAGATCAAATGAAGTTTATCGAGATTAATGCTGATCTCGCAGAAAAGTGGGAAGTTATTAGCGAACAAAAGGATCCACTTCCTGATGCAGAAGAGTGGAATGGGAAAGAAGGAAAAATTAAATTTTTAGCATTAGAAGACTAGACGGCTTTAGTCGATAGCAGTTAAGCCGATATGAAGTGTAAAGGGAAAGAGGGCAACATTACAGGAAATAAGAAAGGCGGGACAAGTCCCGCCTTAATGTCAAAGTCACTGTATCCATAACCTGACAGCCATCCTGGCACTCATTCCCTTTACCCTTCCTAGGTAATTGCAGTCCCTTAGTTAACTTCCTTATTAGCAATTCCCTTGCATCAACTTTAAATGTAGCTCCTTTATTTAAAGGTGCAAACAAATATCCAAAAAAACTCCGCAAATTATAGCATTTTCCAAAAACGCCAATAGCAGCAGAGAGCAAAAGACCAATTCACCAGTCTTCCTATTGCCCAAAACGAGCTTTCCATAGCTCATCGCATCCTGCGACCAACAGGCCTTTCCATAAAGCTCGGATCCATTCCCCGATACTCTATCCCTAAGCAAGGCTTATTCCTAAAACCATTGTTTTAATTTAGCAAATTAATTGATTGAGCGTTATACCGAGAATTCCCTATTTTAGGGGATCATATGCTAAAGAAGGTGCACTAGCGCTGAGACACACCAATTTTAAGCAAAAATTATTAAAAAGATAAGAACAAGTCCAACAAACAAAAAATGTCTGCCGAACAAGCAAGTTAACAAAAAGAAAAGGCTTAAACTAATTACTGGGATCTAATATTAGTACTCGTTTCCGCTATACGAGCCAAAAGGACAGAAACAGCCTCGGGTCGAATATCAGGCGTGATGCCATGACCTAAATTAAAAATATGCCCAGGCCTCCCACCTACCGAATTCAAAACACGGTCGGCCTCCGCCTGAATGACATGGTCTTGACACCTTAGTATAGCTGGATCCAAATTCCCTTGAAACGCCATATTAGCAGGGATTTTATTTAGCACACGATCAAAGCTCACTGTCCAATCAAAGCCCAGCGCAGAAGCACCTGAATTGGCCAAAGAATCTAGCCAAACTGCCCCCCCCTTAGTAAATAGGATTGTTGGCACATTTTGAGTCACCGGATCAGAGGCTAATTGTTTTAGGATCTGCTCCATATACTTCAGAGAAAAGTCATGGTAGGCATCATATGCCAGCTGACCACCCCAGGTATCGAAAATTTGCACCGCATCTGCGCCCGCTTCAACTTGAGCTTTTAGATAGAGGTATACTGTTTCCGACAAGACATCCAACAGCTGATGAGCATCTTCTGGAGCATCATAAATAAGGCCTTTAACACGCTTAAAATCTCGACTAGATTGACCTTCTACCATATAAGAGGCTAACGTCCAGGGGCTTCCAGAAAAGCCAATCAATGGCACCCTACCTGCTAACGCTTTTTTAATAGATCGTACGGCTTCGAAAACATAACCCAATTCTGTATGAACCTCAGGAACACGCAACTCGCCAATTTTTTTTCTATTATCGAGAGGACGCTTAAACTTGGGACCTTCACCCTCTTCAAAATACAACCCTAACCCCATAGCATCAGGAATCGTCAATATATCTGAAAAAAGGATCGCTGCGTCAAGATCAAACCTATCCAAAGGCTGCAGTGTGACTTCTGTCGCCATCTCAGGCGATCTACAAAGTGACATAAAGTCACCCGCCTTTTTTCGTGTCTCTCGATACTCTGGCAGATATCTGCCAGCTTGGCGCATGATCCAAACAGGCGTTCGCTCCACGCGCTCACACTTTAGAGCTCTCAAAAATAAGTCATTCTTCAACGGCAGCACGCGATTTATACCTCTAAGTAGTCCAATATACCTTTCGCAGCTTCTCTACCTTCCCATACAGCAGTAACCACTAAATCAGATCCCCTAACCATATCACCGCCAGCAAAGATCCTCTCGTTACTGGTTTGGAATGAATACTGTTGTTTTTCAGCAGCAACCACTCTTCCCTTGGCATCCAGCTCCACACCCTGCTCTTTTATCCACCCACTTGGACTGGGCTGGAAACCAAAGGCAATGATAACAGCATCAGCTTCTAAAACCGTTTCACTACCAGCCACGACCTGAGGACGCCGGCGACCCTGCTTATCAGGTTCACCAAGTGAAGTTTCTACCAACTTAACACCTGTCACACCGCCTTCGGTATCGCCCACGATCTCCACAGGCTGACGATTGAAAAGAAACTGCACACCTTCTTCTTTCGCATTAGCAACCTCTCTGACAGAGCCAGGCATATTTTTCTCATCCCTACGGTATGCACAAGTCACCGAAGCAGCACCCTGCCTAACTGCTGTTCGATTACAGTCCATCGCAGTATCACCGCCACCTAGCACAACAACACGCTTACCCTGAAGATTAATAAAATGCTCTTCTTTCTGTTTAAAACCTAAGTTGCGATTTACATTTGAAACCAAATAAGGGAGTGCCTCGTAAACTCCGGGCAGCTGCTCTCCGGGAAACCCGCCTTTCATGTACTTATAAGTACCCATACCCATAAACAGTGCATCATAGTCAGATAATAAGGCCTCAATACCGATATCTACCCCTATTTCTGTACTCAAACGGAAAGTAACCCCCATGCCCTCAAATATTTCTCTACGCTTGGCCATGACTGATTTTTCAAGCTTGAACTCTGGGATCCCGAAAGTAAGCAGACCGCCAATTTCAGGGTACCTATCAAAAACAACTGGTTTAACGCCATTTCGTACTAATACATCTGCACAAGCCAGGCCAGCTGGACCAGCCCCTATAATTGCAACACGCTTGCCAGTCTCAACTACATTGCCTAAATCTGGTTTCCAACCCAATGCAAAAGCAGTATCTGTTATATACTTCTCAACTGAGCCAATGGTAACGGCTCCAAAGCCATCATTTAAAGTACATGCACCTTCACATAACCTATCTTGAGGACAAACCCGACCACAAACCTCAGGCAACGAGTTTGTCTCATGGCATAGCTCAGCAGCTTCTAACACATTCCCCTCAGCAACCATTTGAAGCCATCGAGGTATATAGTTATGAACAGGGCACTTCCACTCGCAATAGGGGTTACCGCAATCTAAGCAGCGATGAGACTGAGCTGCTGCTTGATCGGCCTGAAAAGGATTATAAATTTCAACGTACTCACGCCGCCGAGCCTCAATTGGCTTTTTACTTGGATCGTTTCGCTGTACATAGACACATTGAGTGAACAGTAAGATCACTCAGGCCTTGCACGTGTCGCACTAAGCAGGCTATCAAGATGCGCCGCTTTAGGCTTTACAAGCCAAAACTTACCAATATAGTCATCAAAGTTATCGATAATTTGATGCCCCCAAGCACTGTGAGTTTCAACTACAAACTCCTCAATGACTTTAAACAAATGATTCTTATAGCCGTTTAGCGCTTCTAAGTGCAAACGGGTAATATCGACAAGCTCGTGATTATATTTGTCTGCAAATGCACCTTTAAGATCGAGCACATATGCAAACCCACCAGTCATCCCT
>JAYPYM010000316.1:0-2083 GCA_038135915.1 Gammaproteobacteria bacterium
TAATTCGCGATATTGGCCTTCTCTGATAATAGCATTTTCCAATGCTTTCTTATTTTCTAAGCTGAATTCCTCAAAATTATCAGGTAGCGCATAATACTCATCCAGACTACTCGCTTCCTCAACTAGCATACTCCGAGTCACTTCATGTAGCTCAGGAAAACTATTGGTAGCTTGAATTTTTCTAGTCCACTCCAAAGATTTTTCTTTTCCAGCATCACCTAAAGCATGTTGGATCATTAGAATTCGGTGAAGCTTATCCCAAGCGAGATCAGCTTTTATTCCCTCTTTTTTCTGCGCACCTACAACACAAATTACTCTCCCATCTTTCATGCTAGCTGGGTTAGCAGGCCATTGACCAGTCTCCTCGGTTCTAGGTGGCGAGCTATGATAGGCAGCTCCTCCTCCAGTAGATTTTGTCCATAACTGCTCCGGATGTACACCAAAGCCCCCTACAGGCGGATATTCATAGCCCGTAACCTCTCCTGTATCTTTATCCACTTTTGCATATCGGGTACCTAAAACATCTCCATCGTTTATATCAGATACGGGTACCACGAGATTAAACATACTTTCACTAGGCGGGTCAAAATGCAGCACGGCGTTATAACTTTCGTTTTTAAACTCTTGAATAGCAATTGTCAGTTCACCGAAATAGTCTTTCACAGGCATTTGTTTATCACCAAAAGTACCTTCATAAAACATGCTGTTAAAGTATTCATTCATACAATCCCACATCGATTCTTCTAAACCTTCGTTATCTGGAAATGCTATTCCCTGGACTAAGCCTGCATCTTGTTTAATCCACTCGCCATTTTCTTTTGCTGCATGAAACTCTCGACGAACCTCTGCAACCACATCTGGCTTATTGAAAGTGTACCACTCTTGATTACCGGGACTACCAATTAAAGAACAGTGATTTTTTTCAACAGGCGCTGGCGTTTCGTCTATTTCTAGCGGCGCCACAGGGCTAGATTCAACACTTTCAGTAACTGGCAACGGCAACTTTTCCACCGGCACTGGAAGAAAGTCTTTATTAGCAGCAGAATTGGGAACAGCCCTTAATTTGGTATCCACAGGTTGGCTTGGTGTACTGGTATCAATGACCGCTTCGTCAGCTTTTTTACAACAACCGAAGAATCCTCCACCACTCCTCTGTGTAGGACGGTGCTGCTGCCGTTGCACGAAGGAAGGTGAACGAGATTGAACGCTATTTGTGTTACCCATGAGTGTAAGCCCTTGCTGTTAAATTGTGTCAATATAGTATTATAAGGTGGTTACATCATACCTACTTTCGGTAAAAGGTTTGTAAACAATTGTTATACAAATGTAACTTTGCGCCCAAAATAGTTAGAAAGGATGAAATATAATGTTAGGAAGAGATTTTTGTCAGAACACTTAAGTCCAACTAATCATCGAAACCAGGCCTTGGTTAATCCAAGCCATCAAATAAGGCACTAGGTTGTTTAACGCTTCTGACTCGTCAAAATAATCTAGTGATTTTTCACAAATCTCACTGAAATCATGCCCAGCTTGGGCGAATCGAATGAGCTCAACTTCTATCTGGTCTATTGAACGAAATTCGGTTAAACGCTCTGCATTGCGCCAAACAAGCCAATCACTGTCTTGTTCAATAGCTTGAACTGGGGGTTGCTCTGCCTTTAAGCGCTGCCAAATGAGCACAGTGTTCCAGTGAAATGAGAGTGCTTGCACACTAGGGTGAAACTTTAATGACATTGAAGGCCAAGCATCTTCTGGAATCGCTTGCAAATGCTCCAGCTGATAACGAGGCGCGTCGGCTGCATCAAATGAATCAATGAGTCGGCGCTCAAAGAAGGCGATTTCTGCAATAACAGGATGTTGATTAAAAGGTAATGTATTTGCTAAAAACTCAGGCAACCGATCGCCAAACTGCCTAAGAGAAGGGTATTTTGAAGGTGCATATGCAATATAGCCGGTCACCATTTGATCCCATAATTCATCGCCTAGATAAAACGAAAGTAGCTCATGATCTGTTTCTAACACGCCTTTTAATCGAATCTGATAAGCGTTCCGATAAATACTCAATCGCTGTTCGACACTGATT
>JAYPYM010000316.1:2093-4049 GCA_038135915.1 Gammaproteobacteria bacterium
ATTGGCCCCTGATCAGCGATCGATGCTTGAATATCACTGTCCAAGCCCTGCATATATCGAGATAAGCCCCGCTGAATGCGTGATAGATGCTCTAAATTCATCGTTAAGCAGGCTCCAAAGTGTCCAGTTCTTCTTCGGCTATATTTTTTGCAATACTTAACTCACGCAATAACTCCTTTAATTCCGGAATATTATCATCACGCTCAATCATCGTACTAATCGGGCCAAACCGCCTTAATGCTTGTCGATATAATGACCAAACTCCTTCTACAACAGGGTGGTCATGGGTATCAATGATATGCGTCCCATTGTCTGTATGCCCTGCCAAATGAAATTGTTTCACACGTTTCGGGTCAATATAATCTAAGTATTCCTTCGGATCGAATGATTGATTACGAGCGCTGACAAAGATATTGTTGATGTCTAGCAAGAGTTGGCAGTCTGCATACTCAACCACTTCACTTAAAAATTCCCACTCAGTCATCATTGATGCTTTATAATCGAGATAGCTAGAAACATTCTCAAGCAAAAAAGGCCGCTCTAAATAATCTTGCACCTCTTTAATTCTTTTCCCAACATGCTGAATAACAGATGGATCATAGGGTAAAGGCAATAAATCATGAGTATTCGTGCTATCAGCACCTGTAAAGCACAAATGATCTGACACCCAGGGGGCATCAATCTCGTCTGCAAGCTTTTTTAGTTTCTTTAGATAAGACATATCTAACGGATCCACTGACCCTATCGACAAGGAAACCCCATGCATGACCATTGGGTATCTCTCCCGAATAGCATGAAGAAAGTATTTTGGCTTTCCACCCTCTACCATAAAGTTTTCAGAAATAATCTCAAACCAATCCACAATCTCTGGCGGATCCTCTAGCACTTCCTGAAAATGCTCTCCGCGCAGTCCCAGACCAAAACCTAAAAATGTTGCATCCATTGTTAAGAAAACCTAAAAAATGAAAAGTTGATATTTAACCCTGCAAAGGGTTAAATATCAATGTTAGGCATTAACCAGATTGAAGTGGATTTATGACTTAACCTTTCCACCAATGTCTTTACAAGCTTTTTCAGGTGCATACACCCAACCTGAGCCCTTACAAGAAGCATGTCCTGCGCAAGCGTTAGTTGCAGTGCCGCAGTCATTGTGACCTTTACAGACGTTCACGCCATTGCATTTAATGAGATCTGCTTTAGATATAGTGCCTTTCCAACTGTCTTTTTGCTGCCCACCCACATCTGCACAAGCCTTAGCTGGCATGCCGACAAAGCCAGTACCATGGCAGGATGCTTGTCCGGCACAAGAATTTTTTGCAGTTCCGCAATCATTGTGGCCTTTACAAATATTCACGCCATAGCAGTGTACTAGATCAGTCGTTCCAGAAGCACTGGCAGATGTAGCAGCACTTTTCCCATTATGGATGCAACCAACCATTGCAGCAGCAGCAACTGCCATAGCAGCGCCAGTAAAATTTTTCTTCAAGTTCTTCTTCATTACACTTTCCTTTTCGCAGTTCATATTTCTTGCCTAATTTGTCCTTACTTGCATAAAAACAATTCATTCGGCAACCTCAGAAGCATTCAACTCCAGCCCAGTAAGTATATCAGCGGTACACTGTTTTACCCGGCTTGAATGACGATATGGGCGTTTGGATGTTTTTTTGATGGAATAGTTCCAATTCAACTACATTTGAATGACGAAAATAAAGATTTAGATCCTAGCTGATTTGATCATTATCGCTGCCAACCTTCAATTCTATAGATGCGCTCTGCCAGTTTACGTTAAAAACAGAACCGCACCAATAAAGGGGAGTGAAAAACAAAGCGTGACAAACAAATTGATTAACCCAACCAACCATCGCTTTTTGCTCAGATGCCATGAGCAAGAGAAGAACATTGCTATCAATGAAACCACTTGCAAGCCTGTAAAAATCTGTGTCACGAACTGATTTT
>JAYPYM010000317.1:0-4015 GCA_038135915.1 Gammaproteobacteria bacterium
CCTCTAGCCCTAATTCTGAATCACCATGCAATTTATTTACGGAAACAAGGTTTTTACCAAAATCCGTTACCGGCTTTAAAGGAATTCCTTTAACTGCAACTGTATTACTATCTTCAATAAGTTTTATTTTATATCGAGTGGACTCCCATAGCTGATGAAGCTCGACCGATTCAGAATTTAGCTCGTTTCTTCTTCGATCATTTTCAAATACATCCAATGAAAGAATATACTCAATTACCTTGTTCTTTCCATTTCTTATTCCGAAGTAAGGAATATTCGCTATATAGTCTGTCCAGCCTCTCTTTTGTTCAATTAGGAATACAGAAAAGAGAGTTTGTATATATAGCTTAACTTCTTTGGCATGTGTTCCAGGAACATTTGGTAATGTTAGCCCCATGAAGTCTTCAAGAAACTTGAAGAAGCCTGCTTTTCCCGATTTGGCCGATCCTGGATCATGCACGAATGTTGGGAGAGGGCTTACATTAGAAACTTCACCAGTAAGATATGGCCCATCAATTATTTCTATTAGTTTGCTACTTTTTTCATCTGATTTTATAGCTCTTCTTAGAGTAATTATTTTTTCTTCTCTGTTCTCAATCTCAATTTGAACGTTTGAGTCTACGATTGGTAATTTTTCACTATCTTGTGGGATATAGTCTTTAAGCGCATACGGAAGGGTTTTTTGATTTTTACCTCCAAGAATTTCTTCCATTCCAAATGCATAAGTCATTGCGTTTAGTAACGTACTCTTACCAGAAGAGTTGTTTCCTCGGATGATATTTAGTCCATGACAAAAGTCACAGAAAAATCCATATTCTCCTTTGGTCGTAGTAATCTCAATTCTAAGCGCATTAATTTTCATAGTATCAACCCCATGAATCACTTGTTTGTGATACCATTGTCTCCGTTATGTCTTTGCCTATTTCTTTCAAGAACTCAACATCATCTTTAAATATCTCTCTGTCTATGAGGTCTTTTATATAGGACTTACCTAAATCCGTTAATGAAACTCCATTGCTACAACGCTCAACCAAACCCTCTGCCAACGAAAATTGGATTGCACTATTGAGAGATGGGTCGAGGCCCCATACGCTTATATCTAAGCTACCGTCGTCTGCTGCTTTTGACAGCATTTTTCTTCTTAGATCATCCTTCAATACCCAATTGAACAACTGAAGTCGGATAATAGAGCTTTTACCGCCACGTGACGATAAATACAGAACTAAGAGAAACTTAGCCATTCTATAGAGTGGTCTATAATCAGCGAAAATTGGCATTGGACGTCTATGAAAGCTTAATTTTGTCATATCTACTCATAATCCAGTGGGCATAGCGCAATCCATTTAGCGACCATATGATCTGATATTTTCCGATGCTCTGTTGGACTCATATCTGGAAGTTCTTCCTGTAAGCGAACAAACAAACTTTCTCGGACTTTGTTGGTCAGTTCTTCTGCATTACCCACCCATGTGGCACTTAATTCATCCACTTCATCTTCATATTGACTGATCACTCTCGCGAGGTGGTGGTATATCTTCGGCGCAGAAGACTCTATTCTCTTGATAATGCTTTCGCCTTCAAGCCATTTCTTGATAGTAGAGCTATTTATTTTTTGAAGCTGTTTTTCATTTTTTTTATTCTCATAATCACAACGAACTCTATTTTTTCTATCGATATTGACTTCGTATTCGCTTGTATCTTCTCCTTCCCCTATAAAGCTTAATGCAGGTACGGCATCATCGAAAACCAGCTTTTCACCGTTAATGGTTTGAAAATGCATTATTTCTGAAGCATAGAATTCTCCATCTCTAATAAGTATTTTTATATCTTCATCTAGAATACTTAGATTCAAGGATTTCAACCATTCGAGTTTAGTTTGTGCATGAGCCAATAGGTCATTGTGATTTACGTCAGGTGTAACAAATATCCATTGCTTGATTTGTGTGTCACCTAGTCTTTGTTTAAGCTGAGCATGAAACTTTTTTAGTTTACCCAAATCCTTGGTGATCTTATCTCTCTGCTTCTCGTATAGCTCATGCTGGGTGTAATGCTTATCTGGACAGTATCATTGAAATGCTAATCCAGTGATTTTTGTATAGCCTTCAATACCGAAATCACCAGGAGATGCTATCATTTCTTGATAGCCTTCTTCACCATACTTTTTCTTGAAGATTTGCTGACATAAACCCTCCCAAGTATCTCCATTATGCGGTCCAAATTTAGTTTTATACATATAGATAGCTCTCAAACAGTCCTTGTATTGCTAACATGTCTGCGTCTCTTTTAGGTTCACGAGCCGATAGAAAGTGCTTCGTGATATTTGCATCTGCTTACAGATGGCTTGCACTTCAAGCTTCCTATCCTCATACAGCGTTTTTGCCATCTTTACACGTGGATCATCAACAGTGATAGGCTTACGACCACCTTTCTTACCCCTAGCTCTAGCAGCGTTAAGTCCTGCGCGAGTTCGCTCTTGAGTAAGCCGCCTTTCAAACTGAGCGAGAGAAGAAAAGATATTGAAAACAAGTTCATGTTCAATACTCAGGCATTAGTGGGAAGTTTTAGTTGATTTTTAAGCACCATTTTTATTGATTTAAGATTATAATACCAATGCTTTGATAGTACTACTTGCGAGCACTCCTTTGGAAGGCTAAAACTTTGCGCATCATTGCCGGTATTGCAATTGAGACCATGTTAGGGTGGTTCTTTAGCCCTAGTATACGAGGCATGACTATCAAACCAAGATAGTAGGTTTAATTCTGTACAACACTCCCGTAAAAACTGGACTTGTTTTCTATCTCGCGAAGATTTTGAACAAAAAAATCTTTTCCCGGCTACTCTAGGAATGGTTTCATTTCTATTAGGTTGATTTAAAGATGGGACAATTCAACCTAATGCCTCATCATCGATCAACAAAACATGGTGCGCTCTTTATGAGAGCATTCTGTGATGAATTATGCAGATCCCCTTGTATGGTTTAAATACGTGATTTAGAGTATCTATCAATTTAAACCTACCTAAGGTACACAGTTCTATTTAGTTAAGGATTTGACTATGAAGAGTAAATCTTATTTCGCAATTGCTTTTTTATTCATTTTTGGTGTACATAATTCAGCACAGACTGCTCCAATTATGTATGATTTTGGCGGTTTACCGGGTTCTAGCGCCTTAGGTCCTGGTCATTATGAGGGTACAATAGCAGCTAGTGAAACAAATTGGATCTATGTACCAGAGAATGACTCTGGCGCAGCAGGGTTAATATGGGGAATAGAAACTACTACGACTTCGAAGTTAATTGATTGGGACCCCCGTCCCACCTTAGGGCCTCGCATTAGTTCTATTAGTTCTTCACCAACGCCTGGTGGTGTTTTCGATAATGATGTACTGGGTGACAGCTTGAGGACTGCGACGAATATTCATGGGTTAGGCGCTAAAATTGCTCTTTCCCCTGGAGACTATGCTGTATACTATACTGGAGATTCGGATGTTGCTCGTAGCCAGGAAATGGCGTTGTTCGCAGGAACAGATCAAAGCTCAGCCCTGGAAACTGATTACAGTTCTCTCCTTTCTGTCATTTTACCTAATTTAACAGATGATACATTTGTACTGAATGATAATTATGCTCGATTTGATATTTCAGTTGGTTTAGGTGAGAGTTTGGTATTCGTAAGTGAGCCTACTCATCCTACTGGCGAAGCAGTATATTCATCGCTTCAGATTGTAAAACTGGCAGCTGTTCCTGAACCTATGCCAATATATACTTTTGCATTAGGAATATGCGGAATCCTAATTATGCGTCGTAAGAAAATAATTTAGCATAATCATTGTTGGGGTACCTAGTGCATTGTCGAGTATGCATGTTTTTATTCAATAAAAAGCATCGGCCGTTTCGATAGTTGCCTTGAATGGATCTGTATTACCTACTGAAGAGATAACGGACGGAAGTATATGCCTGGCTGAAGAGTTATGAACGAAAGTTGTGTATGAGGGTTTAGAAAAGGAAATTAGAAGGTGT
>JAYPYM010000318.1:0-3992 GCA_038135915.1 Gammaproteobacteria bacterium
AGTCATCGCAAAGCATTGTTAAGGCACTCAAAGCTGGTACGCCAGATATCAAGTACAATCCCTCCTTGCCCATTGTAGCAGAAAAGGATGCACTCCTTGATGCAATTAAAAGACTGCCTGTCGTGGTGATAGCTGGTGAAACGGGCTCTGGGAAAACAACTCAAATTCCTAAGTTTTGTTTAGAAGTTGGTCAAGGTATTTTTGGTAGAATTGTCCATACTCAACCACGCCGTATTGCTGCTAGATCTGTAGCTCAGCGCTTGTCTCAGGAATTAGATTCTAAGCTTGGTGATAAAGTGGGGTATCAAGTTAGATTTGAGAAAGAAATATCGAATCGTAATTATATTCGTTTGGTTACCGATGGTTTTCTATTAAGTGAACTGAGTAAGGATCCTTTTTTAAATGAATATGACACGATAGTTGTGGATGAAGCTCATGAACGAAGTTTAAATATTGATTTGTTGTTGGGTTTGCTGAAAAACCTTTTGAGCAAACGCAAAGATTTAAAGGTCATTGTGACTTCAGCAACCATTGATGTTCAACGTTTTGCTGAGTTTTTTAATGGTGCACCAGTCTTTGAAGTCTCGGGTCGATTGTATCCTATTAAAATTGAGTATCGAAGCTTAGATTTTTGGTCAAGCGAATTGAACGATGTGCAGGGCTTAGAAGTTGATGACGCTTCTGTAAGTGTGAAAGAAGCAATACTCTATTCTATTCGAGAAATACATGTTCTAAATGAAATCAATAGAAAGGGCGATGTCCTTGTATTCTTACCAGGAGAGAGAGAAATACGAGATGTTTCACAACTACTAAGGCGCAAAGGTCCTGCTGGGATGGTTGTTATCCCATTGTATGCGCGTTTATCAAAAGCGGATCAAGCACGTGTATTCAGCCCTAAGGCCAATGAGTGGCGGGTAATACTTTCAACCAATGTAGCAGAAACCTCATTAACTGTACCCAATATTGCTTATGTGATTGATTCTGGTAAGGCGCGTATCAGTCGGTATAGTCATCGGCAAAAAGTTCAACAGTTACCGGTTGAGGCCATTTCGCAAGCAAGTGCAAATCAGCGCGCAGGTCGTTGTGGACGAGTGATGGAAGGCGTTTGTTATCGATTGTATTCAGAGGAAGATTTTGTAAACAGAGAAAAATACACTTTGCCTGAGATATATCGGACTTCGTTAGCGGGTATTATCTTGCAAATGCTTTCCCTTAAGCTGGGGGAAGTGACTAGATTTCCGTTTCTTGATGCACCTGAACCAAAAATGATAAACGATGGGTATATGTTGCTGGAAACCCTTGGAGCGGTAACAAAAGAGTCTTACATACGATCAAAAAAGAAATCTAGGGTTAGTGAGCATCGTTACAGGCTAACGGCTATTGGAAGAAAGATGGCTAGGATTCCTGCTGATCCTAAGATTTCTAGATTGTTATTGGCTGCTAATGAGCTGGGTTGCTTGACAGAAATGCTCATTGTCTCTAGCGCGCTTAGTGTGCCTGATGTAAGAGAAAAACCACTCGCGCAACGTGATGCTGCGATTCGGGTTCATTCCCAATGGAATGATAAGAAGTCTGATTTCTTGTCTGATATTAATATGTGGCATGCTTTAGAAGGCTGTCGACAGTCCTTATCTAGGCGCGCATTTGTTGATTTTTGTAAAAAGCATTTTGTTAGTTATCCACGATGGTTGGTTTGGCGAGAAACACACCGGCAACTAAAGTCTATTTCAATAGAGTTAAAGCTTTCATTTAATTCAGAGAAAGCTGACTATCGTTCATTACATCAAGCGCTGCTATCAGCATACGGTACGCAGGTTGGCGTTAAAGACGAGGGTAGGCAGTATTTAAGTACTAGAGCTAGAAAGTGTTTTATTCATCCCGCCTCTGGTTTATTTAAAGTTACACCAAAATGGTGGTTTGCGGCGGAAATGATCGAAACTGAAAAGCTTTATGCAAATAAACTAGCAGTGATTGACCCAGAGTGGGTGATACCCTGGACGATGGATCTAATTAAAACTGTTGACACACAGCCTACTTGGAATAAAAAGCTTGGTTACGTGGTTGCGCAGCGAGAGACTTTATTGCTTGGGCTGAGCCTAATGCGAGGTGAAAAGATAAATTTGAGCAAGGTGGACCCTAAGACTGCTAGGGAAACCTTTATTCACTATGCGTTAGTATTGTCAGAGCTTGGCTTAAAAAGAGCACCGGAAGCGGATTTTCTGAGTTATAACCAGAGCTTGATTGAAGACATTTCTTATGAACAAGAGAAGTCTCGCAGATCCGATATGATAGCCGTTGAAACTGAAAGGTCGGCTTTCTTTGATAAGCGTATACCTTCCGGAGTGAATGACCGTGCCAGCTTTTTGAGTTGGTGGAAAATTAAAGTCAAAGAAGAACCTTGTTTTCTAAATTATGATAAAGATTGGTTGCAAACAGTGTCGGGTGCTGAGAATATCGATGACTTTCCTGATGTAATTGCCTATCAAAATATGAGGTTACCTTTAAGATATAGGTTTAAAGTAGGTGATGAGACAGATGGCGTAACTTTGATTCTTAGATTGCCCGAGTTATCTCTTGTACCAGATTGGCTGCCTGATTGGGTGGTACCTGGTTTATTAGCTGGAAAATGTGAAGCTTTGATTCGTGGCTTGCCCAAACGGCAACGAAAGTATTGGATGCCGGTAAAGCCATTTGTCGCACAGTTTCTGCAGGCTGGGTTCAGTGCTGATATGCCCTTGAAAAAAGCGCTTCAGGCTTTTGCGTATCGTTTAAAGGGCGATTATCACGAGTGTTTTGAGTGGCCGAGAGAGATTGAGCACCAATACATGATGCGAATTGAAATATTGGATGAAAACGATAAGTTAGTGGGTGCTGGTTATGATCTTGCCGAATTACAACACAGTCTAATTAGTAAGCATGTAGCATCTGACTTTGCTGCCTCAGCAGAGAGTACATCAGCTGGTACAGGTGGAATCCAGGTATATCAAGATTGGCCGGGTGAAGGTGAGTTGCCTGAAAAAAAAGGGCATTTGTATTCGACATTAAAGGCGGTCAGCGATGGCGTTTGTCGAACAGAAACGCGCTCACTAGTTGAGGCAAAGCAATTACTATATGAAGCGAGTGTTAAGCTATTTGCCTTGCGTATAAAGCCGCAATTTAACCGTTTCAAAAAAAGCATCGTAAAATCACTATGGCTTTCTTGTTGGATTGAATGCTTTGAGAATGATAAAACCGCTTTTTGGCTTTGGTATGAGCAGTCTTTGTGTAAGCGGTTGTTTTTATCGGATGAGCTAGAAATTAAGGATGTTAGTTCTTTTAACAATGTGTTCGAGAAAAATATTGAACGATTAGGGGTCGAGTTTTATATCATGAGTGATAGTTTAGAAAAAATTTCGCAGCAAGCCCAGGCTATACGTGTACATTGGGCGATAGCTGAAAAAGAGCTGAATCAAAAACTGGTAGTACAAAGCATTGGGGATATTTCTAATCAGATTAACCATTTAACGAGTTCGAGACTTTTGGAAAATGCTGCATTATGGCTAGAGCGCCTTGAAATTTATTGGCAGGCGCTTGACAAGAGAGTTGAACGATTACCTCAAAATTTTCAGAAGGATTTAAAGAGTACAGAGGAAATAAACGAACTGTGGGTTCAATATGAAACGAAAAGTAAACTGCTGAGTGGGTTTCAAGCTAGAGATAAAAGCTGGTTAGAAATACTATTTTGGTTTCAGGAATTGAGAGTATCAATGTATGCACAACCGATGAAAACAAAATTTCCAGTATCAGCAAAGCGATTGAGCAAAGCGATTGAAAATTGCTTGGCTGCTCTTATTCGGTGATGTAAAAGCGCTTGTTATTTTCAGCCGGTCGAGTTAGTTTTACAGCCTAAACAGATTGAACAAAAAAAGAGGCAAATATTGTGACTAGGGTTGTTATTAGTGGTACTGGGCTTTTTACTCCTAAAGAAGTGATATCAAATGATGAGTTGGTGG